>DATFYN010000145.1:0-8968 GCA_035315025.1 Myxococcota bacterium
GTGTTCGGGAACACGACCTCGCCCACGACGCCGTCTCGCTGTAGATCGGCCAGTCTCTCGACCGAGACCCAGTTCTTGGTCTTCTTGCCACCTACGTGCTTCGGTGACGGGTTCCGGTAGCGGATACGCCAGGTGTCGAACTCGCTGCGCTCGGCGGGGTCCAGATAGTCGCGGTAAGCATCGACCGCCGCGCCCGCGTGGGTATCGGCTGTGATCACTATGTAGGGACGATCGTCGTCGGCCATGGCGTTCCTATCCGCCCAGCGGCCCGGGAGGCACCTTCACAAAAGCTATCCGCGTGAGCAGCCTACCGCAGAATCGGAATCGCGGTCAACACGACTGAACCTTCATGCTGCCGGCCAAATGAGAGCGCCATGATAACGTAATGCAGTGTACTCATTGCGGCGTCGCAAGGTCATTCTTGCCATAAGCCTCGCAGTGCAGAAGCATTCCTCGCTACCTGATGTCCCCGGAACGGTGAGGATTCTCCGGGGCGTTCTCTTTTTTGTGCGTCTGGGGACGCGCTAGTACAGCTTCACGATCGTGCGGCCCGCAGTCTGGCGGTTGGCCATTGCGTCGATCGCAGTCGGCACTTCCTCGAATGCGACCACGCGGCCAACCAGCGAGCGGCGTGTACCTGAGCGGCGGCCTCGGCGTGTGGCCTGCTCTACGCTGCCGTCGCCGGCGGAGTGGTCGCTTACCTCGGCCTCCGTTCGTATGTGTTCATAGGTCTCGCATGGCTCATGCACACCAGCTGGGATCTGGTGCACCATCTCTACGGCAATGTGATCTGGCCCTTCATGCCGACCTCGTCGTTCGGACGCATGATCTTCGACGTCCTCATCGCAATCTGGTTTTTCGCCCAGCAGATTTTCATCGTCGTCGGGCATTTTTTTTGTACGAGTACTCGTCGGCCAGGTGTGCTTCGCCATTACGCATCGGGTGCGGCTTGCTCGTGTAGGAGCCACGTGGACCTCCCGTCCAGCCGGGGCGAACGCCGGTTTTGGAGTGAGCAACACTCTGCGTAGAGCGCGACCCGGGCGCAATCACCGTCCCCGTCCGGAGGGATGCGGCACGAAGCCGAGTGGGGAGCGGCGGTATTCTGGCTGTCTTTATGCGGCTTCTCGCCACGCGTAGCGGTGATGGAGGCCGCCCAGCCGGCGATGCGCGACGACTCGGGCTCGGCCACTCGGTCGCGGTTGCACCGAGCGCGTGTCCGGAGCGTCCTTGTCCAGCGCGAGATGGCAGCGATCGCGCGCATAGTAATCGAGGTAATCCCGAAGGAGGCGCCGGAGATGGCGCTCGTTCAGAATGACCACGCGATCCAACAGCTCCCTCCGGCAACTCCCGATCCAGCGCTCGGCGACGCCATTCTGCCAGCGACTCCGCGCTGCGATCCGCTTCGGCTCGATGCCCATCGCCTGAATCGTTGAGATCACACGTTGCGAGACGATCGAATCTCGGTCGAACGCCAAATAGGACGGTGCGCTGTCGTACGGGAACGATTCGCGAAGTTGCTGCACCACCCAGGGCGCGGTCGGGTGCTCCGTGATATCGAAATGGACGATCTTCCGGCGGCCGTGGCGGATCAGGAACCAGACGGTCAGGACCCGAAACGTGGCCGTCGGCACCGTGAAGAAGTCCATCGCCGCCAGCGCCTCGCGGTGATTCCGAAGGAACGTCCTCCACGCGCGGATCGTTCCCCTGCCCGGCCGGATCCGCGGCAGGTACCGCGACAAGTGCGCTCCGAGAGGTCGAAGCCCAGCTTCAAGAGCTCGCCGTGGATGCGCGGCGCACCCCAGGTCGGATTCTCGCACGCCATCCGGACGATGAGCCTGCGAACCTCCGTGTCCAGCCCCGGCCGGCCCGGCGCTCGCGAGAGGATGGTCCAGTAGCGCCGGAAGGCTCTCCGATGCCAAGCCACGACGGTCTCGGGCTGGACGACGAGGAGGGCATCCTGCCAGCGGTGCCAGGCCCTACGCAGCGCGACCCAGAGCATGCGATCTTCTGGCGAGAGCCGGGGGAGAGGCTTCGTCTGGGTCAGGGCGTTGATCTGCTGACGCAACGCCACGTTCTCGAACAGGAGGTCGGAGCGCGAGCGGCCCAACGCCCGAAGGGGGTCAGCACAAGGTTCAAGGCCTTCATGAAAGCCCATGCTGACCCGGGTGCAGCCCTGGTTTCAAGGGCACAGGCCATCCGATCGCTCGCGATCGCCTCTCCTCGCGCGATCGAAAATGTCGAGCACGTTCAGATGATACGGGTTTTTGGCGAAGCACAGCCCCGCTGCGCGGTCCGTGCTTCGGCCGGTTCCGACTAGTAACGATCTCTTGACTTTCCAATCCGGCTAGTCAAGACTTCGTTCCTAGCGGCTTGAGCTTGGCACGACGGCGTTCCGAGGGGCACCGGCCGGGCCTTCGAGGACTGGGCGCGTTCCATGAAGCGAACCACAGGCCAATACGAGCGGACGGCCGTCGGCGGCGAGACGGTGGAGGCGTTCGTTCCGCACCGCCTCCCCCCTGCCCCGCCGGTCGAGATCACGGGCCCGCTCGCAGAACGGCTGCGAAGCGCCGAGCAAGCGCTCGGTCGCCTCGAGCTCGCGGGCGCGATGGTGCCCTCGATCGACTGGTTTTTATACGCATTTGTGCGTAAGGAGGCCGTCGTCTCGTCGCAGATCGAGGGGACGCAGGCAACGCTCGTCGATCTCCTGCGCTTCGAGACCGGGGATGCGACGGACCCCGGACCCGACGTCGAGGAAGTCTGCAACTACGTCGAGGCACTTCGCTTCGCGAGAGAGCAGCTCTCCGCCACGGGCGGCTTGCCGCTCTCGCTGCGGCTGCTCAACGAGACCCACCGCCGTCTGATGCACGGCGTGCGCGGAGCCGACAAGCAGCCGGGCGAGGTTCGACGCAGCCAGAACTGGATCGGCGGATCGCGACCCGGCAACGCCGTGTTCGTGCCGCCCCCGCCGCACCTGCTGCCCGATCTACTCGGTGCGTTCGAAAGGTATCTGCACGAGGAGAACGCCGATCTCCCTCCCCTCGTGCGCGCGGGTCTCGTGCACGTGCAGTTCGAGACGATCCACCCCTACCTCGACGGCAACGGGAGGATCGGTCGGCTGCTGATCACGCTCGCGCTCGAGCATTGGAAGGCACTCGCCCAGCCGCTCCTGTACTTGAGCCTCTTCTTCAAGCGCCATCGCGGTGAGTACTACCGCCGCTTGAGCGCCGTGCGATCGGAGGGCGACTGGGAGGGGTGGCTCGACTTCTTTCTCGAAGGTGTCGCGACGATCGCGGAAGAAGCCGTCGCATCGGCGCGCGAGCTCTTCGCGCTCGTCGGCGCCGACCGCGCACGTATTCTCGCAGCGAGCGCGCTCTCCGTCGCCGCGGTGCGACTCTTCGAAGCCCTGCCCCGGCACCCGATTGTGACGGTGAGCTCGGCGATGAAGATCCTTGACGCAAGCAAACCCACGGCCGGGCGCGCGATCGAGGCGCTCGTGGCGGGCGGCGTGCTGGTCGAGACGACGGGCAAGCGCCGCGACCGCTGGTTCGCCTATCAGGTCTATCTCGACCGGCTGCGCGCGGGCACCGAGCTCGCCGCCGGCGACGCCTGAGCCTTCGTGACGTCCCAATTGCCCATCGGTCGCCTTGGCAGAAGGCCCTTCATCGGATCTCTCCGTCGCGAGCTCGGGCCCGTCATCGCGTTCCCGAAGGTACGCGGACTGCATCATCGATGCGAACGGCTGGCCGCCAATCAATAGATGGGATTCTCGGAAGACACGCCATGCTGCTCCCGCCCGAAGAGGCCACCAAGTTCCATTCGCTCTACCACTCGCTCATTGGGTTCGTGTGCGCCAGGATCGGCGGTATCGATGGTGTCATCGACGCCGAGAGCTTTCGCCGCGCTCCCACGCAGCGCAAGGCAGAGGCGAGAGATCTCCTGTACGAGTACATCGATCTCATCGGCGCCTACGTCGAGGAGAACCCCGACGAGTTCCGCGAGCTCGACCTCGGCATTGTCCTCAGCTGGAGACGGTTCTCGAGTGGCCGGTTCGTCATCGCGCGTGACCTGCGCGAGCTCACGATCTTCCTGACCGAAGGCGATCCGCCCCGCGCCTACGGCGTGCTCGGGTTGAACAGCGAGATCTCCGAGATCATCGCGCAACCCCTCCCGGCCATGGTCGATACCGTGCTCCTACCGTGGAAGGACCGCATCGTCTGCGACGGCCTCCTGCGCAGATACAACATCAGGTTCGGGCCGGGCATGCGGCGCGCCATGAAGGAGCGCTGCGACGCAGCCAAAGCCAGCGGGATCATTACGTCGCTCGATCCCGACTGGCGGCCAGCGCCGCCGGCGGAGGCCAAGAAGCCGAAGAACCCTGCGGTCAGCCGATTCATCAAGCGCTGCCCGAAGGCCGTGGAGGACTTCAAGCGCCGGTTTGGTCCGCCGCAGAGCGAGGTGGAAGGCGAGAGGGCCCGAGAGTACGGGCTGTGGCAGGTCGATGGCGCTGCAGTGAACCCGTGTGACCGCGTCCTCATCTACCCCAACGTCATCGCTGACCATGACCTGCATCTGTTCGTCCGCGGCGGCGAGATCACGCACATCGCCGCGCCGCCGCGCCGGCAGTGGACGAAGGCCGAGCTGCGGCCACCCGAGGGCGGGCGGCTCCTACGCTGACGACGGGCCTGTTCGCCGTGAGCTGGCAGATGGAGGAGGCAATCTGGTATGGGGTGCGTCGATGATCCCTGCAATCCAGGATCCGCTCCGCCCCGACGGCGGCCAGAACGTCGCCACCCTCGAAGGCGTCCTCGAGCGCATCACCTACGCCAACGAGGAGAATGCCTGGTCGGTGGTGAAGATTACCGTCCCAGGCAAGCGTGATCCCGTGACCGTCGTCGGCAACCTGCTCGGCGTGCAGCCGGGCGAGAGCCTGCGGATCACGGGGACCTGGGTCACCGACAAGAAGTACGGGCCGCAGTTCCGAGCGCGCTCGTACACGACCCTGACGCCGGCCACGATCATGGGCATCCGGAAGTACCTGGGCTCCGGCATGGTGAAAGGCGTCGGCCCCGTCATGGCCGAGCGCCTGGTCGAGCACTTTGGGCTCGAGACGTTGGACGTCATCGATGCCAAGCCCGAGCGCCTCGTCGAGGTCGATGGGATCGGCCCCAAGCGCAGCACCAAGATCAGGGAGGCGTGGGCGAGCCAGAAGCAGATCCGGGAGGTGATGGTCTTCTTGCAGGGCCATGGCGTCTCCACGTTGCTGGCGGTGAAGATATTCAAGCAGTACGGCAACCGCGCCATCGCCACCGTCCAGGAGAACCCCTATTGCCTGGCGCTCGACATCTACGGCATCGGATTCAAGACCGCCGACAAGATCGCTGGCAATCTGGGCATCTCTCCGACGTCCCCACGTCGGGCCGAGGCGGGCGTACTCCACGTACTCGGGGAGTTTGCTGACGACGGTCACGTCTACTACCCGCGAGATCGGTTGGTGGCGAGCGCCGTCGAGGTGCTGCAGATCGATGCCGCCGTCATCGAGCAAGCCATCACCGACCTCGCTGCCAGTGAACACCTCGTCGTCGAGCGGCTGGCCCAACATGCCGAGGCGGTGTTTTTGAAGTCACTGCACAGGGCCGAGACGGGGGCCGCGGCGATGTTGCGGGAGCGGTTGGCCAGCGCGCCGGCCCCGATCACGATCGACATCGACCGCGCCATCACTTGGACCGAAACCCAGCAGCAGCTGACGCTCGCCCCGGAGCAGCGCGAGGCCATACGCCAGGCGGTGACCCGCATGGTGTTGGTGATCACGGGCGGGCCCGGTACGGGCAAGACAACGCTCGTGAACAGCATCATCCAGATCTTGGAGAAGAAGGGGCGCAGGATCGTGCTCGCGGCGCCTACGGGACGTGCAGCCAAACGAATGAGCGAGACGACGGGCCACGAGGCCAAGACCATCCATCGCCTGCTCGAATTCAGCCCCAAGGGAATGGTGTTCGAGCGTGACCACCACCACCCCCTGGAGGCCGACATCGTCATCTTGGACGAGACCTCCATGATCGACAGCCTGCTGGCCTACCACGTACTCAAGGCCATCCCGCCGGCTGCCCAGCTCATCTTGGTGGGCGATGTCGACCAGCTCCCGTCAGTCGGACCAGGGAGCGTGCTGAAGGACATCATGGACTCGGGCGCGGTGCCGGTCGTGAGGCTGAGCCACATCTTCCGGCAGGCCGAGCAGAGCCAGATCGTGGTCAACGCCCACAAGATCAACCGGGGCGAGATGCCGGCCTGGGGCGCCAAGGATGAGAAGTCGGATTTCTACTTCATCGAGCGCAACGAGCCCGAGGACGTGTTGGCGACGGTCAAAGAGCTGCTGGCCGAGCGCATCCCGAAGAAGCTCGGGTTCAACGCCGTCGACGACGTGCAGGTACTCACGCCCATGCACCGGGGCCTCCTGGGCTCGGCCAATCTGAACGCCGAGCTGCAGGCGCTCTTGAATCCCCACGGCTCGACGCTGACCCGAGGGAGTCGGACGCTGCGCGTCGGCGACAAGGTGATGCAGGTCCGAAACAACTACGATCTCGATGTCTTCAACGGCGACATCGGGCGCATCGAGGAGATCGATCCCGTCGAGCAGGAGGTCATGGTTTCGTTCGACGGGCGCGCCGTGAAGTTCGAGTACAGCGACCTCGACGAGCTCGTGCTCGCCTACGCCTGTTCGATCCACAAGGCGCAGGGCAGCGAGTACCCGTGTGTCGTCATCCCGCTGCACACGCAGCACTACGTCATGCTGCAGCGCAACCTGCTCTACACTGGCGTCACCCGAGCCCGGAAGATGGTGATCGTGGTCGGTAGCAAGAAGGCACTGGCGATCGCCGTGAAGAACGCCAAGACGGCGGCGAGGTTCACGAGGTTGAGCCTGCGGGTCGACTCTATTGGCGAGCGATACCCGGAACCTCTCTGACAGAGACCTCCCGAGACCATCCTTCCCAGCCGCCACCGTGCCTGTCTCGCAGGGGGAGCGGTTCGCCTGCGCCGACGACGGCGGCGCCGGACGGTTCCTGTACGCGGCATGGCCGGCAGCCGCGATCGGGTACTTTCCCCGGTCATGTCGTCCGCCAACGGGAAGGGAGTCCAGCTCGCCGCCACGTTCGACCGCCAGACGTTGCGCCGTCTCGCGGGCTCGAGCTCGTTCAGTCGCGGGGAGGATTACTTCGTCGGCGGCAAGGTCCGCTCGCTCGACGAACACCGGGGCACTGTCGCGGCGAAGGTCCGGGGTTCGGCGGCCTACGCCGTCAAGTTGTGGTCCGAGGGGAAGGAGCTCGCCTACTCGTGCAGCTGCCCTCGCGGAAGCGACGGCGAGTTCTGCAAGCACTGTGTCGCGGTGGGGCTGGCAATACTGGCCGGCCGAACGAAGCCGGACGCGTCACGCCAGCCGAAACCGAAGATCACGCTCGACGATGTCCGCGAGTACCTGGCCAAGGAGGACAAGGCCGTGCTCGCCGAACTCCTGATGGAGCGCGCGGTCTGGGACCATGCGCTGCGCTAGCAACTCTTCCTCGAGGCAGCCAAGAAGCGTCGCAAGGGCGGCGTCGACGTGGACGCGATGAAGGAGGCCCTCGGTCGAGCGATCGATCCGGGCGACTACGTGAGCTGGCGCGAGGTCGGTGATTACGCGAACTGCGTCGAGGCCGCTGTGAGAACCATCGAGGAGGTCCTCGACGCGGGGCACGCGGCCGAGGCGATCGAGCTCGCCGAGCACGCGCTGCTGTCCGTCGAAGAGGCGATCGGCTCGGTGGACGATGACAGCCAGATGGGGAGCATCCTCGGGCGGCTCCAGGAGCACCATCTGCGAGCCTGCGAGAAGGCCCGCCCTGATCCCGTGGAGCTGGCGCAGCGCTTGTTCGAGCGCGAGACGGGGACGGGCTTCGACGTCTTCCACGGTGCCGTTGCCACGTATGCCGACGTCCTCGGGAAGGAGGGCGTCGCCGAGTACCGCAGGCTCGCCGAAGAACGCTGGCAGAGGGTCGGGGCGCTTGGCCCAGGCCAGGACGACCCGGAGAAGTACGGCTCACGCTTCCGCATCTCAGCCATCATGATGGCTCGGATCGATGGAGACCTGGACGCGCAGGTCGAGGTCCTGCAGCGGGACCTCTCGCATGCCTACTCCTTCCTGAAAATCGCCGAGCTGTACCGCGAGGCGGGCAAGAGCGATCTCGCCCTCGAGTGGGCCGAAAAGGAGCTCGAGGCCTTTCCGGCGCGCACGGACTCCCGACTCCGCGAGCTCGTTGCCGACGAGTACCACCGCAGGAAGCGCCACGACGACGCGATGGCTCTCGCCTGGGCCGGGTTCTCGGAGCGACAGGATCTCGAGCAGTACAAGAACCTGAAGCGCCATGCCGATCGCGCGTCGTCGTGCTGAAGGAAGGAATGGCTTGGGCAGCCGTCACAAGATTTGGGACGTGGAGTTCGGTTGCTCCGGAAACTCGCGGCTGCATTCTGACCTCTCTCACCCGATCGGGCGTCTCATCGGGAAATACGCGGCTCACGACCAGAAGCTCGACTCGATCTCACGGATACTCACCGTGCTCGCATGCATGACCGACCAGGCGTACCAGGCCTCGTCGGTCGAATGGGCGAGGTGCCCGCGCAGCTCCGTGCGCAGCGGGCTACCGTGGGGGAGGAGACCTCGCTGCAATGGTGTACGGCCGTTTCCAAGTTATTCCGACACCGATGATACGAACTGCCCGACGGTCTCTCTGAGAGCAAGGGCTGAGCTCCGACCGTTGCGTATGCACACAAGCGGGCGGACAGAAAACTCGGAAGTCGCGAAAGGGGTGCATCGCCGCCCCAGTTGTGTGTCTGGTTCGTATCGGATCTGGTTGTACGAGTGATCGATTCACCGCACCAGTCACCAAACTGAGAGGCTGAGGCGATGCGCGATCTCCGAATCTCTCGCTGAGGCCCACCT
>DATFYN010000146.1:0-15714 GCA_035315025.1 Myxococcota bacterium
CTGCAGATGACCAAGGACGCCGGCTTCAACGAGGTCTTCTTCGACAACGTGCGCGTGCCCGTGGAGAACGTGGTCGGGGGCCTCGGCCAAGGCTGGGCGGTGGCCAACACGACGCTCCTCCACGAGCGGAACATGCTGGGCTCCACGACCCAGACGCAGAACATGTTCGAGGCGCTGCTCCGGGTCGCGCGTGCCGCGCAGCGCGGCGGGCGGCCCGCGACGGAGGATCCGATCGTGCGCCAACGGCTGGCGGCGCTGAAGATCCAGGTCGAGGCGATGCGTCTCAATGCGTACCGGAACCTCACGGCAACGCTTCAGGGAAAGAAGCCGGGCATCGAAGCTTCGATCACGAAGCTCGTGACCTGCGAGCTGAATCACCAGCTCGCCGCGACCGCGCTCGATCTGCTCGGTCCCTATGGCACGCTTTACCGCGGATCGAAACATCTCAGGGACGATGGCTTCTGGCCGTATGAGCTGATGTTCAGCCTCGGGCTCATCATTGGAGGGGGCACGGCCCAGATTCAGAAGAACATCATCGCGCAGCGAGGCCTCGGCCTCCCGCGCTGGAAGTGAGTCGCTCTTGAACTTCGCACTCTCGGAGGAGCAGGAGCAGCTTCGCCATCAAGCGCGCGAAATCCTCTCGCGCGAGTGCCCGACCTCCCGCGTACGCAAGCTGATGGAGAGCGAAACCGCGTTCGATCCCGATCTCGCGCGGGTTTTCGCGGAGGCGGGCTGGCTCGGCGTGCTCGTGCCCGAAGAGCTGGGCGGTGCGGGCCTGTCGCTCCTCGATGCGGTGGTGCTGCTCGGCGAGATGGGGCGCGCCGTCGTACCCGGACCGTTCCTCGCCTCCTCGGTCGCGGCGACCCTTGCCCTGCGCCACGCGGGCAGCCGTGCCCAGCAAAAGGTCTGGCTCCCCCGCATTGCGAAAGGCGAAGCGGTGGCGACGCTCGCGCTCGTGGAGGGCCCTGAGCCGCGCTTCGACGGTGTCGGCGTCCGGGCGAGAGCCCGCCCCCGGGCGGACGGCTTTCGCCTCGACGGAACCAAACTCTTTGTCGATGCCGCAAACTCCGCGGATCTCGTGCTCGCGGCCTTCCGCGTGGGGGCCCCCCCTCGCGAAGCGAAGCCGGCTCACTCGGGCGGCTTCGGCGGGGTTGCGCTCTTTGCCGTTGAGCGCTCTGCGCCGGGCCTTGCGATCGAAGCCCTGGTCTCGCTGGACGAGACCCGCCGCTCCTGCGAAGTGCGGTTTTCCAACGTCAGGGTCGGGCGGGAGGCAGTGCTGCCGCGTTCCGCGGCAGCGCTCGCTCGCGTGCTCGATGGCGGGGCCATCGCCGTCGCTGCGGAGTGTCTCGGAGGCGCCGAACGCGCGCTCGAGCTGGCGGTGGAATACGTGCGCGCGCGCGAGCAATTCGGTCGCCCTGTGGGTTCGTTCCAGGCGGTGCAGCACCTGGCGGCTGAGGCCGTCGCCGCGATCGAGCCCGCCCGCGCGCTGCTCTGGCATGCGGGGTGGGCCTTCGAGAGTCGCCCGAGGGAGGCGCCCCTCGCCGCAGCCATGGCCAAAGTCGCTTGTGCGGAGGTTTTTCGGGCGGTCTCGCGCACGGCGATCGAAATGTTTGGGGGAATCGGCTTCACGTTCGAGAACGACATGCACCTCTACTTCAAGCGCGCGCTTGCGAATGGGACGGCCTTCGGCGACGCGTCATTTCACCGCGAGCGTGTGGCGCAGCTCGCGGGCTTCTAGCGCTTCGCGGGAAGTCCCTGCGCGACGCGCTCGATGCGCTGGAGCCACTCCAGCGTGGGCCTACTGGGGCGCGTCGTCGCGGCGGATACGCGCAGGGTGAGCCTTAGATTGGGCAGATCGACCGAGCAGCTCTCGACCCACGGTGCTTCGCTGACCGAGGTATAGGCGGCGACGAGGTCGCTCCGGCTGGCGCAGCAGAACGCATGGTGCAGCGACGGAGCAAGGAAGTCGGGGCGGTCGCCCGGGCTGCGAATCATCGGGCCCAGAGCAAGCACGGGCCGTGCCAGGATTTGAGGCCATCGGCGCGAGCGGCAACTCGTTCGAAACTTTGGCGCCATGACTGACGCTCTCGGTGCGCCGGGCGCTGCGGCGGCCCCCATGGGGCTACGCAGAAGTGTTGGTCTTCCGGCGCTGCTGTCTGGAATTCGCCGAGTCTTCTGCAGGGCTCGGCTTCTTAGCGGCCCGTGCAAGCCGCGCACGGACAGAGGCTCCGCAGCCGTTCAAACGTGTAGATGCCGGTGGAATGCCCGTCGCTCCATTCGATCTGAATGGCGTAGCGGCCGACGGCCTGGATGTTGAGCGGGTGTACATCCGCAGGCACGCGAGCCTCGTGAAGCCGCTCTGCCCCGGTCCACTCGTCGATGCACGACGCACAGGCACAGGCAAGGCGGAGCGCACGCACGGTGTACACGCTCTCATGATCATCGGCCCAGTTTATGGCGAGCTCGCGGGGACCTCGCTGCCGGATCGCGGTCGGCGTCGTCGCATCGGGCACGGCGCGAGCATATCGGGGGCTTCTCGCAACTGCTGGCCCGGGCGAGCCCTGCTGCTAGCCTCGCCGCTCCATGACGACCGAGCGGCGCGAGAATGCCATCGCGATCCTGGGCGGTACGGGAGACCAAGGCCTTGGCCTCGCCTTGAGATTCGCGAGAGCGGGGCGGCCGGTCGTGATCGGATCGCGGGTGCCCGAGCGTGCCATGGCCGCCGCGGACGAGGTCAAGGCGGCCGTGCCCGGCGCCAATGTCATCGGCCTCGGCAACGCCGAAGCGACACGCGGCGCGCCGATCGTGATCCTCTCCGTTCCCTTCGAACACGCGGCGGCGACCGTGAAGGCCATCAAGGGATCGCTCGGCGCAGGCCAGATCGTCGTTTCCATGGGCGTTCCGCTTGCCACCGCGGTCGGCGACGCCGCGGTGCGAACGATCGGCGTCTGGCAGGGCTCTTGTGCGGAACTCGTGGCTTCGCTCCTGCCCGATGGCGTGCACACGGTCTCGGCCTTCCAGAACGTGTCCGCGCACCGGCTGCGAGACCTCTCGCAGCCCGTGGAGTGCGACGTGGTGGTCTCCGGCGCGGCAGAGCCGCGCCGCACGGTGATGGGCCTTTGTGCCTTGGTGCCGGGGCTGCGCGCCATCGATGGCGGGCCCCTGTCGAACGCCCGGATCGTCGAGGCCATTACCGCGCTCCTGATCGGTCTCAATATCCGCTTGAAGACTCCCGAGGGCATTGGAATCCGCTTTACCGGACTTCCCGAGGACCTCGGCACGAAATCATGACGCGTTGCGCTATCGCGCCGCGTTAAGTTAGTAATCTCGGGCAGTTACGCACGTGAAAAGGCGGCCTGTGTCGATTCGGTGACGGGTCGCGCCTGCGCCTTCAGAACGTCGAATTCCGTTGGAACACGAGTGGTTGTACTCTTCTCCCGTGCAACACCCCAGATTTTGTATTGACGTGCATCAAGACCGGGAGTATCTGGTCAATCGTGGGGATGTGAGCGTCCCTCGGGCGGCCTGGGGGGGTTCGTTAGGCGGTCGCCTGAGGGGCACGGGCCCGAGAAGGGAAGGAGGACCCGACTCGGGTTCGGGGGGGCTCCGGCGGACTCCGTCGGAGCCCCTCACACCTCGCCGCAGTCGAGGTTGTGAACGGGTTCGGATCGGTCGTCCAGCGCCTCGCTTGCCTTCTCGTCGCTTCCGCAGTCGGCTCTCGACCCGCTCCACCGCGAACGCGCAGAAAGTGGCTTGGATTCAATCGCAATAGGCACGGGAGCGGGGGCTCATCCGTGCGTTCTTTGGACTTGGCAGAAGCCGCGCATCCGGCACTGGAGCGCGGCTTCCGTATCTCGGGTCGCGTCGCAGGAGACGGAGCGGCGTGAACTCACAGGAGAAAGCTCGAGCCGAAGGCTCATTTCGAGCCGATGGCCGAGGATGGGGGGAAATCGTGGACGAGGGCGTGCAGGATCCTGGGCTGCGTGGGAGCGAGAGCGAAGCGGGAGCGCTGGCGGCGGAGGTGCGTGTGGTCACGCCCCTCGGGCCGTCGAAGCGGGCGCAACGCGTCAGCGGAGTCCAGGTTCCCAGGCACTTCATGCGTCCCGGCGACGATCCGTACGCGAGCGTCGAGTGGGAGCTGCGCAGCGCGAAGATCGCGAGCGAGCTGGGGGAGACGATCTTCGAGCAGACGGACTGCGAGATCCCGAAGGGCTGGTCGCAGCTCGCTACGAATGTCGTGGTGTCGAAGTATTTCCGCGGCCATGTGGGGACGCCCGAGCGCGAACGAAGTGTGAAACAGTTGATCGGTCGTGTCGTCGGCCGGCTCCACGAGTGGGGAACCCTCTCCGGCTACTTCCGCACGCCGGAGGACGGACGCGCGTTTTCGGATGAGCTCACCCATCTGTTGCTGCACCAGCGCGTCGCCTTCAACAGCCCCGTCTGGTTCAACCTCGGGGTCAAAGACACCCCGCAGCAGGCCAGCGCGTGCTTCATCAACTCCGTCGAAGACACGATGGAGTCGATCATGGAGCTTGCGAAGACCGAAGCCATGTTGTTTAAGGGCGGGTCGGGCACCGGCTCCAACCTCTCGAAAATCCGTTCTTCGCGCGAGAAGCTCGCCGGCGGCGGCACCGCCTCAGGACCCGTTTCGTTCATGCGCGGCTTCGACTCCTTCGCAGGCGTCGTGAAGTCGGGCGGCAAGACGCGACGGGCAGCCAAGATGGTGATCTTGAACGTCGACCATCCCGACGTGCGCGAGTTCATCCATTGCAAGGCGGAGGAGGAGAAGAAGGCCTGGTCGCTGATCGATGCCGGTTACGACGGCGGCTTCAACGTGCCGGGCGGTGCGTACGATTCTGTTTTCTACCAAAACGCCAATCACTCCGTCCGTGTGACGGATGCCTTCATGCACTCGGTCGAGGCCGACGGGAGCTGGGAAACCCGCGAGGTGCTGACGGGCAAGGTGGCGGATACCTACCGGGCCCGGGACCTCATGCGGGAGATGGCCGAGTCCGCCCATGTGTGCGGCGATCCGGGTATGCAGTACGACACGACGATCAATCGCTGGAACCCGTGCAAGGCGTCGGGACGGATCAACTCGAGCAACCCCTGCTCGGAGTACATGTTCCTCGACGACACAGCCTGCAACCTGGCAAGCCTGAATCTCATGCGCTTTGTGGGTGAAGACGGCACCTTCGATGTCGCAGCCTACCGGCACGCGGTCGCGATCACGATTCTCGCTCAGGAGATCATCGTCGATCATGCCGACTATCCGACACCCCGCATTGCAAAGAACAGTCATCTCTACCGGCCGCTCGGCTTGGGTTACGCCAATCTCGGGGCGCTTCTCATGTCGTTCGGCGTACCGTACGACAGCGACGAAGGACGCAACTTGGCGGCGGCGCTGACGTCGGTGATGTGTGGCCAGGCTTATCTCACGAGTGCGGAGATCGCGCGCGCGATGGGTCCTTTCCCGCGCTACCGGATGAACCGCAAGTTCTTTCTCGAAGTCATCGCGATGCACAAGGCGGCAGCCGAAGCCGTGCCAAGCGGCGGTGTTCCCGAGGATCTGCACACCTGCGCCCGTTCGCTGTGGGGCGAGGCGCTCCGTGCGGGAGAGCATTGGGGCTACAAGAATGCCCAGGTCACCGTGCTCGCTCCGACGGGCACGATCGCCTTCATGATGGACTGTGACACAACGGGTGTGGAACCGGACATCGCTCTCGTGAAGTACAAGAAGCTGGTCGGCGGCGGCATCCTCAAGATCGTGAACCAGACGGTTCCGATGGCGCTGCGCCAGCTCGGCTACGCGGACGACGAGGTGGCACGGATTATCGCCCACATCGATGAGCGGGAGACGATCGAGGGAGCGCCCGGGCTCGCGCCCGAGCATCTGCCGGTCTTCGACTGCGCCTTCCGCGCACGCAACGGAACACGCTCCATCCACTGGATGGGGCATGTTCGCATGATGGGCGCTGTGCAGCCCTTCCTCTCCGGGGCGATCAGCAAGACCGTGAACCTGCCCGAAGACGCCGCGGTGAGCGACATCATGCATGCCTACAAGGAAGGCTGGCGCCTCGGACTGAAGGCGCTCGCCGTCTATCGCGACGGAAGCAAGCGCACCCAGCCGCTCAACGCAGGCAAGGACGAGAGCAAGACGAAGCCCGCGGCCGAGCTGCGGCCGGTCCGCCGCAAGCTGCCCGACGAGCGCGAGGCGGTTACCCACAAGTTCTCGATTGCCGGCCACGAGGGATATCTCACGGTCGGGCTCTACGAGAACGCACAGCCCGGCGAGATCTTTCTGCGCATGGCGAAGGAGGGGAGCACCGTCTCCGGACTCATGGACACGATTGCGACCATGACGTCGATCGCGCTCCAGTATGGTGTTCCGCTGAAAGCCCTCGTGGACAAGTTCAGCCATACCCGCTTCGAGCCGGCGGGCTTTACCAACAATCGCGAGATCCCGATCGCGAAGTCCGTCACCGACTACGTCTTCCGCTACCTCGGGAACCGCTTTCTGCGCGGCGAGGCCGCAGTCCCGGACGAGCAGGAGACGGACGCGGAGGCGGCGGGCTTGTCCCCCGCGCGTCCACGGGCCGTGGTGGCCGGCGGCTCCGGTGGCCTGGGGAGCCCCCCGCCGGCGGCCGCAAGTCTTGGGGCGTTTAGCATCGTGAATCAGGCAGACGCGCCGACATGCAGCGAGTGCGGATCGATCATGGTGCGCAACGGCGCTTGCTACAAGTGCGCAAACTGCGGTGGGACGAGCGGCTGCAGCTAAGCATGCAGGCTCGCCGGCGTAGCCGTCTCGGCTTCTTCGGGGGGATGAGACGCTGGGGAACGCGGAGTGCGTCGCGTTGCGACGCCGTGCTCGCGGGCCGCCACCGGCGGCCCGCGCACGCCGCTCCGTGGCGCAAGCTCACGCTCTGGCTCGCCCTCCTCTCGCCCGCCGCCCTCACGGCCTGCATCCAGGTCACGCTCCCTGTGGGCGGCCCCTCGCCGCTGCGGGAGAGCGTCGTCGATGGGAAGCGAGGCCCGAAGATTGTGATGATCGAGATCGATGGCGCCATCCGTGACGCGGACGAGGCGGGTGCCTTCGGGATCGGCACGCGCGAAGGAACCGTTGCCCGTGTGCGCGCAGAGCTCGAGCTCGCGCGCCAGGATGACGAGGTGAAAGCGCTCCTTCTGCGCATCAACACGCCGGGCGGCACCGTCACCGCAAGCGACATCGTGTTCCGGGAAATCACCCGCTTCAAGCAAGAGCGCAATGTTCCCGTCGTGGCCCAGCTGATGGGGCTTGCCACCTCGGGCGGCTACTACGTGGCGATGTCCGCCGACACGATCTACGCGAACCCGACTACGCTGACGGGCTCCATTGGTGTGATCTTTGTGAGCGTAAACTTTGCGGGTCTCATGGAGAAGCTCGGCGTCGAGGACCAGACGATCGTCTCCGGTCCACGTAAGGACACGGGATCCGCGCTGCGACGCATGCGCCCGGAGGAACGGGCGCAGCTGCAAGGCGTGATCGAACAGCTCTCCTCACGCTTTCAGGACGTGGTGGCGCAAGGTCGACCAAGTCTCTCGCGCGAGCGAATCCGCGAGCTCGCCGACGGACGCGTCTACACCGCTGAAGAAGCGAAGCAGGCCGGTCTCGTCGACACGATCGGTTACCTGGAGGACGGGATCGCCGAGACCAAACGCCGAGCGGGGCTCAGCGAGGCCCGGGTCGTGACCTACCACCGCGGACGCGAGTCTCGGGAGAATATCTACTCCGAGGTCGCGCCCCCTTCGCGCCTTGCGCTTGGCGGGCCGGAAATCGCGGCATCCCTCCTGCCGCCCCTCCGGGGCCCCGCATTTCTCTACTTGTGGTGGCCAGCGGCGGAGTAGCTCCCCCCGCGCGGACGAACACCCGTCAGTGCAAGACCTTCACCATCTCGTCGCGAACTTGAGAGGATCCGTGCCCGTGCTGGCGAGGACGCCGAGGAGCTGCGGGCCGAGTAGGCTCGTGTTTCCAGTCTGAACGACCTGGCTCAGCGCCCTTTGGCTGAGTGTTGCGACCGGTTGACCCGCGGCGTTCACGATCACGGCGGTGGCTGCGCTGCCTGAACTCACGAGCTTCACGCCGTAACGGCACAGCCGGGGAGGGCGTGCTTGGTACCCCCGCGGTGCCCGGGGTGGCACCGGCAGCTGCGGGGAAGCCGCCGTTCAAGATCGCCTCCGCCACCTTCTCCTCGAGGGCGCGCTGGGAGTCGCTGTTCTCTGCGTTCGCGACGGGATCGACCAGCGGCAGCGTGGACGGTTTGACCCCCTGCGCCGGGGTATCGACGTCGAGCTCTGCAGGTGCTTCTGGAAGGGCCGCCGGCGGCTTCTCCGCGTCCGCCTATGCGATCTCAGGATGTCTTTCCAGGACCTCGCTCAGCGCACCTCCGGCGTGAGCGCGCAGGCAAAGATCAGCTCTCGAATCAGATCTCGAGGATGCATCCGCATAGCAGTCGTGCGGAGCATCCATCGGCGAGCGCTCGGTTTTACCTAAGCGCCCGCCGATGGCAGGGAGTGGCTCGAGCTACGGGGCAGTGACTAGTAGACCCACTTCCCGTTCTGGTAGCGGAAGATCTCGGTGACCGGTGTGCTCTCGACGAGGGTGCAGTTCCTCTGGGCGGCGTCGGAGCAGTTGTACGACTCTTCTGTGTAGTGCAGGACGCCCACGTAGGGGTTCGACGCCGAGCCGGTCGGCTTCACCTCTTCGCTGTGGGTCGTGCTAAACCGCTTTATGGTGCTACCCGAACTCGTGGAGACCGTGCGCAGGGCGCTCGAGCCGCGCAGCTTTTCCATCCAAGTCTGCGTAAACGAATCAAATGCGGAGCGCGCCTGGGCCTCGGCACCTGCGGCCGAGGAGGACCTGAGCGCCCCCTTCGGCGTCGGGGCCTGGGCCACGTTTTCCCCATTGTTCGCGGCGCTGGCGGGAAGGGCCGATGCCGCGATCACACCCACGGCGACCGCGGCTGCGCCTAAGAAGCTTCGGGGCACCAGAGCCCATCGTGTCGTGCGTCGCGCCTTCATCGTCGTCCCCCAGTCTCCGGCTACCCCGGAGTTTGGTTGTCGTGTCGCCTCGGATAACGAGTCGGCGATCGCTCGGGGTCACCTAGTGATCTGCATCACACTTTTGGGCCGCGCAACAAAGCGTCTTCGCACACTAGACCCCAGTCGCCCATGCGGTCAAGCCGCTCTCGGATGACGAAATCGAAACGGTTGCGTCACGATCCCACGAAGTCTTCAGCGGACACCGGGTGGGGGTGCGGTGAGGCGCAGGTGCGCAGCTATTTTGTCTAGAGCGATGAGCGCCCGGATCCTGGTGGTGGACGACGAGCCCGATCTGCTTGAACTCGTTCGGTTCAACCTCAGCCAAGACGGGTTCAGGGTCGAGACGGCGTCGTCGGGCCGGGAAGCGCTGGAGCAGCTGCGCCGCTCGCCCCCGGACCTGATGGTGCTCGACCTCATGCTGCCCGACGTTTCGGGCAACGACATCTGTCGCCAGGTGCGCTCCGATCCTGCACTCGCGGACCTGCCCATCCTCATGTTGACGGCCAAGTCCGAGGAGGTGGACCGGGTCGTGGGCTTTGAGCTCGGAGCGGACGACTACGTTCCCAAGCCCTTCAGCCCACGGGAGCTCACGCTGCGCGTGCGGGCCGTGTTGCGCCGGCGTGCGACGAGTGCGGCTCCCGGGGCCGGCCTCGAGCACGGAGCGCTGCGCGTCGATCCCGAGCGGCACCGCTGCTTCGTGGCGGGCGAGGAAGTGGAGCTCACCGCGAAGGAGTTCCGGCTGCTCACCACCCTCATGACCCGGCCGGGCCGCGTGCTCACGCGCGAGCGTTTGCTCGATGAGGTCTGGGGCTCCGAAATTACGGTCACAAGCCGCACCATCGACACGCATCTCAAGCGTTTGCGCGAGAAACTCGGCGTGGCCGGGGATCTGATCGAGACTGTGCGCGGGGTCGGGTACCGGTTTGCGGAGTAGGCAGCGCCCGGCCCCTCGCCACCACCTTGCTGCTAGTTTTTGGGAGTGCGTGGCCTAACCGCAAGACCCCCGCTCTGGATCACCATGGCGCTGCTCGCCGTGGTGGCCTGCGTGTTTGGCACGGCCGTGTGGGAGCTGCCGCCGGGAACGCTCTTGGCCGACACGCCGGACGGTCGGACGCCGCTCCATGCCCTCGAGGTCGCGGCCCTGGTCGGTGTGGGGCTCGCCCTCCTGCTCTCGATCGTGCTCACCCGGATTCTGGTCCGACCTCTCAACGAAATCGGCGATTTCGCGAGCGGTCTCTCGGCCGGCGATCTCGATCGCCGGCTGCGCTGGCGCGTCGGAGGCCCGCTCGGACGCATCGCCGCCGACCTTGACCGCATGGCCGATGAACTGCGGCGCCGCATCGACGAGGCGACGGCGGAGAAAGAGCAGCTCCAGGCCGTGCTCGGGAGCATGGTCGAAGGTGTCTTGGTGGTAAACGCGGCGGGACGCATTGTGCTCGCGAATCCCCGGCTGCGCGAGATGCTCGGTGTGTGGGGAGACGTGGTGGGGCGCGCACCGCTCGAGGTGATTCGACACGCGGGAGTGGATGATGCGATGCGGGCCGCCGCGAGCACGAGCGACGTCGTCGCCCACGAGATCCAGCTAGGTGGGGGCGAGGGACGCTCGATTCGGCTCCATGCCGTGGCATTTCCCCAAACTGGACCCCGGCTCGGCACGGTCGCGGTTTTCCATGACATGACCGAGCTGCGCAGGCTCGAGGCGGTGCGCCGCGACTTCGTCGCCAACGTGTCGCACGAGCTCAAGACACCCCTCACCGCCATCCGGGGATTCGCGGAGACACTGCTGTCCGTCGACGTTCCGCTGGACGATGCGCGCAAGTACTTGGGAGTGATCCTGCGCCATGCCGAGCGCCTCGGGAATCTGATCGACGATCTGCTCGATCTTTCCCGGATCGAGAGCCGAAAGCTCCCGATCAAGCCGATCGAGGTGGACGTGGGCCGGGTCGCGGCCGCCGTGATTGCGGGGATGGAGCTGCAGCTCCGCGCGAAGTCACTCGCGGTGAAGCTCGTCGAGGGAGATAGCCCTCCCGCGTGGGCGGACCGGCGCGCCGTGGAGCAAATTCTGACAAACCTGCTGGACAACGCCGCCAAGTATTCCCACGCCGGCGGCCACATCGAGGTGCAGATCGAGCCCGAGCGCAACCACGTTCGCATCGAGGTGCGGGACGACGGCATCGGCATCCCGAAGGAGGACCTGCCCCGGATCTTCGAGCGCTTCTATCGGGTCGAGAAGGCGCGCTCGCGGGACCTCGGGGGGACGGGCCTCGGGCTTGCCATCGTGAAGCATTTGGTGCAGTCCATGGGAGGCGAAATCTACGTGGAAAGCGAGATCGGCCGCGGATCGAGCTTCGTGATTTTGCTCCCGCGGGCGGACCGCCTGACGGCCGCAGCAGGCCGCCGCACCGCTTCGGCCTAGCGCCGCTGGCGAGTCCTCGCCGGGGCGCCAAAACTCGCACCTTTGTGAGGGTCGCGCAGCGACGCCGCGCGGGAGCCGATCAACCGAAGCGTCCCGTAATGTAGTCCTCGGTCTGTTTCTTCTGAGGCTTCACGAACAGCCGGGCCGTTTCGCCGTACTCGATCAGCCGTCCGAGGTAGAGGAAAGCCGTGTAGTCGGAGACCCGCGCAGCCTGCTGCATGTTGTGGGTCACCACGACCAGCGTGTAGCGGTCCTTCAGCTCCTGCATCAGCTCCTCGATCTTTGCGGTCGCGATGGGATCGAGGGCGGAGCAGGGCTCATCGAGCAGGATCACTTCGGGCTCGATCGCAATCGCCCGCGCGATGCACAGGCGCTGCTGCTGGCCACCAGAGAGGCCAAGCGCGCTCTCGTCGAGCCGATCCTTCACTTCATCCCAGAGCGCGGCCCCGCGCAAGCTCCGCTCCACGATCTCGGCCAGGAGGCTGCGGCGCGTCACGCCGTGGATGCGGCAGCCGTAGGCGACATTCTCGAATACGCTCTTCGGGAAGGGGTTCGACTTCTGAAACACCATGCCGATGCGCGCCCGCACCTGCGAGACGTCGACCTCGGGGCCGTAGAGGCTCACGCCGTGGAAACGCAGCGCGCCTTCGATGCGTACCACGTCGATCAAGTCATTGAGCCGGTTGAAGCAGCGCAGGAGCGTCGACTTTCCACAGCCCGAAGGTCCAATAAAGGCCGTGATCTTTTTTTCCGGAATCTCAAGCGTGATCGCATCGAGGGCGAGCGTGCTGCCGTACCAGAGCGAGAGCTGCTCGGTGGCCAGCACCGGCTTGTCGACGCGCGGTGCCGGTGCCTCCGCGTCATCCATGAGAATCTCCACGCCTACCGCCTTTGGCGAGAGCCGCGTCATCGCGCCCCTCATCAGATGCTGCGGGTCGCATACTTCTCGCGCAAGTGGTTCCGCACGAGGATGGCG
This sequence comes from Myxococcota bacterium, assembly GCA_035315025.1. Taxonomy (GTDB): domain Bacteria; phylum Myxococcota_A; class UBA9160; order UBA9160; family UBA9160; genus UBA9160. The sequence goes on from DATFYN010000146.1 coordinate 12,471, forward strand.
ACGAGGTTGCTGGCGAGCACCACGGCGATCAGGAGCAAGGCCGTGGCGAAGACGAGGGGCTTGGCGGCGTCGACGTTCGGGCTTTGGAAGCCCACGTCGTAGATATGGAATCCAAGATGCATGAACTTTCGTTCGAGATGCAGGTACGGGAAGTTCCCGTCGACCGGCAGCGCCGGAGCGAGCTTGACCATGCCCACGATCATGAGGGGCGCCACCTCCCCCGCAGCGCGCGCGAGGGCCAGGATCATTCCGGTCAGGATGCCGGGGGCGGCGGCCGGCAGCACGACCCGCCAGAGCGTCTCGAACTGCGTGGCTCCGAGCGCGAGCGAGCCCTCGCGAGCGATCTGGGGCACCGCGGCGAGCCCCTCCTCAGTGGCCACGATCACGACGGGCACCGTGAGCAGCGCGAGCGTGAGGCTCGCCCACAGAATGCCGCCCGTGCCGAAGGTCGGCGTGGGCAGTGCTTCGGGGTAGAAGAGCTGGTCGATCGTGCCCCCCACCAGGTAGACGAAGAAGCCGAGGCCGAACACGCCGAAGACGATGGACGGGACGCCGGCCAGATTGTTGACGGCGATGCGGACGAGCCGCACAAGAACGCCACCTTTCGCGTACTCGCGCAGGTACACCGCCGCGATGACGCCGAAGGGCGCGACGAAGATCGACATCAAGAGCACCATCATCACGGTCCCGAAAATCGCGGGAAAAATTCCGCCTTCGGTGTTGGACTCCCGTGGCTCTCCGCTGATGAACTCCCCCGCGCGGGAGAGATACAGCTTCGCGGCTCCGGCGAAGCCCAAGGCATTGGGGCGGATGGCCCGCATCACGTAGCCGACCGGCAGCTCGCGCTGGACGCCGTCGGCCGTCTCGACGACGAGCGTTTCCGCCACGAAGGCGGAACGCTTCTCGCGAATGCGCGCGGCCACGCTCGCATAGGCTGCCTGCTGCTCCGCCTGCTCGCGGGAAAGCGCCTCCGCCCGGCGCGTGCGCTCCGCATCGGGCAAAGTCTCGAGGGAGAGTTTGCGCTCGGCAAGGCGCAGTCGCTCCAGCGCGTAGTTGATGCGGCCAAGCTCCCCCTTCTCGAGGGCTTCGAGCGCGTCGCGTTCCTTGGCCTTCTCCCGCAGAAGCTTGTCCAGCAGCGGCCAGACCGCATCCTCACCGCGAGCCAGGGTTTGGCCGTGCGCGCGCAGTTCCCGCGCGAACCCGTGAAAGTTTCCCCACTCGAGTCGCTCGAGCACGGCGGCGTCTGCGGGTCGGCTGCGCGCTACGATCTGCGCTTCGTCGATCCAGCGAAAATCGGAACCCGAAAGGTCGCGGTTGCCCACCTTGACCCGCACCCGTGTCTTTTGTTCTTCGCCCGCACGGCCGCTCTGCGGGATGTCCTCGGTCTCGTAGAGTTCGCCGAGGATCTTCTTCCCGTCGGTGAGCTCGAGCAGCCAGAGCGGCTTTTGCCAGAAGTAGCTGAGTCCCTCGGAGGCGAGCAGTCCGAGCAGGCCGAGGATCAGCAGCAGATTCAGCGCGAGCGTGCCCGCGCACAGCCACGTCATGAGGTGGCCCACGAGGTCAGAGCGGCGGCGCAGCGGCACGCTAGAGCCTCGCGTAGCGCTGGCGCAGCCGCTGGCGCACCAGCTCCGCGGCCGTATTGAGCGCGAAGGTCAAAGCGAACAAAAGCAGCGCCGCGAGGAAGAGCGTGCGGAACAGCGTGCTTCCCGCCGGAGCCTCGGGCACCTCGACCGCGATATTGGCCGAGAGCGTTCGGAATCCATTGAACGGACTCCACCCCATGATGGGAGTGTTGCCCGTCGCCATCAGCACGATCATGGTCTCGCCGACGGCGCGACCGAAGCCCACCATCACCGCCGAGAAGATCCCGGGGCTCGCGGTGGGCAGGACGACGCGCACCACGGTCTGCCACAGGCTTGCGCCGAGAGCGAGCGAGCCCGCCCTGAGATTCCCAGGCACGTTTGAAATGGCATCCTCGGAAATCGCAAAGATGATAGGCACGACGGCGAACCCCATCGCGAGGCCGACCACGACGGCGTTGCGCTGGTCGTAGCGCAGACCCATGGCTTCGTAGAGCCAGCCCGGGAGGCTCCCGCCAAACACCGCCCGGTCGAGGGCGCCGCCGAGCGGCCAGCACAGCGCACTGCCCGCAGTCAAGACCACCATGAAGAACAGGATCTCCCCGCCCGCCGGGATCCGACCGCGCACGCTTCGCGGAAGAAAGGACCAGAGCGCACCCGCCAGCAAGGAAAAGATCGGGAGCGCGATCAGCAAGAGCAGGAGTGCGGCGAGCTTGGACTCGACCAGCGGTGCCAGCCACAGCCCCGCGAGAAAGCCGAGCACAACACTCGGCAGAGACGCCATGAGCTCCACGGTGGGTTTGACCACGCGTTGAAGACGCGGATGCATGAACTGCGAGGTGTACATTGCGCCGAGGACACCGAGGGGGACGGCCAGAATCAGCGAGTAGAAGGTGCCCTTCAGCGTCCCCGCGAGCAGCGGCGTCAGCGAGAGCTTGGGCTCGAAGTCGTCGCTCCCACTGCTCGACTGCCAGACGAAGGCGGGAGCGGGCGCGCCCTCGTAGTGGACTTTGCCAAAGAGCGCGCGCAGCGACGCCTCGGGATGGGGATTTCGCACCTCGGCAAGCGTCACGCGTTCGGGCCCCGCACTTACCACCGCGTCGCCCTTTGGGGCGAAAGCGAGAGCGGACGCACCGGGAACGAGCGACGCGCCGGTCCACAGCACCCGCTCGGAGGTGGAGTAGTAAAGGCCAAGGTTCCCGCTCGCGTCCTGTGCAAAGAACGAGCGGTTGCGCTCGGAGGGCGAGAGCAGCACGACCGCGGCGGGGAGCGCAGGGAAGGCGTGAACGCGCTTCAGCACGCCCTCGCGCTCTCCGCCCCCCGGCGGCGGAACCGGGAACCACACCTCGACCTCCCCGCCTGAGCGGCCCACCACAAGCGCACGGTCGCCGATCAAGAGCTCGAGGGCCGTAATCGAGTCGCCGGGGGGGCCGGCGACCTGCGGGGGCGCTCCGGGATCCGCACTGAGGTCCCAGCGCACGAGCTCGCCCGTCGCGAGCGCGCCGTAGAGGGTCTGGGTTTTCCGGTCGAGGAGGAGGTGGCTCACCGGTCCGGGGGCAGGAGGCAGCGCCCTTCGCTGAAGGGCGCGGGTCTTTTCTCCGCTCAGAAAGTTCGTGGCCTCGACCTCTCGGACGAGGACCACCTGGCCGTCTGCGAGCTGCGCA
>DATFYN010000147.1:0-4377 GCA_035315025.1 Myxococcota bacterium
CACGAAAAAGCCTGTGGGCCGCGGGCGGCGGTCGAGCAGAAGGAAGAGCGCAGCGAGCGCGATCGTGTACAGGAGCTCGAGCAGGCCGAGGTCGAAGTGCGGGCCGTCCGGGAAACGCACGGCAAGCCAGCTCGTGGTCGCGATGCCGACATGGTCGTGTGCGAGGGCACAGCCCGCGCGCCCAAAGATCCATGCGAACGGGAAGGTGAAGCCGAGAATGTCGAGGAACGCAAAGACCTGGCTACCCGACAGCCCCTTGCGTCGGGTGAGCCACCATCCGCCGGCAAGCCCGCCCATGATTCCGCCGAACGAGGACATGCTCCCCCAGACTTGGAGAAGGACGAGGGGGCTCTGGCGCAGCTCCGCGGGCCGGTAGAAGACGACATCAAAAAGATGGGAGCCCACGAAGCCGAAAAAGATCGTCCACGCCACGAGGCTCGATGCGAGATCCGGGTCGAAGCCAAGGCGCCGGGCGCGCCGCACCACGACTTCGTGGCCCACGATGACTGCGCTGCAGACGAGGACCTGGAAGGCGGCGATCTGAAATCGGCCGAGGTGAATGACGGGCTGCTCGACGTAGGGGAACACCGCGCGCGCGAGTCTACCGGGGCCAGAGCGGCATTGGTGAGCGGTGTTCGGTCTCGGGTAGGCTCCCCGCACCGGACATTCTTGGCCGGGAGGGAGTACAGTCATGGCAGATCCGCAGCCCGCAGCCCAGGAGGACCTCGTCCTCTACGCCCAAAGCTCCGGAGTGGCCACGCTGACGCTCAATCGCCCGCAGCGTCTTAACGCTTGGACCCCGGCACTCTCCACCCGCTACTTCGACCTGCTCGAGCGCGCCGACGAGGACCCGCGCGTGCGCGTGGTCGTGGTGACCGGGGCGGGCCGCGGCTTCACCGCCGGTGCGGACATGAACGTGCTCCAGGGGAGCGAATCTGCCGCTGCGCCCGACGCCCGGCCCCAGACCTTTCCCTTGACCCTCCGCAAGCCGATCCTCGCGGCCATTAACGGTCCGTGCGCGGGCATCGGCCTTGTGCTCGCCCTGATGTGCGACCTGCGCTTCGCCGCCGCGGGCGCAAAGTTCACGACGGCGTTCTCACGGCGCGGTCTCGTCGCTGAGCACGGAATTTCCTGGATCCTCCCGCGCCTGATCGGCCATGCGCGTGCGCTTGACTTGCTTTACTCCGGTCGCGTTTTTCTGGCCGAAGAGGCGCTTGCCTTGGGCCTTGTGAATCGCGTCCTGGCCCCAGAGATCCTTCTGGAGGAGACCCTCGCCTACGCGCGCGACCTCGTCGCAAACTGCTCGCCGGCTGCCCTCGCGGAGATGAAGCGCCAGGTGTACGGGGCCTACGAGAGCGACCTGGCGACCGCGGTGACGCTCGCCAACCGTCTCATGGTCGAGTCGTTCGGGCGGCCTGATTTTAAGGAGGGCGTGACAAGCTTCCTCGAGAAGCGCCCGCCTGTCTTTGCGCCCCTCCCACCTCGGCCGACTTCGAGGCGTTCCTAAAAAGAGGACGCGTCCCCGCCGTCGCAAGTCCCTCCTCCGTCCAGAAATGAGTAGACGGGGAGGCCACACACAGGCCGGTATCGTCGCCCTTCGAGAGAGCACGGGGGGTGAGGGTGCGCCCCCCCGGCACGACCAAAGCGCGTCGACCCTCCCACCACATGCGCCGACACGCGGATTCCGGGGGGAAGGGTCGGTGTCCCGCGAGGCCGGCTCGCAAAAAACTTCTCGACTTCCGACGGAGAGACCGGTAACAGAGGAAGAAGGGCGGCACTGGATCAGCGAGCCGGCGGAGACGACTGCCGTTCCGTGTCGGGAGGGCGACAGCCTTTCCTCCCGGAGACGCGCAAAAGGTTTCGAAAGCAGCGGTGTCGTGCGCCGGCGGGAGGTGCGGATGCGTCGCAGCTTCGTGTGTCGTGGGTCTCTTTGGGCTCTGGGCTTCGTCGTCGCCTTGCTTGCCCCCCCCTCCCGTGCCATCGATCTCGAGGATGGCCGCATCCAGATCCACGGCTACGTCGAGACCCAGCTCCGGATGCTCAATCCAGATCTCAATACCCAGTGGGACCTCTCCCAGTGGCGAAACATCCTCCGGGTTGAAATCGAGACCGACCTTGCACCGAAGGGTTTCCTCTTCTTCGACGCGGCCTCCTTTTACACCCGCTTTGTCGTGAGCTACGACTGCGTGTGGACGCACGCCTGCGGGCTCTTCCCGAACGCAGACGCCTACGGCGACCGCACGGGTCTTGTGCCGTCGTACTACATGACCGGGCACCGCAACGGCTGGGTGGGCGACAACCCGGCCGTGAATCCATTCAACGGGAACAGCTCAGGACCCGGGCGCGCCCCGGGTTTGTCCTTCTCCCCCGGCGGCTCCGACAAGCTCGCGGGGATTGCAAGTGTTCCTGGCATCGAGGTCCTGGCCCTCAACTCCTCGTTCAACGAGACGTTTGCTCCCTACCGGAACGACGGCTTCTCCATTCAACAGCTCTCGGTCTCGCAAACCACCTCGTACGGCGACTCGTCCGGTGTCGACGCGATCTTTGGCCTCTGGCGACCGAAAGACGACGTTCAAAACATCGGGGCCCTGCGGGATATCCCGAACCAGACCACGGCGCTGCCCATGCGACCGAGCCTGATGGGCCTCCCCGGGGGGGTCGGTGCGACAGCGGGCGGTCTCTACGTGCCCTCGCCGGCCGTGCGTCAGCTGTATTTGCAGGGTGTGCCCTTCAACAACTTCGACCAGAATTTCTCCCAGAGCGCCCTCGCCTGGAATCACGGCGCGAACGAGGACACGCACGAGCTCGACCAGGCCTACCTCGACCTCTCCGCCCTCGAGGGGCGCCTTTCCCTTCGCATCGGGAGGCAGGCGATCATCTGGGGCAAGACGGAGCTCTACCGCAACACCGATCAAATCAACCCGTCCGACTTGGCGGTGTCGACGCTCCCGACACTCGACGAGTCCCGGATTTCCTTGTGGGCGGCGCGCGCCATCTACTCGTTCTATGACGTGGGCCCACTCCAGGATGTGCGCGCGGAACTCGTCTGGATCCTCGATCGATTCATGCCGAACGACCTCGGGCGATGCGGCGAGCCCTATTCGCCTTACGAAGTGTGCAACCTGCAGTCGCAGCTTTTCTTGAATGGCGCAGTCGGCGCCGGAGTCGTCGGGGAGACGCGTCCCCCGAACTGGTGGAATAGCCTCGAGGGCAATCAGCTGGGCGCGCGGGTCGAGTTCCGGTGGGACCGTTTTAGCTTCGCGATCACCGACTACTACCACTACGATCAGGAATTCAACGCGCCAATCATCCAGTCCTACTCGCGCAAGGTCGATCCCGTAACCGGCCGGCCGCTCGCCAATAGTGCCCCCGCGAATGCGATCTGCGTGACGGGGAATGAGCCCGGATGTCTTCGGCCAGGTAGCTTCGGCGTCGGCAACGCCCTCAGCGACAACCCTCAAAATCGCCAGCTCTTCGACGTGATCTGCAGCTCAACCGTGGGCTTCTCCCCACTGGATCCGAAGAGCTGCTCGCTCACGGTGCCCAACAGCCAAGCGTTGGTGAGTACAGCTCCCCCGATCAGGATCGCCCAGCTCTTTAGCGCAGCGATCTCTGGGAGCCCCTTCGCGCAGCTCGCGCTGCAAACGACGCTTGGCCCCAAGTCAGCCAATTTCACCCTGCTCCCCCTGAATTTTTCGCTCACTCCTACGACCCCAGGGCAGGGGATCTTCGCAGTTCTCGGCCCCCCGACGATGAACCAGGCGCTCACGGTCCAGCAGCAGGCGCTCTTCGGATGCGGGCCTTTCTACCGGACCTCGTGCGACCTCCAGGGCGTGGATCTCCTCAATGCGGAGGCGAGCGTCGTCTTCCAGTCCTGGCCCGGGAATAACCCCGGCGACGCGGTGGCGACACGATCTATCAACGGCCACCTCGTGATCCTCCCCGGTGCACGAGGTCCGGGCCAACCCGGCTACAATCCATTTGTGGACGGCTGCGTGTCGGACACGGGTGCTGGCACCCCGTGCGCGGGCGCTCACAGCCTGGTGAATCCCCTAACCGGCACTCTCTTCCCCAGCGTGCTGGCTGCAGCGTCCTTCAACGCGCTCGAGTTAATCACGGCGCTGGACATCTCCGCGGGGACGGCGGCGCCAGGCTGCACCTTTCCCACCGCGGCCAATCCCACCGCACCCATGCACTGCGCGACCGTTCAAGACTTCTACTCCGTCACGGGGACCACGCGTCCGAATTTCAAGGCGGGCGGCAATGGGATGTTTGGGAGACGCGACTTCGTGTGGGCGGGCGCCGGCGAGCTCCTGCTCCAATACCAAAAGGTGAACACCCTGGGCTTTGCCATGGACTTTCCCGAAGACCACACGA
>DATFYN010000148.1:0-6891 GCA_035315025.1 Myxococcota bacterium
AACGCGAGCCGGGCATTCTGCCAGGGATTGACGGCGATCTCGAACGTCACACCGTCGTTGTTGGGTACCCGTTTCGACTGCCCGTGATGGCGAGCCAAACGTCATACTGACAGTGCAAAGTGCTGCAAGGAACGGACGAGAGAGGCGGTCTCAATGGCGATTACGGATCTTCCTTCCTCGAATGCGAGGGCGGCTTTCGCGCCGACGACCCCTGCTGCGCGGCCAGGAAACGCGCCAGGTCCTCGATCTGCTCATGGCTGAGGGGCCCCCGCGGCGCGAGCCAGGACGGCATTCGGGAGTCCGTGAAGAGACTTTTGGGATCTTCGATGTAGCGATGCAGGAAGGACCGTGACCGGCTGCTTCCGATGTCGTCGAGACTCGGCCCGATGTGTCCGCCGCGCCCGCCGAGCTCGTGGCATGCCGTGCAGTAGCGGCCAAAAAGCTCCGGGGCGTTCTTGCTGGGCGGGCCTCCCCCGCGCAGCTCTTCCACATAGGCGACGAGCGCGTCGATCTCGTCATCGAGGAGGCCAAACGCAGGCATGGGCGACCCGGGCAGGAGTTCGGCCGGGTTGCGGAAGTGAGCGCGAATCCACTCCGAATCGTGACCGGGAATCGAGACGGCGAGATCGGGTCCCACGGTGCCGCCGCGCCCGCGCACGCTGTGACAGGATTCGCAGTGCAGCTCGTGGAAGACGCGCGCACCCCGTGCAACCGTAGGAGCCATCGGCACGTAGGGGGTCGCGAGCGGAGAGCGCGCGCCAGCAATCGTGAGAGCCACAAGGAGCGCGAGCACGCCGAGGGCCCCGGCCAACATGAATGGGCGATCGAGGGGATGGCGATGGCGCGAGCGGTCGAGAAAGGGAAGGGCGAAGAGAAGAGCGAAGCCCACGGTGGGCAGGACCACCGCGCCGAGCACTTCCAGATTGCCAGGGAAGTACTTCAGGAATTGGAAGAGCCACAGGAAGTACCACTCGGGTCTCGGATTGAAGCTCGTCTCGGCGGCGTCGGCGATCTCTCCTACTTCGGGAGCAAAGTACCACGCGAGCGACGCGACTAGGGCGAGCACCAGGAAGATTGCGACCGCGTCCTTCGCGAGGGTGTAGGGGTAGAACGACTTCCCCCCCTCCTTCCGCCGGGCGTACTCGGCGAGCGCACGTTGGCGGTCTTCGGCGCGATCGCTCGCGATGGCGGTCGCCTCGCCACGGCGGGGCGGAGCGGAGATGCCCTGCCGGACGACCATGAAGAGGTGGACAGCGATTAGAGAGACCACGATCGCGGGCAGCACGAGGACGTGTACGGCATAGAATCGCGTGAGCGTCTGCGGACCCAACTCGTCGCCGCCGAGCAGCAGCCGAGCGATCGCAGGTCCGAGGAGCGGTACCTGCTCGGCGAGGCGCGTGCCGACTTGCGTCGCCCAATACGCCTTCTGGTTCCACGGCAGCAGATATCCAGTGAATCCGAACCCGAGCACTAACATGATGAGGAGCGCTCCGCTCATCCACGTAAGCTCGCGCGGGAACTTGTACGCACCCGTCATGAACGTGCGCAGGGTATGGAGCAAGACGGCGACGACCATCACGGTGGCTCCCCACACGTGGAGCCCGCGTAGGAAACTTCCGAACGGAGCCTCCTCGGTGATGTAGCGAACCGAGTCGAAGGCATGGTCTGGCGTGGGCGCGTAACTCGTCGCCAAGAGCGTCCCCGTCGCCAGCTGGAGTACGAACAGGAAGAACGTGATGCTCCCGAGCGTATAGATCCAGCCCGTTCCCGCTGGGATCTTGCGCGCGAAGAGTGCTCGGCCGATGGCCCGAACGCCGAGCCGCTCGTCAAGCCACGACACGATGGGCTTGATCCGCGTCATGCAGTTCTTCGCTGAGGAGACGGCACGAGGTAGAGGATCCCATCCTCGACCGTGGTTGCGTAGGTATCGAGCGGTCGCGGCGGTGGTCCCCCCACCACACGCCCATCCAGGTCGTAGAGACCGTTGTGGCACGGACAAACGAACTGCCCCGTCGCATCGCGCCAGCGATAGGCGCAGCCGAGATGCGTGCACCTTGGGTCGAACGCGGTGACGCCACTCTGGCGCTTCACGATCCAGGCGGCTCGACGCCCGCTCTCTGTCACCCACCCGTCGCGACGGCGCAGCACGAACTCGACCCGTTGAGGTCGATCGAGGGGCAGATCGGCGAGTCGGCCGATGCGGACTCGAACGGGAGAACGCCGTTGCACCAACGGCCCTGAGAGGAACGCGACGAGAGGTGTGACGACGCTGCTCGCAATGAGGGCCATCGCAGTCCAGAAGACCCACACGACGAAGCCGCGCCTCTCCAGACGGTCCGCCGCGCACGTCATCGGCGGCACATTGTTCGGACAAAGGCCAACACGTCCTGGATCTCGTCATCGTCGAGCGCGTCTGCGTACGGGAGCATGTCCTTTGAGAGTCCCACGGCCTGGCCACTCTGCTTCACAGCCCTGAAGAGCCTCTGTTCCGAAAACTCCGCCATCCAGGTACAGTCTACAAAATTCTTGGGCTTCGTCGCGAGCGCGGCTTCATGGCCGTCTCCCTTGCCGCTCGTCCCGTGGCACTTCACACACAGCTCCTTGTATGTCGACCGGCGGCGGCCGAGATCCCGACCCTTGAGGGCGCGGCCGACGAGGGGGGGGCGTCACTACGAGACCAATTGCTGAGACGACAAAGCGCCTGTCATTTCGCATGAACCCCCTCTGCTGTATGTAGCTGAACATCGCACGGTCGACACGTCGCTGCCGCCCTCGGCCACCATCCACCGCCGGACGGCGGGATCGTCCCCCCAACCGCGGGGCAGCGTCAGTGACTCGGCTTCTGGAAGGTCTTGATGTACTCCATGACGTCTAGGATCTGCTGTGGCGAGAGTGCTGTCTGCCACTCGATCATGTACTCTGATCCGTGGAAGGACTTCGCGGCCCCGAGCGCGATCGTCCGGTACACCTCCTGCTCGCGCCCCTCGATCTTGAACTGCGGAGAGGTGAAATCGCGCGGCTTCGTGTCCCCGAGGTTGGCAGCAGCGGGTCCCTTCCCGTTCCCGTCCAGCCCATGGCACGTCCAGCAGATGGTGGTGTAGATGTCCCGCCCCGCCAACCGGCTCGCGTGCTTGCCGGGCACGCCCAGCGTGCGTACGTAGTGAACCACGTCGCGCAGGGCATCCTCTTTCATGGCCCGTGCGAGCACCATTGGTGAGTGCGCACTGTCCGAGCTCTGCCCCCGCTTTAGGAGCCCGGCCACGATCTCTGCATCCGTTCGCTTCCCGAACACTGCAGGATCCGTGAAGTCCGGTGGACGGGCATTGAAGTACTGCAGCGCCGGACCGTCGCCACGGCCGTAGACGCCGTGACACCTCACGCACACGGAGCGGTAGACCTCCTCGCCTCGAGAGGCGGCAGGGTCCGCGGCGAGCCCGGTTGCCGCGAAGGCCATCATGGTGGCGAACACGAGTCCGATCACTCCGTGTTTGTTCATCTAGGTCCTCGTGAGTTCATGGCCGGTTGACTCCGGGGCAGCGACAAAATAGTGATCTTAACACGGAGCGCATACGAGATCCGTGGAACGCATCTCCCAACCGACGGCAAACCGGTCCGCGTCGCGCTCAGAGCAAGCGGCTGTCTCACGCGGATCCCAAGAGTGGCGCACTGCCACATCCACCTGTCCGAGCGATGGGCAAGCCCACCACGCCCCCATCCGCGTAACGCTCCTCTGCTCGGGCGACGAGGCGGCTTCGGACTTGCTGAACGTGATCCGGTCGAGTTGCTCGTTGTGGTAGCGAACTCCGATCGTGGGATTGCGGAACGTGCGCTCTTGGATCGGTCGCTGCTCGAGGGACTCCACCCGTGCGTCGGCGGGCCGAATCTCGCTGTTTCCGGCGCGTGCCGCCTCGAGCTACGCCGCGCGCTTTACCCATGCTTTGCACCAGCCCTCGGAGCAGACGAGCTTGCCCGGGAACAGCGTACACGGGCCGCTCTTCGCATCCGCAGCACCTGAATAGAGCTGGCAATTCTTGCAGGTCTGACCCGCCACGTACCCCGGAGCCTTTGCGCCGTCGCAAGCGTAACCTAAGGAAACCGCCATTGGATCTTTCGGGTCTAGCTCCTGTGCTTGTGCGGCCGCGCGCTCGGGCAAAAGGAACCTACCGAGCGACGCGGCGGCCAGACCGGCCGCGGCGAGCTTGAGAAACTGACGGCGATCGGGGCCGCAAGTGGAATGCGATCCGTCCATTTCAATGCCTCCAGGATGAGGTGTCGACCAACCCAAGAAACAAGGCGATGAAGAAACAAGACGATTGCCGAATCGCCGCGAGCTCACCGATGCCGAGCCTTATCGCGGTGGCATGCGCCAACCCGGGTAGAGCCTCTCCGCCATGCGTTCTCAGCTCAAAGCTGCCTGCTGGCGCAAACCCTACCGCGCGCGCTGGGCGTCCTCCAGTCACTGACCTGGCTTCCGCAAAGCGCGAGCGAGACCAAACATTGGGCAGGGCGACCTAGTACGCGAACCACGCCAGAAGATAGAGCGTGTTGTTGTACGAGGCGTTCCTTCCGAAGCCGTCATAGTTGGAATGGGCTCCATTGAAGTCATAGTAGTAGATGTACTGCAATGCGAGCCTGGTATTTTGCCAGGGGTTGAAGTCGATCTCGAATGTCACACCGTCATTGTTGGGCAGTCCGTTTCGACTGCCCGTGATGGGCGACAAGGCAGCAACGGTTGTTCCGGGCGCACAGGTCCCTCCGTTGTAGACGCAGTTGTCCTGCGAGCCGAAGGTCATGAAGGGCTCGATGGTAAAGCCCCAGCGCGTGCCGAGGTGGTAGGTGGCCGCCAGCTGGAAACTGTCGAGCGAGTCCGATCCGTGCTGGGCTCCGCCGAGACTGACGAAGAGATTGCTGTAGTTCTGGTATTCATGAATCCAGGCGCCATGGACGGTGATGCTGTCGCGATCGAGAGTGAGTTGATAGTTGAAATCGATCCCCACGTCGGTAAAGGTATTTGCCGGACCGGAGATCGACTGCGGTGCAAGGGGCGCTCCCGCGCCGGGCAAGAGGCTCGCCCGGATCCCGAACGTGCCAAGCATGAAGTACTGGTTTTCGATCTGCTTCTGCAGCGCCAGGCGCCAGTAGGGAGCGACGTTCGTGATGAGGTCACTCGCGTTTTGCCCGCCAAGCGGGCCCGTGATGCCTTGAGGCGCGGAGCGGTACGCCCCGGCCTCCACGTAGACAAGATCGTTCCAGAGGGCATAGGCCGTGATGCCCGCGACCTGCTGCGCCAATCTCCCCGAGATCAGCGGGGCGGCTGCGGGGGTAGGCGCAACCGCGGAAGACGCGTAGGGAAACCTCCACGCGGGCGTGCTGTTCCACAGATCCTGCACCGTGGGATTGTTGTTGATCGAGACTCCGTAGACGACCGGAATCTCCTCGATCTCGGTGTGGTCTGCGAATCGGATGTCCGTATTGTCGATCCCAAACGTACCGCCGTTCTGGCTGTAGGTGACCTGCCCGAAGGCCCCGATGTGATCCGTGATCTCTCCGCCCCAAAACATGCTGATCTGCTGCGGGAACTGGATCGTGCCGTTCTGGTTGCGGCCGAGGCTGTCCGCCTCCGAGCTGCAGGTAGGAGCCGTGCACGCGTTCATCGCCCTTTGGGTCTGGGTGAGCGAGCTCTGGAACATGAACGAGAGCATGGGAATGAGCGGCAGATCAAGATTCGATCTCCCCTTTGCGTTCTTGCTCTCGAGTCCTTCGATATTGCGCAGCACGTAGCCATTCAGCTTGAACTCGCGACCGAAGGAGTTGAGCTCCGGAAACTGGGTGTGGCAAGCGTTGCAAGGGAGCTTGGTCTGGCGCGCGAAGCTCGGGACCGCATGACCCGGTCCCGCGTACAGCAACAAGGCCGATGCGAGCAAGCCTGCAGCGAAGCAACCCCTTGTCGTCACGAGTGCCCTCCTTACCGGTCTCGGCGGATCAAGGCACGGCGGGTATGCCCGGCCGTCAAAAGTGCACTGCTGGGCACACCTGCACCGCCCGACGATTCGGTTGGGATTTCGTAGCTCGAACGGTGCCTAGGGAATGTCAACTGGACGACAGAGGAAACTCAAAACACGTGGTCGAGGAGACATTTTTTTCCCGCACCGAAAGAACGATATTTCCGTCAAGGAAATATCGCGACCGATCGAACGAGCTTGTAGCGATCCCGTATCACGGGATGGCTCAACCGCGTTTCCGACGACACATCTAGACGGTACGGTGCGTGTCACAGTCGCTACGCGGATGGCCTCGACTTTAGACTTTGAACCCGTTGCAAAAAATCCTCAGTGCGGCGCATACTCACGGGGCGGTCGCCCAGAAGCGACCGCAGAGGGAGCAGGCCAATCTGTATACCAGGGCCGTCGATGGATCAGAATACGGAACAGGGTAGAGGCGCTTGCCGAGGATCCAATCCCGACGAGGTCGAAGGCGTCGTGGAGAGGCGCGAACGAGCCATCTGGCCAGAGGTCACCGTCCAAACATCCTCGGCGATCGCGAGACGAGAGTTCTTGGCTCGCTATAGCGGAGGCCGCGGTAGGTCACTCCGGCGAGGGAGATGGGGCAATACGGGATACAGGCATGGATTGTCGCCCGGCAGACATTCCTCAGACGCAGGTTTGCGATAGAGGAGTCCTTATGCGTCTTCGTGTAGGGCTGGCCTTACTGACGGGTCTCGTTTTTTCGCTGCCCTCCGGCGCTGTCGAAGAAGCGCGCGGCAAGCAGCTCTTCGTGGTCTGCTCCGCCTGCCATGGTCCAGACGGCGCTGGGAACGCCCAGATCCAGGCGCCTTCAATTGCCGGCCTCGATGAGTGGTACATGGTGGCGCAGCTCAATAAGTTCCGCGCG
>DATFYN010000149.1:0-2592 GCA_035315025.1 Myxococcota bacterium
CGCAGAGAACCGGACCGAAGATCTCCTCGCACGCAATCCGCATCTGGGGCCGTACCTCGTCGAAGATCGTCGGGCGTACGAAGAGGCCTTCAGCGTTTCGTCCCTGCACGTCGGGGCCGCCGCCTGCACGGAGCCGCGCACCCTCGCGTCGACCCATCTCGATGTAGTGGAGCACCTTCTCGAACTGTGGCCGGTTGCATTGGGGCCCCTGGTCGCTCGCCGGGTCGAAGGGATCGCCGCAGACAACCGCCTCCGCTTTCTCCGCCAAGCGCCGGACGAAGTCGTCGTAGAGCCTGCGCTGGATCAGAAAACGCGTGGGCTCCGAGCACTTTTCGCCCTTCTGCGAGAACATCAGCTCGAACGACCGCGCCACCGCAAAGTCGAGATCCGGCACATCCTCGAAGACGATGCTCGGCGATTTTCCACCGAGCTCAAGGGATACCGCCTTCAAGTTAGAATCCGCGGAGCCGTGCACGATGCGGCGCCCGGTGTCCGTGCTCCCCGTGAACGCGACCTTGTCGACCCACCCGTGGCGCACGAGCGCTTCGCCGGTCGCCGCTCCCCCCAGAACAAGGTTCGCGACCCCAGCGGGAAGGCCCGCCTTCTGGTGGAGAAGCTCGAAAAAGCGCACCAGCGAGAGCGACGTGAAGGGCGAGGGCTTTAGCACGACTGTGTTGCCCATGGCGAGCGCCGGGGCGAGCTTCCACGCCGCGAGGAGCAGGGGGAAGTTCCACGGCACGATCAGCGCACACACCCCGATCGGCTCGCGCAGCGTGTAGTTTAGAAACGGCCCCTCCACGGGGCAGGTTTCCCCGTAGAGCTTGTCCACCCAGCCCGCGTAGTAGTCGAAGACATCGGCGGTATCGGGCATGTCATCGTGGTACGCCTCTCGGTAGAGCTTGCCGTTCTCGAGCGCAATCAGGGTCGCGAGCTCGGCGCGATTCGCCCGCACGATTTCGGCGATGCGCTGAAGCAAACGTCCGCGCTCGCGGCGTGGTAGAGCCGGCCAAGGTCCGGACTCAAAAGCGCGGCGCGCTGCACCGACAGCCCGGTCCACGTCGGCGGACGAGGCTTCGGGGACAAGTGCGAGGCGCGCGCCGTTGGCCGGATTGAGCGCGTTGTGGCCGCCCGAACCCGACGCTTCGCAAAAGCGCGCGTCTATGTAGAGCCGCAGGGGCTGGGCAAGCCATGTCTCTGCCCAGGCACGCCGGGGCGGCTCGATGGCTGCGGCGCTCGTCACGACGTTCTCCCGAAGCTCGCGAGCTCCCGGCAGCGCGCCTCGTTTGCGACGAGTCCCCGCACGCACCCCTCGTCGAAGCGAAAGACTGCGTTCGAGAGCAGCTCGAGGGCATCGAGTACGTTCACCGCCGCAAGGCCGTCGAAGACGTTCAAATACAGCTCGCCGTGCTCGAGCGCGGCCTGCACGGCACGATCACAACCCAGCGCTTGGAAGCAGGCCTGGAGGAGCGTCTCCGGCACGAGCGGGTTCGACTTGTCCGCGAAAAAGCTCGACCCCTCCTGCACGTGGGGAAGCGCGAGCTCCCCCATGCCTCCGCGCGGCCCCGACCCAAGGAGACGCAGGTCCTGCGCGATCTTGGCAAGCCCGTGGGCGAGGAGCGCGAGCTGCGCGGAAACCGCGCCGACGTCGTCGCCGTTTTGAAGGGGGTCGCAGGGTGAGGGATGCCGGCGGAGCTCGAGGCCGGCACGTGCAGCGAGTAGGGGAACGACTCGCTCGCGGTAGCGCGCAGGGGCGCCGTCGCCGCTCCCGATCACGGTACCACCAAGCGTTACGGCATGAAGCGCCTCGAGACTGTGCAGGAGTTCCTTGGCGCGCCGGCGGATCAGAGCGGCGTGGCCGACAAAAAGAAGCGCAAGCGTCGTGGGCATCGCGTCCTGGAGACAGGTTCGTGCGAGGGTCGGCACGTGGCCGAGCTCGCTGATCTTGGCGTCGATCGTCGCGGCGAGGGCTTCGAGGGCAGCCAGAAGGACGGCGCTCCGCTCAAGGATCGCGAGCCGCAGGGCGGTGTGGCATACATCCGCCGTGGACTGCGAGGCGTTCACATGCCGTTTCGGATGGACCGGCACGTACTGACCGCGGCGACCACCGAGGCTCTCGCTTGCCACGTTCGCAATCACCTCGGCCACGTTCATATGCACGGCGATGGAGCCGCCTCCGCCCAGCAGATCCGCTACGAGCGCATGGTCGAGCGCTCCGCACGAGATCCGGGTTGAGGCGAGGTCAATGGCGTGCGCGAGCTCAGGCGCGAGGACTCCGGCGTCCGCATTCGCGCGCGCTGCGGCGCCTTTCACCACGCCAAGGGCGCGGGTGTAGGGCGCGTACGAACCGAGCGAGCGGCGCGAAAACGAGAGATTCCGGAGCGCCCGCGCGGTGTGAATGCCGTAGAGCGCGTCCGCGGGAAGCGCAAGCTCGCCGAGTGCGTCGCGTTCGACGCGGGTGGCATCGCAGAGTGCCTCCTCGGGCCGCCCTTCACCCTGCACGGCCGTACCGCGCTCGGCGCAAGAGCTCCGTGCTGGTGGTGCCGGGTTTCGTGTCATAGGCGAGGAGGCCGACGAGCCGATCCGTGGTCCCGC
>DATFYN010000150.1:0-3460 GCA_035315025.1 Myxococcota bacterium
GACGTGGTCACCACTCCCACTCCCCACCAGAAACACGCCCTCGACCTCTTGCGCGTCCGCTGTTCCCAGTAACGAGCCGGCGATTCTCCTCGACTGCGAGAAGAATCAACCGCTTACGCCCAAACGCCCGGGGAACTTCGGTCTAGAGTAGAGTCTCGCAATCTCGGGGAGCTCCGTCGCTCCTTCCTGGCGTCCAGAACGAAGCGTGCTCCACCTGCACCTGCGGTTCCAAAACACGGATCACACCGAGATGCGTAATGACCGCGATGCCCTCGGCGTTTGCCTGGGCGGCGATTTCTGCGAAGGCGGCGCGGACGCGCGTTTCGAGCGCACGGAAGCTCTCTCCTCCGCCCGGGCGCAGGTCTGGATCGCCGGCGCGCATTCGGGCGAGCTCATCGGGGAAGCAGCTCGTGATTTCCGCGTGAGCAAGTCCACTCCAGGCTCCGACGTCGCGCTCGCGAAGGCGCGGTTCAAAGCGGGGCGCCACGCCAAGGCGCTGGCCCGCGATGACGGCGGTCTGCGCGGCCCGCGCGAGGTCGCTCGAGATGAGCGTGTGTACGCCGCGTCTTGCGAGCCGCTCGGCGAGTGCCTGCGCCTGGCGCTCGCCAAGCCTCGAGAGCGGTGGATCTCCCTGCCCCTGCCAACGCCCTTCGGCGTTCCACGTCGACTCGGCATGACGCGCAATCCACACCTTCGGCTCCTTCGCCTTCACAAACGCAGGGATGGACGGGATCCCCTCAAATCCGCGGGAAGGCTCGGCCGATCTGGACCATGAGCAGCCAAAGCTGAAGCACGTGCAGGGAAAGGAAAGGTTTGCCCGTCGTGAGGAGTGCGACCGAAAGCGCTCGCTCGGGGTCGGCCCAGGAGACGATGTTCGTGAAACCGAGGTGACCGAAGGCGTGGGACGTGTCCGGACCGAAGAGGCTCAAAAGCTCGCCCCCAAGCATGAAGCCAAGCCCATAGCGCAGCGGCAGGCCGAGGGTCAGATCCAGCTCCCAGTACGACTGCTCCGCGGTCGCGTGGCGTACCGTGCGGGGCTCGAAGATACGCACCCCGTCGAGTTCTCCCTCGTTCAAGAGGCACTGGTAGAAGGCCGAGAGCTCTTCGGCCGTTGCGACCACGTTCGCCGCTGGGACAATGCCCGTCCGGAATCGTGGATCGTTCGAGAGCGCCACCGCCTCGTGAAACCCGATGCCAAGCGCACGCCGCAGGAGCTGAGAGAAGGGCGGCAGGACCGGCGGTCCCGTAAAGGCGTCGCGGGCGACAAGTGGTACGTCGATGGGAGACACTCCATAGTTTAGCCAGCGCAGGCCGAGCGGTTCCTGAATTTCCTCCCGTAGAATCGTGCGGATGTCTTTCCCAGTCGCACGTCTCACGACCTCGCCGAGCACGAATCCGCCGGAGACGGCGTGATAGGCGAGAGTGCGCCCCGGCCGAGAGACCGGCCGTGCGGCGCACAGGATCTCGATCACATGCTCGGGGGTCTCCAGCAGATCAAGATCCATCGCCCCCGGAGGCAGGTTGGGGATTCCTGCGCGGTGGCAGAGCACGTGGCGCAAGGTGATCCACTCCTTGCCGTGCCCGGCGAACTCGGGGATGTACTCACTCACGCGATCCTCGAGATGGAGCACGCGGCGTTCATCGAGCTTGTGAATCACCATCGCGGTGATCGCCTTCGACGCGGAGAAGAGCAGAATCGGCGTCTGCGGAGTCACCAGTGTCTTCGGAGAGTCGGCGGGGGCGCCGGGCGAGTTTCCCGCCGCATGACCGATCGCGCGGTTTAGCACCATTTCGCCATGCCGCCGGATACAGATCTCGATCGCGGGATAGAGGCCCGTGCGATAGAGCGACTCGACGCTCTGCCAGACGGCCTCGACCGCGCCTTGGCCGATCGCGACCTCACGGGCCGGGGTCTCCGGACCGGTCGTGGTGACCTCGCCGGGATCGCGGGGCACACGGCAGAGCGCCTCGAACGGCCGCCCCGGAAGCGCGAGTAAGCGAAGCCAATCCATGCCCGGAGGATATCGGTGCGCCGGCGGAGAGGCCGCGCCTGCCTGGCTAGCGCGGGCGAGGCTCAAAACGCGATCGGAAGGGCCGTGAGACCACGGAGCACTACGTTGGGGCGATAAGTCACGTCCGTCTTCTCAAGGCGCAGATCTGGGAATCGGTCGAGCAGCGCTTGGAATGCGATTTCGGCCTCGAGGCGAGCGAGGGGGGCCCCGAGGCAGAAGTGCGAACCAAAGCCGAAAGAGAGATGGCGATTCTCGGTCCGAGCCACGTCGAAGCGATCAGGATCTGGGAAGACCGCGGGATCGCGGTTCGCCGCGCCGATTCCCACGACGACGAGCGCCCCCGCTGCGATCCGCTGCCCTCCGAGCTCGATCTCCTCGATCGGGATGCGGACCGTCGCCTGGACGGGGCTGTCGTAGCGCAGCATCTCCTCGATCCCGCTTCGCAAAAGGCCGGGCTCGGCGCGCAAACGCTCGAGCTCGGCGGGGTTCCGGAGCAGTGCCAGAAGGCCGTTTCCGATCAGGTTCGTCGTCGTTTCATGACCCGCGAGCAACAAGAGATTGCTGGTCGCGAGGAGCTCGCCGTCGGAGAGCGCGTCGTGAGCTTCTTGGGCCGCGATCATGGCACTGATGAGGTCGTCCCGCGGTTCTTGGCGGCGCGCGGAAATGATCTCGCGAAGATAACCGAGGAGCGCATCAAGACCGCGCCGAAAACGCGCGAGCGCGTCGGCGCGATCCATCCCTCCCGCGAGAGAAATCAGGTCATTCGACCAGGCTTTGAACTGCGGATAGTCGCGGCGTGGCACGCCGAGCAGCTCGGCAATCACAATGGCTGGTAGGGGCGCGGCGAAATCGGCAATCAAGTCCATCGCTCCCCTCCGCGCTACGGACCCAAGGAGCTCGTCCACGAGGCCCTCGATGTGCTGTCGTAGGGAAGCAACGCGGCGCGGCGTGAACGCTTTGTTGACGAGACTACGCACCCGCGTGTGGTCGGGGGGGTCCATGACCAGCATGGTGCGGAAGCCGCCCTGCTCACCCAGGATCTCGGGGGGAAGCAGCGCGCGGTTTTGCTGGAGTACGGCGGCGCGTCGACGGTCCGCGGAAAAGCGTGGATCCCGCAGGGCGTGCGCGGCGTCCTCGTGGCGCAGCAAGAGCCACTGACCAGGTCCTTTTGGGCCTGCGATCGGGATCCGGAATACCGGACTGTTGCGACGCAGCAGGGCGTACATGGGATAGGGATTCGCGAGGAGCTCCCCGCCAATCATGGGAAGCGGGCTCGGGATCGAGCTGCGGCCGGCGGCCGGGGTGGACACTGCGCCTCCTCCTGGCGGGCTCCTACCCGAGGATGGACCCGCCCTCTTTACAATGACCGACTGGTCAGTCACTATCGTAGCCGTGCCGCGGATGGCTGCAAAAGATCGCGATGCCCTCTGTGAGGCTCGCCGGGACCA
>DATFYN010000151.1:0-2632 GCA_035315025.1 Myxococcota bacterium
TGCCCACGAGGTCGACCCACGCCTGTTCCTCGTGCGCTGGTTCACGGGTCCCCGTGAACTGCTGTTCGACGAGAGGACTGCTTCGGTGCTGTGCGCCAAGGGCTGCACGCGATCGTCCAGCGACTCCAGACGTCCGTAGCGCGTGATCGCAGCATCCCTCGGAGGGCAAGTCAACGACAGAGTGTTGCTCTCTCATCCCCACCACCGCCCACAGCTTTAACAGCGGGAACGTAGGAACTTAGAGAAAGATCAACAATGGGAAATCTTGGGAAATTGGCGAGAGACAGCAAATGGCGTATAGTGTCGCAAGTGAGCGTATAGCAGCGTAGTACACGAAGCGCGTCATATTCAGAATCGACTTGAGAGGCTCTTGGGAATTCGCCTGTCGACGTCGCAATTTGAGTCGGTGGGGAGTGAGCGATTCGCCGCGAGGTCGCAAGCTGTCGCAGTCGGCAGTAGAGGCTCGACGTCATCGTCGGCGCCGTCGCAGGATCGGGCAGCCTCACCGCGCGAGGTTCAGCGCTCCCGTCCACCATCGAGCTCGCGCATGTCTTCGAGCTGCCAGGCGATTCGCTGTCGTTCGTGCTCCGGGCCTTCGGCACGGTGCGATCTCGGCTTGGATCTCCCTCCCGGGCTCGAGAGCGCGCTCAGGCGTCGGGATCGCGGCGACGGTGCCGGCGGTATGACGTGGCCGCAGCCCAGCGCCTTCAACCAGGGATAGTCCTCTCAGCTCCCCGTCGGGGAGCCTCAGCGCTTGCGGCCAGTCTGGTCGGCGGCGAACCGCGAGACTCCCACGAGCCTATACTCTCGCGGCAAGGTCACCGAGGCGAATGACATGATCGACCGTCCCGAAATCCGCTACACGCGCTGCGGCGACGTAAACATCGCGTACCAGGTCGTCGGCAACGGGCCGCTCGATCTCGTCCTCGTGCACGGCTGGGTGTCGAACCTGGACTGGGGCTGGCAGGACCCGGGGTACGTTCGCACGATGGAACGGCTCGCATCTTTCTCGCGGCTGATTCTCTTCGACAAACGCGGTACGGGACTGTCCGACCGCGTGCCGCTAGACGCATTACCAACGCTGGAGCAGCGGATGGACGACCTGCGGGCCGTCATGGATGCCGCCGGCTCCGAACGGGCCGCACTGTTTGGATTCTCGGAGGGCGGACCACTCTGTGCGCTCTTCGCCGCAACCTTTCCAGAGCGCACGCGCGCGCTCGTCGCCTACGGCAGCTACGCACGGTGGGTGCGCACCGATGACTATCCCTGGGCGCCCACGCGCGAGGCCCACGAACGCGCGATGGAGCGCATCCCAGGTGACTGGGGCCAGCCTTTCGCGCCGGAGATCTTCGCGCCGAGCCTCTGCCGCGACGAACGCTTCCTGCGTTCCTGGGCGTCGTTCCTACGGAACAGTGCGAGTCCAGCAGCCGCCCTCGCGCTCTACCGCATGAATCTCGAGATCGACATCCGCGCGGTCCTTCCAACGATCCAGGTGCCAACGCTGATTCTTCACCGTACAGGTGATCGCCTGATTGACGTGGGTTGCGGCCGCTACCTCGCCGCGCATATTCCCGGCGCGCGCCTCGTCGAGTTTCCCGGTGAGGATCATCTGCTTTGGGCGAACGAGAACGAGGACATCCTCGGCGAGACACAAGAATTCCTGACCGGTGTCCGCGACGTCGCCGAGGCAGAGCGCGTGCTCGCGACGGTGCTCTTTGTGGACCTCGTCGCTTCCACGGAGAAAACCGCGGATCTCGGCGACCGGCGTTGGCGCGATCTGCTCGCCGCGTTTCTGGCTGCAGCGCGTAACGCGATAGCCGCTCATCGCGGGCGCGAGATCGACACTGCGGGCGACGGAGTCTTCGCCGCGTTCGACGGCCCGGCGCGGGCGATCCGCTGCGCGTGCGCGATTCGCGCCATTGCGGCGACGCTCGGGCTTCGAGCGCGGGCCGGTCTCCACACCGGTGAATGCCATTTACTGGGCGAGAAGATCAGTGGAATCGCGGTGCACACAGGCGCGCGCGTGATGGCTGAGGCCGGGCCGGGCGAGGTGCTCGTCTCGAGTACGGTAAAGGACTTGGTCGCGGGCTCCGGCCTTTGCTTCACCGAGCGGGGAATCCATACGCTCCGAGGGATTCCTGGAGAATGGCGACTCTTCGCCGCCGCGAGCTAACGATGCTACGGGAGGCTCGACGTCAGGAGGTTCGCGGTCCGCCACTGGCGCGAGGTGCCTCGCTCGGGTACGCGCCGACAGAAGTCACGGTCAGCGTCGAAATCGGGGCCGGCGACGAGGACGGGCCCGTTGTCACCGTGGGCTTCGCGAGCGACGTCTGAGCCGTTCCTCGGAACGCGCGTCGTGCTGCCTTGCGCGGCTCGAGGACCGCGTGCACCCCGCCCCGCAGCCCGTCGGCAAGACGCTCGCAGAGGAGCGCGGCCTCGTCCTCAGGACGTGGCTGCCGCCCGCCCAGCTCGTTGCCTGAGCCCGTTCACGAGCCTGCCATAACCAGGCCCACGGCCGCGCCAACTGTAGGCACGAGATCAGCCCTACGGGGCGCGCTCTCTCAGGCCAACTCCCGGCCTTCGAGCACGCTTTCGATCGATCGCACATCGTGCGCTCCGCGTGCACGGTGCG
>DATFYN010000152.1:0-2149 GCA_035315025.1 Myxococcota bacterium
CAGGGCGGAGGAAACATGCCTGCGTACGGCAAGAATCTGCGCCCCGCCGAGGTCACAGCGCTCGTCGCGTTCATGCAAACCCTTCACCCTGCGGACGAGCCCGTTGCCAGGACCGCGACGGGGCCGGCGATGGGAACCCGCTGAGATGGCCGCCCTCGTACTTGCCCCCTGGACCGCCGCGACGTCGGCGGCAGCGTGGTGGCTCGGCCATTCGATTCCATTCGCGCTGATCCTTGCCTTCGGGGTGTATCTGCGCGGATTCGTGCGGTTGCGTAAGAGGAGGCACCCGAGAATGACCGCCCTCCACGGGCTGGCGTTCGCGGGAGGGGTCGCGGCTCTGTTCGTGGCGCTCGCTTCGCCAATCCACGAGCTCGGCGAGAGAGTGCTCCAGGTTCACATGGTCCAGCATCTCCTGCTCATGATGGTGGCAGCGCCCCTCCTCTGGCTGGGGAGGCCTTTTGCGCCGATGCTCCTCGGCCTGCCACGTTCCCTGGCACATGCCGCGGCGCGCACCCTCTCGAGCCCCACTGTGCGACGGCTGGGCCGCGCCCTCGGTCATCCCGTTGTGGCGTGGTTCGCATTCGCGGCGGCCACATGGGGCTGGCACATGTCGGCGCCATACGAGCTCGCCTTGCGCTCGGAAGCCTGGCACTACCTCGAGCACGCGTGCTTTTTCACCGCAGCGCTTCTCTTCTGGTGGAACGTGGTCGGGCCGTGGCCGAGCCGGCCCACATGGCCGCGCTGGAGCATGATCCCTTACCTCGCACTCGCCGACATTCAGAACAGCGCGCTCTGTGCCCTTCTCACCTTTTCCGATCGCATCTGGTATCCGACCTACGCTGCTCTGCCACGGCCTTTCGGCTTCTCGCCGCTCGAAGATCAAGCGGCCGCCGGGGCAATCATGTGGATTCCCGGATCGGTGGCGTTCCTGATCGCAGTAGGGTGTGTCGTGCGAGAACTCCTCGTCCAGCGGGGCGCAGAATGGCGGCCTCATCCACCGATCTCAGCGGTGAGTGGCACGCTCCCGGTCGCTCCTAGGAGGCTTGAGCGCGGGGTCCTGGGATGACCATGCACCCCGGATTGGTCGCTCCGCCCCTCGAAGCCTCGCCTCCCTCGCGTCGGATTTCATGGCGCTCGGAAGGACGTTCCCGACGATTGAGATTGACCGCCTCACACCCCTACGGGCTGCGGTAGTAACGAGTGGATAGTGGCGAACCAAAGGGTTGCGGTTGGAACGCACTGGAGGCGACATCGTGAAGATCCTCTCAATCGACGTCGGCGGTACTCATGTGAAAGTTCTCGCCACCGGACAGCGCGAACCGCGCAAGGCGGCTTCGGGTCCGACGATGACGCCGCGGCGGATGGTCGCGGCGGTGAAGAAGCTCACCGCCGACTGGAGCTACGATGTCGTTTCCATCGGCTATCCCGGACCCGTGGTCCACGCGCGGCCGGTCGCGGACCCCAAGAACCTGGGCGGGGGCTGGGTCGGCTTCGACTTCCGCAAGGCCCTCGGCAAGCCCGTGCGCATCGTCAACGACGCGGCGATGCAGGCGCTCGGCAGCTACCAAGGCGGTCGTATGTTGTTCCTCGGCCTCGGTACCGGGCTCGGATCCGCGATGATTGTCGACGGGATCCTTGAACCGATGGAAATCGCACATCTCCCCTACAAGAAGGGAAAGACCTACGAGGACTACGTCGGCCTGCGCGGCCTCGAATGGCTCGGCAAAAAGAACTGGCGGAAAGCAGTCGCTGCCGTGGTTGCACAGCTTGTGAAGGCGCTCGAAGCGGACTACGTCGTCCTCGGCGGTGGCAATGCGAAACTCGTCGATACGCCGCCCAAGGGTGCGCGGCTCGGCGACAACGCGAACGCATTTCGCGGCGGGTTCCTGCTTTGGAAGGACGCGGTGAAGCGCCGGCCGCGATCTCGTCGTCTTCACAGCTAATCGCGACCTCTCAGGTTCGATCGGCTGCGGACGCTTCCGCCGCCTCGGAGAGGTGATCGTCTAGTCCGAAGTTCCCCGGGCGTTTGGGCGTAAGCGGTTGATTCTTCTCGCAGTCGAGGAGAATCGCCGGCTCGTTACTGGGAACAGCGGACGCGCAAGAGGTCGAGGGCGTGTTTCTGGTGGGGAGTGGGAGTGGTGACCACGTC
>DATFYN010000153.1:0-2110 GCA_035315025.1 Myxococcota bacterium
GTGCGCCAGGTCAAGCTCGCTAGGTCCATCCCCGGCGCCGAGATCTTCGAGGTGGAAGGGGATCACGACGCCTGCGTGCGATCCGCCGAGTTCGCGCCGACGCTGGTGCGCGCCTGCCTTTCGGTGACGCGGCGCGGAACGTCTCAGTCGACGAGAGCGGGATAGACGATCACTTCGGCGGACGCCGTGCCCGGCGACCGAGCGCGCCGCGGCGCGCTCGCAGGTCAGAGACGCAGCGGTCACTCTTCATGAGCGGCGCGGACGCCGGCGCGAAGTTTCTATCATTCCGTCTGCAGCATCTCGCGTCGCGCGATCGCGAGCCCCGGCACGATCGCGCGGGGCCACCGCGCGGTCGAGCCCGCGCAGCATCCCTCGCACATCGCTTGTCGCGGGCTCCGGCGCGGGCACCGCTCATGCTGCGCCCTGCGGTGCGCCCTCCGTTCGTCGGGCTTAGCTTGTACTCGACCGAAACCGAAAGGCGATAGAAGATCCGAAGCACTATCACTTTTCGGTGTAGGAAGCGCAAAGCCTCGTGGAGCCACCGCCGCCGCGCGAGCAGCTCGGCCTCGGAGACCGGCTCGATTTCGGCTCTCACCTCGGACGCGGTAGGGGCCTGGTGGAGCGAGAGCTCGCGTACGCGCTCTGCCTCGGCAGCTCATGTCGCCTCGTGCGCCCACCGATCCTCGGGGCGCCCGTGTTCCTTCGGGTGCCGCTGTCCTTCAGCTGGACAGGCAGGCCGCCACTCAGTACTGGCGCGCCTGACCGTCAGCAGGAACGGCGCTCTCGCCGTAACGATCGGGGTGGCACTTTGCGGACGGCACCTCCCAGTGGCGGCGCTCGACAGCACGTCGACCGCTTACGCCTCGCCCTCTTCGACCTGAAGGACGAGGACGCCGGCGTCGCCGCGGCGGTTCGGGTGCCAGTCTGCTGTAAGCACTTTCCAGTGTCGCCTGACGGCATCGGCGGCGGCGAGGCCCTCGGCCTGCTCGTGGTTTGTGGCCGGATAGCAGATGAACTTCGTCATCGCGGGCCCCATTATGCGCTCATGGGCCTACAACACCAGCTTGCGACGTGTATCGGAGGGCCCTCGCGCATGGCGCTCGGCGGAAGTGTGGCGAGGCGACTCGTGCTTAGCGATCGGCATGGCTGGGCACGATCCTACGCCAACGAGGACCCGAAGCTGGGGTGAAATACGACCACGGGCCGACGCCCAGCCCCCACGAGCTTTCCGTGGTAGCCCGCGTCGTCGAGGCGACCGACAAGCTTTGCAGGCGTCGTCTCGTCCTGGAACGTCTCCATGACGATCTCCAGCATGGCGACCGGGCGGTTGCCGGGGCCATCGACGTGGAACAGACGGCTGCCCCGGACGAAGTTATCCTGGCTGTCGACGGTGCAGCCCGGGAAACCGCCCACAAGCCAGTCGGTGACGGCCCGGATCTGCTCGGGGGTGGCGCGCGAGTGCATGCGAGTACTCCAAGCACACGGTCGCAGGATCGGCGACCGGGATGATCCCCGAGACCCATGGGGCCAACCATCCTCGGATCCAGGTAAATCGGACACTGAGATCAGGGGTTTGGCGCTCGGCGGCGGGCCGCTGGCTATTGGGTGGCCCGAAGTAACCAAGCCGAGTGATCTGATCGTGGATCCATTGATGCCACGTTCACGACCGCGTTGAACCTCAGCGGTGCGATGCGCCCCCTGACCACTCATCGTGTGTCAGGGCGGACATCACCTCCGCGGGAATCACCCTGGCCGGCTTGCCGAGGCACCGCAGTAGCGCTCGGTGACGCCCCCGGTGAAATGTTTTGGAATATTTTACGTGCGCCTTGTGGATTTCTGACAATGAGGGGTGGTACGGGGGCGTTCGGAACATGCAAGTCCCGCGAATTAGCGCCACTTCTCCGGAAAGGTCGTCCGAGGTGGCGCTGCGTTGGCCTGACCTGAGCCGAGTAGCACTTCGGAGGATCCAAGAGGCGGAGGCCTGGTTCCCTGCACTTTATCGCGTAGGTTAGAGGGTAAAGTCGACGCAGACTTTACCGCAGCAATGTTTTCAGAAGAGAAACCTCGATCAATAGATCCACGCGCCGTTCTGGTAGCGGAATATCTCAGT
>DATFYN010000154.1:0-4633 GCA_035315025.1 Myxococcota bacterium
CCCTTGCGCGCGCCGCCCTGTTCTTGAACCTGGCCGATGACCCCACGGTGGAGCGTCTCATGACGCCGCGTACTGCCCTGACCCTCGCCGAGTACCTCGCCTTCGAGGTCGGTCTGCACGTGCTTGTGGTGCTGACCGATATCACCAACTACTGCGAGGCGTTGCGCGAGGTGGCGTCTGCGAAGGGTGAGGTGCCGAGCCGCAAGGGATACCCCGGATACCTTTACAGCGACCTCGCGTCGATCTACGAGCGCGCCGGGCGGCTGCGCGATCGCCCTGGCTCGATCACCCAGTTGCCTATTCTGACGATGCCGAACGACGACATCACCCATCCTATCCCCGACCTCACGGGATACATCACAGAGGGACAGATCGTGCTCTCGCGCGAGCTCCAGCAGCTCGGTGTTAGCCCCCCGATTGACGTTCTGCCCTCTCTCTCGCGACTCATGCAGGACGGGATCGGGGAGAGGCGCACGCGCGACGACCACGGGGACGTTTCGAACCAGCTCTACGCCTCGTACGCGCGCCTGCGCGATGTGCGGCGACTCGCCTCCGTAATTGGCGACGACGAACTCGGGGATCTCGATCGCCACGTGCTCGCGTTCGGAGTGCGATTCGAGCGGAACTTCCTTGCGCAGTCACTGCAGGAGGACCGCTTGATCGAGGAGACGCTTGACCGAGGCTGGGCTGCGCTGCGTGAGCTGCCCGAGGAGGCACTCTCGCGCGTGCGGCCGAGGATCATCGAACGCTACTTCCGGAAGGAGGGCGCATGAGTCGCATTGAGGTGCCGTCTACGAAGAGCAGCCTCTTGCGCCTTCGTTCGAACCTCAGCTTCCTCGAGGTGGGACGGGAGCTGCTCAAGCAGAAGCGAGATGTGCTCTCCGAGTCGCTCCTTACACTGCATCGAGATTCAGCCGAAGCGCGACGCCGCGTGGAAACCCGGTTGTCCGAAGCCTATGACGTGCTCGGCGCGGCCCATGCTGCGCTCGGAAGGGACGGCGTCGAGCGCGCGGCGCTCGCGGCGACACCATGCCCGGGCCCACGCGTGCGAGAACGGAGCCTGATGGGCGTGGTGGTACCGGTCGTACAGCTCGAGGAGGCCGCAGTGACGCATCCCCTCGTCGCCGCACCCGGAGAGCGGGGCGCCGCGGCGGACGCGACCGCAGTGCGACTTCGGACCCTTGTTCCGGCCCTCGGTGAGCTCGCTGAGCTTGAGACATCCTGCGAGCGACTGGCTAACGAGCTCGCGCGTACGCAGCGCAAGCTCAACGCTTTGGAGTTGCTTCACATCCCCGCCCATCGTACGACGATCCGATTCATCGCTGACCAGCTCGAGGAACGCGACCGGGAGGGCCTGTTTCAGCTCAAGCGCGTGAAAGCACTTGCGAGGACGAGATGACAACCGACCGAGCGGCGCTGCTACCCCGACGAATTCTCGTTGCGATCGACGGCTCCGATACCTCCTTGAGCGCGGCAGACCAAGCCGTTGAGTTTGCGGCACAAGTCGGAGCCGAGGTAACCCTGATCCACGTTCACGACGAAGAGGTGGTCCGCGCACTCAAGGCGGCGGTGTCGGACGGGTTCGAAGAGGCGCAGTGGCGGCTCGAGGACGATGCGGACCGCCTGCTTGAGCACCTCGCTGAGCGCGCGCGCAAATCCGGCATCGCCTGCGCTGTACGCACTGAACGGGGCGACCCCTGCAGCGTGATCAACGAAGTCGCACAGCAGATCGGCGCGGATCTCATTGTGGTGGGTCGCACTGGAAGGCGCGGCGTGCGCCGTGTGCTCCTCGGCAGCGTCGCGCGGCGCTTGATTGAGTCGAGCCGGGTTCCCGTGCTCGTCGTTATGGAGCGTGCCGACGACGGTGCTGCTGTTGAGCCGGCGACCACCGGGTCTGGTCCGAAACGAGAGGCCTTGTCGAGCACCTGACGGGCCTGTCCATTCCGCAAATCTCGTCCGCTTCGAAATCATTGATGTTTTTCGCGGACCGGGTCAAGCTGAGTCGACGATGCCCCCTGCCGTCACGGCCCTTCTCGCCGCGCTCCGATCTCTTCTCTGGCCCTGAGCCGCGCTCCATGCTGAGGTTCTCGCCCTTCGCCACCGACTCCTCGTGCTCAAGCGGTAATGGATACGCTTTAAGAAGGACAGCCTTCACGCTGGCGCCCTAAGCCCCTGTCGCGGCGCGGCTTTCACGGGGCGCACGGCAGAACGGCGTCGAACCGGGGCTAAGCAATGGGCTAAGCACGGAGCGCCCCCCCGCTACCTACCTGACGAAGCCCTCGGAATCGTGAAGATTCCGGGGAACTCCTCGTCCGACAGGGCGACGACCGCTTCCCAGTCCAGCCCGCTGCGGCGGCCCGAGCCACCGTCATGCTGACGGTCCCCAGGCTTGTGCCCAGACTGCGCGCCACCTCTCGGTGGCTGCGCCCCACACACCACTTCTGTCGCAGGATCTCGCGCGTCTTCCGCATGGAGGCCTGCCAACTCCCCCTCCTCTCGAGAGGGGCTGGCGTGGCCCACTGCCCAGAGTCACCCCGCGCTCGCCCGGCCCCCCTCTATGCGTGGAGGGCCAGGGGATACCACCCCGTTCACGATCCCCGATCTACGTGTTCACGATGGCCGATCCACGCGTTCACGATGTCCGATCTTTGCGTTCACGATCAGCCGATCCCAGTGTTCACGATCGTCCGAAACGCGCACTCGCTCAAACTCCGCTTGCGTCGGATGATTTCCCCTGCCTTTTGGCTGTTGTTTCCGAAAAACCCGCTTCCAAATGCGTCGGGCGTCTGACATCGCCGCAGCCTAGGGTTGGGCGCTTTTTCAGGCTATCCGGGCCAGCCTTCGCGTTTGGGGGGCCATTGGCCTCACCTGGGGCCTTGCGATGAGACTTCATGGCGCGTGCCCGTCTGCGAAGCGCATCATATAGGGGCCGTGCTGGCACGGGGAATGCTTCCTTCAGGTCGAAGAGTCGCCTGGGGGTCGCGATGGCTCGCCGGCTCGGACGCGTCGCTTACTTTGCGCTGTTTCTCACGCTCGGGGCCGTCTACTACGAGTTCCTCGGCGCGGGACCCACACCCTCGGAGAAACCCGAGAACATTGCCTGGTACCGGCCCGCGGGCCTCGCGCTCACGATGGACTCCGGGTGGCTCGCGCCGCTCCAGCGGATCGCAGCCGATGTTGAGCAGGCCCGCCACGAGGGGCGCTTCGAAGTACGAGGATTGATCCCGCTCGGACTCTTCGCCCTCCCTCCGATTGTGTTGACCGTGATCGGCTTCCTGGTCTTCCGGTCTGCACTCGCCCGCAGCGCCGCTCTTACCTTCGGCCTTACGCTTTTGGCTTTTAGCTATTACGGATGGCTCGACCCCGAGACGTGGCAGGACTACAGCTGGCGCTGGCCCGCCGTTCTGCTTTCAACCTCGGCCTACGTCTCGCTCTTTGCGCTTGCGCCCGCCATCGTGCGGGCTGCCCGTCGACGTTCGCGATGGGTGCAGGCACTCGCGGCCGCGGGCTTCGTCGGCTCGATCTACATCCTGAGCACCGAAGTCACCGGCACCAACCCCGAGCTTCAGTGGAACCTGAGCCCATGGCCAACTCTCACGCTCTACGGCTTCCTCCTCGTCGGGCTTGTGCTGGGCGTCGTGCACGGAGCGGCGGGCGCCGGGCTCCTCGTTCGCGGGATGGCTCCGCCATTGGGCCGGAGGACGCTGACGGCGGCAATCGCAACCGGCATAGCCGCGCTATTGCGTCCAATCCCTTTCGCCAGGAGTGGCGCCGTCCAATACGCGGTGCTCGCGCTTCCTGCTGTGGCGCTCGCGTTGCTGGGCGGGCGCCGAGCCTCCGCCGCTAGCCCCGCGATCCCATTCCTCATGGCTGCGATCCTCATCGTTGGCAGCATCGAGCTCGGTCGCTGGCAGGGCGAGTATTTCCTGGCGAAATCGCGCAACGAGGTCGCACCGGTTGTGATTGCAGCGCTCGAACACTATCGGAAGGACTTCGGCCGTTACCCGGACGAGCTCCAAAACCTTGTGCCGAATTACCTGCCTGCGATCCCGCATGCACAAGTTGGCTGGATCCGTTCACCCGGTGAGGATCTGATGTACACCAACCTCGGCGAATCGTTCCTCCTCGAATTTCCTGGGGTGGTGTGGGTCCAATGCGCTTACAGCCCGGCGATGGCCGCCGCCGAAGGAGACGAGGAAGAGCGGGCCTCAGCAGCGGGGGGCGCCGACCAAGAGATCCTCGCTCCGGCTTGGAGCTGCGCGAGCAAACCTCCACGGCTTTGGTGAGAGTGCGCAGGTCAGTGGGGTAGAGGGGCTTCTGCGCGGGCACCTCCAGCGCTCTGCCGATGATTCGGGACGTCACTCTCATCGCAGGGTTGCTACTCCTCGGACGCGGGCCTCTCCGCCCCCCAGCGCAGGAACACTCCGGCACCTGTACTCTCGCGACCCCGAGCGTCGGTGAATCGGCTCACTGGTTTGCCCACCTGCCCGGTCGTCATGCTGCGCTGGGTCCTTCTTCGTTCCGAGTGTACGGGCCGCGCTCGAGGGGACGCCGGAGAGGGACCACGACACCACCGCGCGGCCCGCATCCGCTCCACATGGCCGCACACGATCGCGAGGAGCTCGGGATCCTG
>DATFYN010000155.1:0-19713 GCA_035315025.1 Myxococcota bacterium
TCGCACCCCGGCCGCCTACGCCCTTCGCTGTGCGCGAGATCGTGCTCTTCGAAAGCAAGCTCGGCGCGAATGGTTCGGTCTACACGCCTCTTCAGCAGATCGCCCTCGGATGCGGAGCGGCGGCGGACGCCGCTTCTCGAAGCCAAGTTCACCCTGATTCCGGAGTTCCGAAGGAGACACCCCATGGCCACGACGACCGCCACACCTGCTAGCCCGCGCGAGGGCGCACGAGATCAGAACAAGCGCAAGGCGATTGAGCTTGCCGTCTCGACGATCGAGAAGCAGTTCGGCAAGGGCTCGATCTTGAAGATGAGCGACGATGCCATTGACAAAGAAGTCGAGGCCATCTCGTCGGGTTCGCCGAGCCTCGATCTTGCCCTCGGGATCGGCGGCTATCCGCGCGGCCGCGTGGTCGAGATTTACGGCCCGGAGTCGAGCGGCAAAACGACGCTCGCACTCCACGCCGTGGCCGAGATCCAGAAGCAGGGCGGGGTGGCAGCGTTCATTGATGCCGAGCACGCCCTCGATGTGGGCTACGCCCGCAAGCTTGGCGTCAAGATCGACGATCTTTTGGTCTCGCAGCCCGACACGGGCGAGCAGGCGCTCGAGATCGCCGACGTGCTGCTGCGCTCGGGCGCGGTCGACCTCGTGGTGGTCGACTCCGTCGCAGCGCTCGTGCCAAAGGCTGAGATCGAAGGGGAGATGGGCGACCAGCACATGGGACTGCAGGCGCGCCTCATGAGCCAGGCACTGCGCAAGCTGACGGGTACCGTGTCCAAGTCCAACGCCACGGTGATCTTCATCAACCAGATTCGCATGAAGATCGGCGTGATGTTCGGCAACCCCGAAACCACGACCGGCGGCAACGCGCTGAAATTCTACGCCTCGGTGCGCCTTGACGTGCGCCGCATCGCAGCCATCAAAGAAGGCGAAGAGGTTGTCGGTAGCCGCACCCGGGTGAAGGTGGTGAAGAACAAAGTGGCGCCGCCCTTCCGCCAGGCGGAGTTCGACATCCTCTACAACGAGGGCATCTCGGTCGAGGGAGATCTCCTCGATCTCGCGTGTGAGGCCGGCATCGTGGAAAAGAGCGGCTCGTGGTTCTCCTACGAGAGCGAGCGCATTGGTCAGGGTCGGGAGCAGGCACGCAAGTTCCTGAAGGAGAATGTGGATGTGCGCTCGCGCATCGCCGACGCGGTGTATGCGGCAAAGGGCGTGAAACGCGCGGTCCCGGCCGGGTCCAACGGTGCGGCCGTGGAGGCGTAGTTCGAGCCGGCGCTCCTCGCAGCGGGCGGTTCTTGAACCGTCCGGGCCGCGCGCCCCAGGGCTCCCGCCAGGACGCTGTCATGAATGCCCGGGCGAGGAGCTCATTTCTCGCGCCTCCTGACAGGAAGCTGGCAGGAGACCTCGCCTACTCTCCAACTCTCCAGCCCTTGCCAAAAGCGCGGGAGACGGCAAAGCGAGTGGAAATTCCAAGGAAAAGAGAGGAGAGTGGGATGCGCAGCCCGGTCGTTCGTTTCGAGGTCGTAGGTCAGGATCCTGACAAGCTCCGGAGCTTCTACGGCGAGCTTTTAGGCTGGAGCTTCCAGGGCATCGGCGCCATGAACTATGGGGTTGTGGCTGCGGGGGAGGGCGGAATTCCCGGCGGCATCGGTGAGGCGCACGGCGCGCAAGGCTGGCTCACCTTCTATACCCAAGTGCCCGACCTTCGCGCGGCCCTGGCCAAGGCCGAGCGCATGGGGAGCCGGGTGCTGCTTCCCATGCGAAGACGCGGCGACACCACGATCGCCGTGATTTCCGATCCGGAAGGCAACCCGGTGGGCCTGTGTACGGCGGCGTAGGCCGCGCCGCGCTGCGGGAGCGCGGCAGTCGGCCACGCCGCAGGGACTGAGGGGATGCGACGCGCGGACCGTCTTTTTCAGCTCGTCCACCACTTGCGCGCGCGCCGCTTCGCGACCGGCGATCAGCTCGCCCGGGAACTCGGCGTCTCGACGCGCACTGTGTACCGGGACGTGCGCGACCTTGAGGCCTCAGGAGTGCCGATCCGCGGCGAGGCGGGCGTCGGCTATCGGCTGGATCGCGGCTACGAACTCCCACCCCTTACCTTCACGAGCGAGGAACTCGAGGGCCTTGTGCTCGGCGCACGGATCGTCGGTGCGTGGGCGGACGCTGGGCTCGCCTCGGCCGTACACAGCGCGATGACGAAGATCGAGGCGGCAGTGCCACAAGCCCTGCGCCAGGTGCTCCTCGACACGGCACTGTTCGCACCGGGGATTCCATGGGCGGCGGCCATGGCACGCGACATGGCGCTCCTGCGCCGCGCCATCGGCGAGCGCCGCAGGATCTACTTTGGCTACACACGTGGCGACGGCGAGAGAACCGAGCGGGCCGTGCGCCCGCTCGGCATGTACTTTTGGGGCAGCAAGTGGACGCTCGCCGCATGGTGCGAGCTGCGCCACGACTACCGCAGCTTCCGGCCCGATCGCATGGAGGGCGTGGAGCTCCTCGATGAGACCTTCGACCAGGGCGACGGTGTCAGTCTCGCCGACTTCCTCGCACGCAGCGGCGCGGAAGGGACAGAACGGACCTAGCAGCGCGCGGCGGATCCTCCACACGGCAAAGGAGCCGCGATCCGCGTGGTGTGGCCGCTAGCGGATGCGGTGGCGGCCCGTCTCGTCGCGGTGCTTTTTCAAGTACGTCATAAAGGGCGTCCCGCCCGTTCCGACCTCCGTGGGATTTGCGGCGGAGGCCTGGCGCTGGCGGTGGATGTAACGCGCCGCGTACTCAAGGTGCGTGGCGCGGAAGTGCTCGAGCCAGTGAAGGCAGGCGTCATATGCCTCGACGAGCGAGGCGTGGCCGGAGCCAAGCTCGCGAACGGCCTCGCGCAGGGAGGGCCCGGCCTCGAGCTCCTCGAGGAAGGCGCGGTGGCCCGGCGGCATATAGCCGCGCATCTCAGCCAGGTAGGCGCGAAGCGGATCGTCCGCGTGGCCGACACCGAGGAGCGCGTCGAGCGCCGGGACGATTCCGCTCTGTGCGCCCGTCTCGCCGCGCAGGCGCTGGCCCCGTCCTCGAAAGGCTGCGACGCCCTCATACACAAGACCGTGCGGGAGGGCGGGGTGGTCCTTCCAGCCGTGGATCCAGGGCCGAACCCGCTGGTAGTAGATGTAGGGATCGCAGCGCTCGGGCATGCGGAGCAGGATGGCGACGAGGGCTTCGAGGCCCTCGGCCACTTTGGTGAGCAGGGCCTCAAGGCGTAGGGCGTCTCGCGCGCGCGCTGCGTCTTGCGCGGGCAGGGCTCCTGCCAAAAGGCCGGCGGCGCGCGCCTCGATCGCCACGTGGATCGTGACGAACCAGTCCTCGTCCACGCCACCCAGGAAGTTCTGGAGGAGGGCGAGGTTTTCGAGCGCGAGCGGTTCCCTTTGGTCGAGGCGACGCCAGTTGTCGAGGGCGTAGGAGGCGTAGGAGAGGACCGGAGGCCGGCCCAGCCGCTCGGCGACTGCGCACCAGGGGAGGGCGAGGACCTGCGGGACCCTTTCGGCGGGGGGGTCGGACTCGAACACAAACGCGTGTCCGAGAAACGAGAGCAAGAGCATGGCACGACGCAGCTCGCCTTCTGCGTGAAGTGCTGCGGGGTCGAGCTGCGGGAGGGCGCGTACGGCGCGCCGCAGCGTGCCGGTGAGCAGGCGCTTAGGAAGCTCCGAGGCGAGCTCCTCCCAGGCGGCAAAGGCCGCGGGGAGCCTGCGGCAGGGGTCGACGTCGGGCAGGAATCCGCGCTCCGGGCTCATGCCGAAACGCTCGAGCTTGATCTCTTCCCCGCGCGCAGCGCTGTGCGGCGGCACCGCTCCCCCTTCCGGTCGCGAACTCTTTTTCGGAGAATCGGGAGTAGCGCTGAACCCCGACGGCGACGGCTCGGCAGGCCGCGCCTTAGGGGGCGGGCGAAGGCGCTCGCATCGACCGGCCTCGCGCCTAGCGCGCGGGTCCTTTCGCGACTTCCAAGAGCTGGCGCAGCACGTACTGGAGGATGCCGCCGTGCCGGTAGTACTCGAGCTCATCGAGCGTGTCGATTCGGCAAAGAAGCGGGATCTCCTCTCGCTTACCGCTGCTGCGGCGGATCTGGCAAGCGATCGTCATGCGGGGGCGGACTCCTGCCTCAAGGCCCACGAAGTCGAAGGTCTCGTTCCCGTCGAGGCCGAGCGTCTGGCGCGTCGCTCCGCCCGTGAACGTGAGGGGCAAGACGCCCATTCCCACGAGGTTCGAGCGGTGGATGCGTTCGAAGCTCTCGGCGACGACGGCACGCACGCCGAGCAGCTGCACGCCCTTGGCGGCCCAG
This sequence comes from Myxococcota bacterium, assembly GCA_035315025.1. Classification (GTDB taxonomy): domain Bacteria; phylum Myxococcota_A; class UBA9160; order UBA9160; family UBA9160; genus UBA9160. Next base: position 4,328 of record DATFYN010000155.1, read on the forward strand.
TCTCGCGAGGAGCCCGAGCCGTACTCCTTTCCCGCCACGATCACGAGGGGGGTGCCGCGCTCCTTGTAGATCATGGCGGCATCGTAGATCGACAGGAGCTCACCCTCGGGCAAGAGCTTGGTGAAGCCGCCCTCCGTTTCGGGGGCGAGCTCGTTTCGCAGCCGAACATTGGCGAGCGTGCCGCGCATCATGATCTCGTGATTGCCGCGGCGTGCGCCGTAGGAGTTGAAATCGCTCTTCGCGACTCCCTTTTGCAGCAGATAGAGCTCCGCTGGCGACTCGGTCGCGATGCTGCCGGCCGGAGAGATGTGGTCGGTCGTGATGCTGTCCCCAAGGACCGCCAGCACGCGCGCGCCGCGGATGTCTCGCACGGGAGCGGGCTCGCCCGTGATCCCGGCGAAATAGGGCGGCTGCCGGACGTAGGTGCTCGCGGGATCCCACGCAAAGGTGACCCCGCTTGCGCTCCCGATGCGGGCCCAGTTCTCGTCGCCTTCGAAGACGTCGGCGTAGCGGCGGCGGAACATTTCGGGAGAAAGTGCGCTTCGCACGGTCGACTGGATCTCCGTGCTCGTCGGCCAGAGCTCCCGCAGGTAGACGGGCTTGCCGTCGCGGTCCTTGCCGAGGGGCTCCCGTGTCAAGTCTTTGCGCAGCGTGCCCGCGAGGGCGTACGCCACCACCAAGGGGGGCGATGCCAGATAGTTGGCGCGCACCTGCGGGTGGACGCGGCCTTCGAAGTTGCGGTTGCCCGAGAGAACCGCGCCCACCACGAGGTTCTTCGAGCGGACCGCGGCGTCGATCGGGGGAGGCAGCGGGCCGGAGTTACCGATGCAGGTCGTGCAGCCGAAACCCACGAGCGCAAAGCCCAGCGCATCCAGATCGTCCTGAAGCCCGGACGCCGCAAGGTAGTCGGCCACCACCTTCGAGCCCGGCGCGAGCGACGTCTTGACCCAGGGTCTGCGGGTGAGACCGCGCGCGCGCGCTTTGCGGGCCAGCAGGCCCGCAGCGACCATGACATCCGGGTTCGAGGTGTTCGTGCAGCTCGTGATCGCGGCGATCACCACGTCGCCGTGGTGCAGGGAGAAGGCTTCCCCCTCGATCGGGGCTTCGGCATCCGCGGCGACTCCGGACTTGAGAAGGGAGGGCAGCGCCTGCGCGAAGCCGGCCGCAACGCCCTTGAGCGAAACCCGATCCTGTGGCCGACGTGGGCCCGCAAGGCTTGTCTCCACTTGGCTGAGATCGAGTTCCAAAACGTCTGTGAATAGCGGATCGGGCGTCCCTTCCTCACGCCACAGACCCTGGGTCCGGGCATAGGCCTCGACGAGGGCAACGGTCTGCGGGTCACGTCCGGTGAAGCGGAGATAGGCGATAGTCTCCCGGTCCACGGGAAATAGAACGCAGGTCGAACCGTACTCCGGGCACATGTTCGAGATGGTCGCGCGATCGGGAAGCGCAAGCGCGGCCAGGCCGGGTCCGAAGAACTCGACAAACCGGCCCACCACGCCCTGCTTGCGGAGCAGCTCCGTCACGGTCAAGACGAGATCCGTGGCGGTGACACCCTCCCGCAGCCTCCCGGTGAGGCGGAACCCGAGCACCTCGGGCAGAAGCATGGAGAGGGGCTGACCGAGCATCGCGGCCTCGGCCTCGATGCCACCCACGCCCCAGCCGAGAACCCCGAGACCATTCACCATCGTGGTGTGGCTATCGGTGCCGACGAGGGTGTCGGGGTAGGCGCGCAGAGCGGCCCCGGCCTGCGCCGCCCCCTCGCTCCACACGACCTTCGAGAGGTATTCGAGGTTCACCTGATGACAGATTCCAGTGCCCGGCGGTACAACCCGGAACCCGTCGAGCGCGGACTGGCCCCAGCGCAAGAAGGCGTAGCGCTCGCGGTTGCGCTCATATTCGAGCTCGACGTTGCGCGCGAAGGCGCCCTTGTTCCCAAAGACATCAACCTGAACGGAGTGGTCGATCACGAGATCGACGGGGATCAGGGGGTTGATCTGCTTTGGGTCGCCACCCAGGGTGACCATGGCGTCGCGCATGGCGGCGAGATCCACCAGCGCCGGGACGCCTGTGAAGTCCTGCATGAGGACGCGGGCGGGGCGAAAGGCGATCTCGCGATCCGACCTTCGACGCTCAAGCCACGCCGGAAAGGCGCGCAGGTCGTCTTGCTGGACGCTCCGGCCATCTTCGTGGCGCAGGAGATTCTCGAGCAGCACCTTGAGCGAGACAGGAAGGCGCTCGATTCCCGCAAGGCCCGCCCGCGCCGCGGCGGCGAGGCTAAAGGTCTCGTAGCGCTGGCCCCGGACCTCGAGCGGGCGGCGGACATTTAGGCTGTCGCGGGAAGCTCCCAGCATGCTTCTCCCCTCCGTCGAAGCCGCCGGAGCGCCCGGCCGGCCCAAAACCCCATGTGTAGCCGATAGGCGTAGCGCCGGCGGGGCCCGCTGCGCCGCCCTTTGGGGCGGCACCCATCGGGAACCGGCAACTTCGCGGCCGATCTGCCCCCCTCAAGAGTTCGCGACGCCGCGTCGAAATGCCTTTGGAGCGGCCTGCCGCGCTGGGGGGAGGTCTCGGCCCATGGCCATGGAGCTGAACGAAATCCTGAAGATCGCCATCAAGGGCGGGGCTTCGGACATCCACCTGAAGTCCGGACTGCCGCCCATGTTTCGCGTGGACGGGGCGCTCGTGCCTCTCAAGAACGCCGAGCGCCTGTTGCCCGACGAGATCCAAAAGATGGCGCTCGGGATCATGAGCGCGCACCAGAAGGCGAAGTTCGAATCTCACCACGAGGCGGACCTCGCCTATGGCATTCCTGGCCTCGGGCGCTTCCGCGTGAACGTCTTCCAGCAACGCGGGACGACAGGCATCGTCTTCCGCGTGATCCCTTTCGGTGTGAAGACGGTCGATCAGCTCCACTTGCCCAAGGTGGTGGAGTCCATCGCCATGGAGCAGCGCGGCTTAATCCTCGTGACGGGGACCACCGGCTCGGGCAAGTCGACGACCCTTGCGGCCATGATCGACCACATCAACTCGAACCGGACCTGCCACATCGTCACCGTCGAGGATCCGATCGAGTTTCTGATCCGAGACCGGCGCTCGATCGTGAACCAGCGCGAGATCGGTGTGGACACCGACAGCTTCGCGAACGCGCTGCGCGCCTCCCTGCGCCAGGACCCGGACGTGATCCTGGTGGGTGAGATGCGGGATTTCGAGACCATCGAGACGGCCATCACGGCCGCAGAAACCGGCCACCTCGTCATGAGTACGCTCCACACCCTGGATGCGACCGAGACGATTAACCGCATCATTTCCGTCTTCCCGCCGTACCAGCAGAAGCAGGTGCGCCTCCAGCTCGGGTCCATTCTGAAGGCCGTGATCTCCCAGCGCCTGGTGCCCCGGGCCGACGGCAAGGGCCGCGTGCCCGCCCTCGAGATCCTGGTCACGACGGCGCGCGTGCGTGAGTGCATCGCCGACAAGGACCGAACCAAAGAGCTGCACGACGCCATCGCGAAGGGCTTCACGACCTACGGCATGCAGACCTTCGATCAATCGCTGATGCACCTGGTGAAGAGCAATCTCGTGACCTACGAGGAGGCTCTCCGCCATGTATCGAACGCCGACGACTTCGCGCTGCGCTTTCGCGGCATCGCGAGCACGTCGGACGGTACCTGGGACGACTTCGACAAGGATGGGGAAGAGGGCAAGAAGCAAGAGCCTCCGCCGGTCGGCGGCAAGGCTCCGTCCGGAGGCTCTGGAGCCGCCTCGAGCGCAGATGATCTCAAGATCGAACGGTTCTAAACTCGTTGGCTCGAAGCCAAGCGCGGTGCCCCGCGCCCCTGATTTCGGGAAGAAAGAATTGGGCAGCGGTGGGTGGGCTCGGTCCGCCGCGATCAATCCTCTTCCCAAGGTTTCCCGCCAGCGCGCTGCACGTCCTTAAGCCCTCTTCGTTCTGCCCGGTCGGTTCCTCTCCAGGATCGCGCCCGCCTCCTCCGGCATTTCCCTATAGTTTCCGGGCTGGCCGCAGCCAGGGGAGTTTTCATGCCGTCGCGACCGAGCGCTGCAAGCGAGATCCGGGAGGCCTTCCAGGCCTTCTTCGAAAAGCGGGGGCACCGGCGGGTTCCGAGCGCTTCCCTCATCCCGGACTCGGACCCGACGCTGCTCTTCACCAACGCGGGAATGGTCCCTTTTAAGCGCCTCTTCCTTGGCGAGGAGACCCGGGAGTACTCCCGGGCCACGAGCGCGCAGAAGTGCATGCGCGTTTCCGGAAAGCACAACGACCTCGAGAACGTCGGCCGAACCCCACGCCATCACACCTTTTTCGAGATGCTCGGAAACTTCTCCTTCGGCGACTACTTCAAGCCCGAGGCGATCGAATACGCCTGGGAGTTCGTGACGGGGGTGCTCCGCCTCCCGCCCGCGCGCCTTCACGCGACGGTCTTCCGCGACGATGACGACGCCTTCGGTCTCTGGCGCGACCGCGTCGGGCTCCCCGAGTCGCGGATCTATCGCTTGGACGAGGCGGACAACTTCTGGGCCATGGGCGATACCGGGCCCTGCGGGCCGTGCTCGGAGATCTACTACGACTTCGGCAAGCCGCCGCACTGCAAGAATCCCCACTGCGACCCCGCCTGCGACTGCGGGCGCTTTCTCGAGATCTGGAACCTCGTCTTCATGCAGTTCAATCGGGATGCAGCGGGCACGATGACGCCGCTCCCCAAGCCCTCGATCGACACCGGCGCGGGACTGGAGCGCCTCGCGGTCGTGGTCCAAGGGGTCCAGTGGACCTACGAGACCGACCTCTTTCGCGCGATCCTTCTCCGCGCCCAAGAGCTCTCGGGCGTGGCCCTCGGCACCGATCCGGAGAAGGACGTCTCGCTGCGCGTGGTGGCCGACCATGCGCGAGCGGTTTCCTTCTTGATCGGGGACGGCGTGCTCCCCTCGAACGAAGGTCGGGGCTATGTGCTGCGCCGCATCCTGCGCCGCGCGGCGCGCCATGGCGTGCTGCTCGGGCTCGAAGAGCCTTTCCTCCACGCCGTGTCCGACAGCGTGATCGACGAGATGGGCGGCGCCTATCCCGAGCTCGTCGAGCGCCGCGCCTACATCACGGACCGCGTGCGGCACGAGGAGGAGCGGTTCCTGGAGACGCTCTCCAAGGGCCTCTCGCTCCTCGAGGAGGAGATCCGCACGGTGAAGCACAAGCTAGGAAAAGCGGGCGCCGTGCTGCCGGGCGAGGTGGCCTTCCGCCTCTACGACACGTTCGGTTTTCCGCTCGATCTCACGGAAGACATCTTGCGCAGCCACGGCCTGCGCGTCGATCAGGAGGGATTCGACGCGGCGATGGAGAGGCAGCGCGCGCGCGCGCGGGCGGCCTGGAAGGGGAGCGGCGACGTGGCCGTCTCTCAGGTCTACGCGACGATCGTGTTGGACGAGCCCGTGGTCTTCCGCGGCTACGAGACCCTGCACCTTGAGGCCAGAATCCGCGCCCTCTTGCGCGCGGGGGCGCCGATCGAACGAGCAAGCCTGGGCGACGAAGTCGAAGTCGTGACGGACCAGACCCCCTTCTACCCCGAGAGCGGCGGCCAAGTGGGCGACCAAGGCGAGATTCGTACCCGGGGCGGGCGGATCAAGGTCACGGATACCCAGCGTCCGGTCGCGGGCCTCGTCGTGCACCGTGGGCGCGTCGTGGCCGGCGAGATCAATCTGGGCGAGGCGGCGGAGCTCACGGTGGATTCCGAGCTGCGTCAAGCCACGGTCCAGAATCACTCTGGGACCCATCTCTTGCACGCGGCCCTGCGCCGGGTGCTCGGTCCCCAGGCCCTGCAGAAGGGTTCCCTCGTCGCACCCGAGCGCCTGCGCTTCGATTTCACCCATGACGCGCCGCTCTCCCAGGAGGAGATCGAGCGGATCGAAGACCTGGTGAACGGCTGGATCGAGCGCAACGCCCCCGCCCGCATCCGCGAGCTGCCCTACGCCAAGGCGATCGAAGAGGGTGCGATCGCAATCTTCGAAGAGAAATACGGCGACGTGGTGCGCGTCATCTCCTTCGGCGACTTTTCGACGGAGCTGTGCGGGGGGACCCACGCCCGCGCCACCGGTGAGATCGGCGTCTTGAAGGTGCTCTCCGAGACCGGAATCGCCTCGGGCGTGCGACGCATCGAGGCCCAGACCGGTCAGGGTGCACTGGCCCATATGCGCGCGCAGGAACGGGCGCTGCGGACGATCGCCGACCTCTTGCGCGCGCCACCGGGCGAGCTGGCGGCGCGGATCGAGAAGCTCCTCGAGGAGCGGCGGGCGCTCGAGAAAGAGCTCGAGCGGCTGCGCGCGGAGCGGCGCGGCGCTGCGTCGGGTGATTTGCTCTCGCAGGTCCGGGAGATCGGCGCAGTGAAGGTCCTCGCCGCACGGGCCGAAGGCGCAGATCCCAAGGAGCTGCGCGCCATGGTCGATGAGCTGCGCCAGCGCCTCGCGAGCGGAATCGTCATGGTCGCGGCCGAGGGGGAGGGCCGCGTCGCGCTGGCGATTGGTGTGACCCCCGATCTCGTGGGCCGCTTCCGGGCAGGGGAGCTCGTGCGGGAGGTCGCGCAGGTCGTGGACGGAAAGGGTGGTGGACGGGCGGATTTTGCCCAGGCCGGCGGCCGCGATCCGGCGAAGCTCGAGGCCGCGATCGAGAAGCTCTACGCACTCGTCGAAGGAGCTTCATGAGCGTCGGCTTCGCGGCCGATCCCTTCGTCCCGCGGCGGCGCCGAACGCGCGTCGTCCACGTCGGCGAGGTCGCGATCGGCGGCGCGCACCCGATCCGCGTGCAGTCGATGACCACGACCGACACGCAGGATGTCGCGGCCACGGTTTCGCAAACCGAGCGCCTCGTCGCGGCAGGCTGCGAGATCGTCCGCATCACGGCCCCCTCGCTGCGCGACGCCGAGGCGCTGGGCGAGATCAAGCGCGCGCTCCTGCAAAGGGGCGTGCGCGTCCCGCTCGTGGCGGACATCCACTTTACCCCGCACGCCGCGATGGTGGCTGCGGAGCACGTCGAAAAGGTGCGCGTCAATCCCGGCAACTTCGCCGACAAGAAACGCTTTGAAGTGCGGGAGTACACCGACGCGGAGTACCAAGAGGAGATCGAGCGCGTGGCCGCGCGGCTCCGTCCCCTGGTGCGCCGCTGCAAGGAGCTGGGCCGCGCGCTGCGCATCGGGACCAACCACGGTTCGCTCTCCGACCGCATTCTCAATCGCTTTGGCGATACGCCACAGGGCATGGTCGAGAGCGCTCTCGAGTTCCTTGCCGTGTGCGAGGACGAGGGCCTGCACGACGTCGTCTTCAGCATGAAGGCGAGCAACGCACAGGTCGCCATCCAGGCCTATCGCCTGCTTGCGACCCGCCTCGAAGAGCGTACGCCGCGGCTTCCCGGCTACCCTTTCCATGTCGGTGTCACCGAGGCCGGAGACGGTGAGGACGGCCGGATTAAGAGCGCCATCGGGATCGGCGCCCTGCTCGAGGATGGCATCGGCGACACGATCCGCGTCTCGCTGACCGAGGATCCCGTGAAAGAGATCCCGGTCGCCCGCGCGCTTGCGCAACGTTACGACCGGCGCTGGAGCGAGGCCGCAGGCACGCGAACGGTTCCTGATCCCGGGGCGCCCTTCGTCGCCGATCCCTACAGCCACGCCCGGAGAAAAACGCACGCGATCGCCGTGGACGAGCTTGCGATCGGTGGCGATCTGCCCGTGCGCGTCGAACTCGAAGTCGGAGCGCCGGCGGACGTCGAGCGCGAAGCCGACGCGCTCGCCGTGGGCCTTGCGCTGCGGCCGGAGATCGCTTGCGAGGGACTCCTTTTCGATCTGCGCGATGAAGACGGCGCGCGCCGTTTCGGCGCCTACGCGGACGCCCTCGCCAAGCGGAACCTGCGCGCGCCCGTTTCGGTGCGCCTCCCGGCCGCGCTTGTGAGCTTGATTCCGGCGGCCGCGGCGCGCGCCGTCGTTGTGGTGACGCCGGAGACCTCCGATGGAGAGCTCGAACAGGTGGCGGACGCGGCTTCCCGGCTTCGCGGCCCCCTCGAGTGGGCGCTCGAAGCGCGCGGAGCGGCGCTCGCTCCGCTTCTGGACCGGGCCCTCGATGCCTCGCGCCGGGCCTCCCTCTCGCGGATCCTCTTTTCCCTGGCCGATGAGCCCGCGACGCCCGGTGCGCGCTTCGTGCATGACGCGCGCCTCGTCGCTGCGCGCCTTGCTGCACGCGGCGCCGGCGCTCTGCCGATCGTGCTGCGCGGGGGCCATGGGCGCCCGGCCCGAGACGAGGTCCTCCTCCTCGCCACCGCGACCGATCTCGGGGCGCTCCTGTGCGACGGGATCGGCGACGCGATCTCCCTCCCGGCGGCATGGTTCGGGGACCCAGGGCGCGCCCTCGACCTTGGATACCGGATCCTTCAAGGCGCGCGCCTTCGCACCTCCTGGACGGAGTTCATCTCCTGCCCCTCGTGCGGTCGCACGCTCTTCGACCTCGAGGAGACGACCGCCCGCATCAAAGCCCGGACCCAGCATCTGCGGGGCGTGAAGATCGCCATCATGGGCTGCATCGTGAACGGTCCCGGCGAAATGGCGGACGCAGACTTTGGTTATGTGGGCTCGGGGCCGGGCACCGTGAATCTCTACGTGGGCAAGGAACTGGTGGAACGCCACGTGCCCGCTGCGTCCGCCGACGACCGGCTCGTCGAGCTGATTCGCAAGCACGATCGCTGGGTGGATCCGCCGGCCGCCTCTTAGTGTCTGGTTTCTAGTGGCCAGACCCGGAAACCCGAATGGACAGGTCCGATACCGCGAGTCGGCGTCGTTGGAACGAACACGACGCACCCGCGTGAGAGAAGGCTGCAGCCCCTGGTTCCGCAGGCGAACCCGATAAGGAGGTTTCTCTGCCTGATCCTGACGTTCATCCCAATGCACCGGCCGGCGGCGGTGGGCCCGGCTTCTTCAAGAGCCCGACTGTCCTCGGCACCAATCCCGACCACGACAACTGGCACCGTCCGCAAGCCCTGGGGCGCGACCCGGACGTGTTCGCGTCGGGCGGTGGCGGGTCCGAGACAGGCGGATCCGGGAAGAAGGCGGAGAAAGACGAAAAGCCCGAGAAGGACGACGCCATCGAGGCCCTTAACCTCTCAGAGACCGCCAAGAAGGCCGCGTACATTCTGAAGAAGAAACATCCCGCGGTGGTTTTTACCAGCGGACGCCGTGACAAAGCCGAGCAGGCCAGCGCCATGGCCAGTAACGTCGTCGTGAACCGCAACTGGATCAAGGAGACCTACGTCACCAGCACCGCCAGCACCAACTGCCAGAAGTGGGTGGACGACCACAAGGACAAGAAGGCGAAAAACGAGATTGCCGAGGGGCTCAAGGAAGTGCTGGATAAGCTTAGCGACGCCCAGTTGGCGCAACTGAGCAAGCACCTGTCGGGGGACGCCTTCGACGTTCAGCCGGTGGAGAAGGACGCTGGGGAGATCAAGGCGACCCTGAATAGCCTGCCCGGCAAAACAAAGTTCCTCGAAAAAGAAGGGGGCCTGGTTCGGTGGCACGTCCAGTTCTAGCGCTTTGGCGAGCGCTGGCGGCAGGAGCGATGCTGATCCTCCTGCCGCTGATTGTTTTCGCCAGCGACGCGGAACAAGCGGCATGCCCAACCGCGGCGCCCGGCGCGACCGGAGCCGGAAAGCCAGAAGCGCAAAGCCTCCCGCAGCGCCTCGAAGCGGGCCCGTTCTATCGGGAGATGGTGCGACGCTTTGGCAAACCACTTTCCTGCAAGCTCGCATCGAGCGACGGAAACGTCAGCGTGACTTACGGCTTCCGCGGCGACGCAGTACTGACCGGCCGCACCAACGAGCCCATCGAATCCTCCGAGCAGAAGATCGAGCTGCCGCGCATGGCGAGGACCAAGGCCATAGCGCTGTTGAAAGCCGGCGAGAAAGATTCCTACGCCCCCGACGGCTGTGGAATCGACTGGGAACAGCCGGAGGAAGAAGCCGACACCAGAGATCCTGCTTCTCGCGATGTGATCTACCGAGGGGACACCTGCAACTGCCAGGCCCGGTTGAAATATCGCAAAGGCTGGGTTGTCTCACTGATTCTCAAAAGCGCCTGCTGACCGCGACGTCTTGTCGGTCGCTGAAGGGTCGGCAGGTGGTGGCGAACGGCCTCACAAGACCGCCGTAGCCAGAACGCTCCCCTTTTTGCCCGCGCTACCCCCACAACTCGACGACTTCCTCGACCCGCGGCTGGGAACTTCAGCCTGGTCCGGCTCTCTTGGCCCTAGGCTTAGGGTCGCGGGGGCGGCCCAGCCACATCCTGCGGCCGCGCCGGCTCGCCGACGATCGCGCGCTGCGCGCGATCAAAATAGGCGTAGGCCTGCGACGCGGTTAAGGCGGGGTGGTCACGCCCGATCGCGGCGCTAAGGACAGCGAGTCCGAGAGACACGATGAGCAGTCCCTCCGCTGCGCCAAGGCCCGCACCCGCGACCCGGTCGGCAAAGCCCAAGCCGGCGGCCTTGACGCCGCGACGCACGAGCCGCCCAAGGAGTGCGACCACCGCCACGCCGACGAGCGCGACCAGGATGGCAGAGCCGACCTTCACGGCCATGGCGGGCACGCGGTCAGGCAAAAGCGGCTGGAGGGCTTCGGCTGTGGGTCCCGTCAGAAAGCGGATCGAGATCACCGCTGCCGCGAGCGCGCCGAGCGAGAAGGCCTCTCGAACGAGGCCGAGGAGCAGGCCCCGCAAGGCGGCCACGGCGACCACGGTGGCCACCACGAGGTCGAGGGAGACCTTCGGCATGGTCCTCGAGCCTACCCCGTCGCTCGGCTCCTGTGCAGGGTCCCCTTCATGCGGCCCGAAGACGCGTCTCGACACGCTGGAGACGAGGGGCGCTACGTTGCCTGGACGGCCTATCCATTCCTACTGCGACGGAGGTCGCGCCATGAGACTCGTCCGCAAGCTCACCCTCGCGCTTCTCGCGGGTTTCGCCGTGATCTTCGCCATCCAGGCCTGGATCAGCATGCGCGAGTTCGCGGAGGCCTACGAGGCCGATATCTCCCGCGACCACCGCGTGATGGGTCGCGCCTTGGCCGCCGCGGTGGCCGCGAGCCTGCGCGACCACGGTCCCAACGCCGCCGTCTCGATGATCGCCGAGGCGGACGCGCGCGAACTCCAGACCGAGATTCGCTGGGTGCAGCTCGACGCCCCGCCGGGCTCTGCGGGCGCGCCAGCGCTGCCGCGGGACCAGGTGGTCCCCGCAGAGCTCGGGCATGACGTCTCCTTGGTGGACCGCTCCCGCGGCAATCACGGAATGGTGTACACCTACACGCCCGTCATGGTCGACGGCCGGGCAGCGGGCGACATCGAGCTCTCCCAATCCCTGGAAGGGGAACAGCGCTTCATCCATGTGCGCTTCCTTCACGAACTCACCGTCACGGCGGCGCTCGTTCTCGTCTGTGGCGGCGTCGCGTGGGGGCTCGGCGTCCGGCTGGTGGGAGAGCCCGTGCGCAAACTTGGCGAACAGGCGCGGCGGATCGGTGCCGGCGACCTCTCCTCGCGCATCACCCTGCGCCAGCACGACGAGCTCTCGCTTCTGGCCGACGAGATGAACGCGATGACCGACAATCTCGCGGAGGCCCGCGTGCAGCTCGAGTCCGAGACCGCCGCACGCCTTGCCGCGATCGAGCAGGTGCGCCACGCAGACCGGCTGGCCACCGTGGGCCAACTCGCGTCGGGCATCGCCCATGAGCTCGGCACCCCGCTCAACGTCATTTCCGGCCATGCGGCGATGATCGCTTCGGGCGAAGTGTCCTCGGAGCCCGAGATTCGCGAGACCGCGTGCGTGATCCACGAGCAGACCGGCCGCATGGCAGGCATCTTGCGCCAGCTTCTCGACTTTGCGCGGCGCAAATCGACGGAGCGCTCCCCGGCCGACCTGGTGAAGCTGGCACGCGAGACGGTGGCGTTCCTCGAGCCCCTGGCCGCCAAGCGCCGGGTGCTCGTCGACTTCGTGGACCGCGAGCTCGTGGTGCCTGCGGAGGTCGGCACCGGTCAGATCGAGCAGGTGCTGACGAACCTCGTCATGAACGCCATTCAGGCCTCGCCGCCGGGCGCGAAGGTCCAAGTCGCAGTCATGACCCGCAGACTCGCCCCGAGAGAGGGAGATGGATCGGAACGGCGCTGCGTCTGTGTCGAGGTGCGCGATTGCGGCGCAGGGATTCCCGAGGACGACCGCGCGCGCATCTTCGATCCCTTCTTCACGACGAAGCCTGTCGGAGAGGGTACGGGGCTTGGCCTCTCCGTCGCTTACGGCATCGTCGCCGACCATGGGGGCTGGATCGACGTCGCAAGCGAAGCGGGGAGCGGCTCCGTCTTCACGGTCTGGCTCCCGCAGGCGGGCGTCTCGGCATGACGCGTGTGCTCGTGGTGGATGACGATCATGCCATGGGGAAGATGGTGGTCGATCGCCTGCTGCGTCGCGGCTACGAGGCCGTGGGGCGGAACGCGGGCGAAGAAGCGCTGGCCCTTCTTCTCTCGGAGGAGTTCGACGTCGTAGTGACCGACGTTCGAATGCCCGGAATGACGGGCCTTGACCTGTGTACCCGCATCGTGAGCCACCGCCCGGACCTTCCGGTGGTTGTCATCACCGCCTTTGGCAGCCTGGATACGGCGATCGCAGCGATCCGCGCGGGCGCACACGACTTCGTGCACAAGCCCTTCGAGATCGAGGAGTTGATCCTGCGCATCGAGGGCGCTGCGCGCCATCGCGCGCTCCACGCGGAGCTTGTGCGCCTGCGCCAAACGGTGGCGGACTCGGAGGGCTGGGGACAGCTGCTCGGCGATAGCCCAGCGATCTGGAGGCTGCGGGCACTGCTCGCCAAGGTGGCCGCTTCAGACGCGTCCGTGCTGGTGACTGGCGAGACGGGTACGGGCAAGGAGGTCGCGGCCCGGGCGATCCACGCGCACAGCGCACGTCGGGATGCGCCGTTCGTCGTGCTCGACTGCAGCGCGCTCCCCCCCACCCTCCTTGAGAGCGAGCTGTTCGGCCACGTGCGCGGCGCCTTCACCGACGCGCGTGCCGAGCGCAAGGGCCTGTTTGTGCAAGCTGCGGGCGGGACGCTCTTTTTGGACGAGGTCGGCGAGCTTCCCCTCGACCTCCAGCCGAAGCTCTTGCGTGCGTTGCAAGAACGCAGTGTGCGGCCGGTGGGCAGCGACAGCGAGGTGGCTGCGGATGTGCGCGTCATTGCGGCGACCAACCGCGATCTCGACGCCGCGGTGGACGAAGGTCGCTTCCGGCGCGATCTCTTCTACCGGCTGGAGGTCCTGCACGTCGCGATGCCGCCGCTGCGTTCGCGTGGACGCGATGTCCTTCTCCTGGCGCAGCACTTCGTGCAGCGCTTTGCGGCGCGCTCGGACAAGCGCGTGGTCGGATTCTCGGCCCCGGTGGCCGAGCGGCTCCTCGCCTACACCTGGCCGGGAAACGTCCGCGAACTCATGAACTGCATCGAGCGCTCGGTAGCCCTCACCAGCTATGAGCAGCTTGTGGTCGACGATCTGCCCGAGCGCGTTCGCGAGTTTCGCGAAGAACACGTCCTCGTGACAGGATCCGATCCCGACGAGCTGGTGCCGCTCGAGGAAGTCGAGCGGCGCTACGTGCTGCGTGTCCTCGACGCGAGCGGCGGCAACAAGACCATCGCGGCCCGTGTGCTCGGTCTGGACCGCAAGACCCTTCATCGCAAGCTCGAGCGTTGGGCCCAAGGCGCGCAGGGCGGAGAGCCCGCACCGGCGTAGCGCCGCGGGGCGGGTCATTCCTCCCCGCCCGAGGCGAAGCTCCCCGTCCTTCCGGCCTGCGGAGCGCGGTCCTGGCCTTTCTCTCCTGGCACGGGGAATGCACGGTCATGGGCTGGTTCCCGGCGCCGGGCTGAATACCCCCCGAGGCGAGACCCCCGCCAGGTCGGCCCGGCAGCCGGAACCGCAAGATGATCTCACACACGAAAGCGTCTCATGAAACGCAGGCACCGCTTGGTAGCACGGAGGGAGAGGCAGATGGTGATTTCGACAAGGCCGGACTTTCGCGCGACCCGCGAGACGAAGACGCCCGAGCCCACGCGCAGGGCCCTTGTCCTCCTCGTCGAGGACGATGATGAGATGCGCAAGATGCTTGCCTTCCTGCTCACAAGGCACGGCTTCCGCGTGACCCAGGCACGCGACGGCTCGGAGGCCCTCGCGTATCTCGGCGACGTGGTGCTCGGTGGGAGCCGCGACAAGGCGCCGCAGCTCCTGCTCACCGACCAGCGGATGCCCGGGTTCTGCGGTCTCGACGTGATCGAAGCGGCTCGGCTCGCAGGACTGAAAATCCCCGCCATCCTGATCACCGCATTCGGTGACACCGAGACCCACGAGCGCGCCGACGCCCTCGGCGCAACGCCCGTGCTCGACAAGCCGTTTGCGATGCTGGAACTCGTGGCCCTCGCCCGGCGCCTCGCACCGGGAGAATCTTACGATGGGTGAACCTAAGGTTCGCCTGCGCCGCGGCTTTACCGCGAGAGGTCCCGGTTTCTACGTCTTCGATGAGGACGCCCGCGTCGCGCGGGGCTGGGCCCGCGAGCTTTTCCAATGCGCTCCTCAGCTCATGGCGCGCACGTCCATGCGCCACCATGCGAAGGCGATCACCGCGACCATGGCGAAACCGAACACCATGCACCCCGCGGCGGGTCCCAGGGCGTCCGCCAAGAGGCCTGCGCCGAGGTTGCTCGCCGGCGCCACGCCGAGCAGCGCCACGGAATAGACGGAAAGCACGCGCCCGCGCAGCTGCGCCGGAGCGCTCTCCTGAAAGAGCGTACGGCTCATGTTGAGGAAGACCGCGCCGCAAATGCCCCAGGCAAAGACCGCGGTGAGAAATGCGGGGAACGGGAGCGGAAGGCCCAGCGCGGCGAGGGAGAGGCCGCCCCCGAGAAGACCCAAAAGGAGTGCGCGCCCCTTGCGTCGAATGCCGCCGCGCACGAGGACCCAGAGAGAGCCAAGGACAGTCCCGGCCGGGAAGACGACGAGGACAAGGGAGAGGTCGGCCACTCCGCCGTGGTGCACGTCGCGCACGATGAGGGGACACAGGACATAGTAGGGTCCCAGGAAGAGGAGGCCGTTGCTTGCCACGAGGAACGCGACGGGGCGCAAACGCGGCGAGCGCCAGACCGCGCGCAGGCCCTCGCGGATCTCAGAAAGGGCGCGGCGCCGGATTTCTCCGGGCCGCCCTCCCGCGCCCAAGCGCGCGAGGCGAGAAAGCGGGACAAGGCCCACCAGCAGGACGCCCGCCTGTGCGGTGAGCAGAGCCGGGCTTCCAAAGCGTTCCGCAAGACCCGCCCCCCGCGCTCCCACTGCCTGCGCCAC
>DATFYN010000156.1:0-3320 GCA_035315025.1 Myxococcota bacterium
GCACACGGGCCTCACCGATCTCCCGCTGACCGAGCGCGGCGAGCGCAATGCGCAACGTCTGGGAGAGCGGCTGGGGGGCCTCAAGCCAGTACGCGTGTTCACCAGCCCTCTGCAGCGGGTGAGGCGGACCTGCGAGCTGGCTGGCTTCGGCGCCAAAGCCGAGGTGGACCCGGATCTTGTGGAATGGGACTACGGGAAATACGACGGACGGACCCGCGAGGAGATCCACGCCGAGCGTCCCGACTGGGAGCTCTTCCGCGACGGCTGCCCGGGGGCGAATCGCTCGAGCAGGTCGGGGCGCGGGCCGACCGTGTGGTGAGCCGAGTGCGCGCGATTCGGGGCGACGTGCTGGTCTTTTCAAGTGGACACTTTCTGCGCGTCCTCGCTGCGCGCTGGGTCGGGCTCGAAGCGGCGGGGGGAAGATACTTCCTTCTCAGCACAGCAAGTCTCAGCGCCTTGGGCTACGAGCACAATCTGTCCCAGGCGACTCTCCGGTTTTCGAATGATACCAGTCACCTTCGTTGAGCTCCGATCGAATCCACAAAACATGCAAATCGGGAAGATCAAACGAGGATCAAAATGCCAGAAAAGAAAACCGACAAGGCACACCTCCCGTCGCCGGTGGTATCCCAAGATCTGGAGAAGCTCCTCGCCCAATATGGCTGCGGACCGGTTCACTTCACAGGGACGCCGGATGCACTCTACGAGCGCCACCTTCTTTTTGACAACGTCGTCGATCTCAAGGCCGCGGCTGCACGCGAGCGTTACGAGGCCGTGGCCCGCTCCGTGCGCGACGTCCTTTCCCAGCGATGGCTTCTCACAGAGAATACCTATGAGCGGCAGAATCCCAAGCGCGTCTACTACCTTTCGATCGAATTTCTCCTCGGTCGTTCCCTCGCCAACAACATCACAAACCTCATGCTCGATGAAGTTGTCCAGCAAGTCGTCGACGAGAAGAAGCTCGACTGGCTAGGCCTCCTCGAGGAGGAGCCCGATGCAGGCCTCGGCAATGGGGGTCTTGGGCGCCTCGCCGTTTGTTTCCTTGACTCGCTCTCCACCATGCAGTTCCCCGCCATGGGGTACGGCCTGCGGTACGAGTACGGAATGTTCCGCCAGTCGATCCAAAACGGTTGGCAGCGGGAGAAGGGCGACAACTGGCTCCGGCGGCCGGATCCGTGGGAAGTGGCTCGGCCGCAAGAGAAGGTGGAGGTGAAACTCAACTGCTCCTTCGAGGTCCGGGGCGGAACTTTGCAGCCGGTAATCGGCAGACCCTCTCACCTGATCGCGATTCCCTTCGATCGGCCCGTCGTAGGCTACGGCGGCAAGACCATCAACACACTCCGGCTCTGGGCGGCGGCTGCGCCGGATGCCTTCGACTTCCAGGAGTTCAGCAGCGGGGACTTCGTCGGTGCCTTGGCCGAGACGCTGACGGCTGAATCCCTGACACGGGTTCTGTATCCCGATGACTCGACCAGCTTGGGAAAGGGACTGCGCTTCCTACAGGAGTACTTCCTTGCGGCTGCGTCGCTCGCCGATCTCTTGAGACGCTTCCAGCGCAGCAACACGGACTGGAACACTCTCCCCGAAAAAGTCGCAATCCAACTTAACGACACACACCCGACACTCGTTGTCCCCGAGCTCATGCGGGTGCTTCTCGACGAAGTCCACCTGGGTTGGGACCAAGCCTGGGACCTCACGCAGAGAACCCTTGCCTACACGAACCATACGCTCCTTCCCGAAGCCCTCGAGGTATGGCCGGTCCCATGGTTCCAGGATTTCCTCCCGCGCCACCTCGAGATCATCTTCGAGATCAACCGAAGGTTCCTCGACGCTGTGCGAGCTCGCTTTCCGGGGGACGAAGGGCGTGTCGAGCGTACGAGCCTTGTGGAGGAGGGGGGAGAACGAAAGGTGCGGATGGCGAATCTCGCCATCGTCGGATCGCACAGCACCAATGGCGTGGCGGCGATCCACTCGGAGCTCTTGCGCACAAGGACGGTCCGGGATCTTGCGGAGATGTTTCCCGAGCGCTTTAGCAACAAGACCAACGGGGTCACGCCGCGGCGCTGGCTCCTCCTTGCCAATCCCGCTCTCGCGGGAACGATTACGGAGGCGATTGGCGAGGGTTGGATTTGCGATCTCGGAGAGCTCGCAAGACTAAGACCTCTAGCCGAGGACAGCGCCTTCCGCGACAGGTTTTGGAAGGCCACGCGCGAGACCAAGGTTCGGTTTGCGCAGTGGCTCAAGGCGACGTGCGGAGAGGCAATCGACCCGGACAGTCTATTCGACTCGCAGGTCAAGCGGATCCACGAGTACAAGCGGCAGCTCCTGAACGTGCTCCGGATTGCGGTGCTCTACAATCGGCTGCGAGAAAATCCAGGCCTGGAGGTCGTACCGCGGACCTTCCTCTTTGCAGGAAAGGCTGCTCCCGCCTACCGGAATGCCAAGCTCATCATCAAGCTTGTCAACAGTCTCGCGGCCACTCTCGATGCAGACCCGGCGGTCCGCGGCCGCCTCAAGGTCCTCTTCCTCCCCGAATATTGCGTGTCCCTCGCCGAGCATCTGATCCCCGCGAGTGACGTCTCCAACCAAATTTCGACGGCCGGCTATGAGGCGAGCGGCACGAGCAACATGAAGTTCATGATGAATGGTGCCCTCACCCTCGGGACCCGTGACGGCGCGACGATCGAGATGGCAAAGGAAGGGGGCGAGGAGAATTTCTTCTTGTTCGGGCTGACCGCGCAACAGGTGGCCGAAAGTCGCGGCTGGTACAAGCCGCAGTGGCACTATGACCATGAGCCGGAGACCCGCACGGCCCTCGACCTTGTCTTCTCCGACCAAGTTAGCCGCGATGAACCTGGGGTCTTCTCCCCGTTGCGCGAAGCGCTGCTCACGGACGGGGACTACTACATGCACCTCGCCGACCTTCGCTCCTATCTCGAAGCGGATGCACAGCTTTCGGATCTCTATCGAGACCGCGAGGTGTGGGTACGAAAGGCCATCTTGAATGTAGGGAGCTCGGGCAGGTTCTCGAGCGACCGGACCATCGCGGAATACGCGAGCGAGATTTGGCATCTCAAGCCCTGCAGAGTGCCTTAGGGCAACGAAGGGACCCGAGACTCATGTCGATATCGCCTCTTGCGGGGAAGCCTGCCTCCAAGGATATGCTGGTCGATCTTGCTCGCCTCGAACGCGAGTACTACGAGCGCGCGCCCGATCCGGCGGATCCGAGCCAGCGCGTGAGCTTCGGTACGAGCGGGCACCGGGGCTCATCGCTCCGCGGCTCGTTCGAGGCCCATATCGTCGCCATCACGCAGGCGATC
>DATFYN010000157.1:0-8169 GCA_035315025.1 Myxococcota bacterium
TAGGGATCGGACAGGTGGAAACCCTGGTGGAATTTTGTGAGCACGATGAGCCAGCCCGTGAGAAACGTCACCATCGCGCCCCAGCGGAACCACCACAGTGCGTTGGGGACAAGTCCCCGCACCATGCCGCTCCGAACGGCGGGGTCCGCGCTGCCGAAGAAGGGAGTTTGCACAAAGTTGAAGTAGTAGAGAATCCCGATCCAGGTGATCCCTGCCATAAAGTGGAGCCAGCGAAGCAGAAAGAGGAAGCCGTCCATGCTGAAAATCGCCATGAGTCCTCCAAGAGCTGTGCACCGCCATTCTATCTCCAACGGTGGGGCTTGCGACACGATTCAGCGGGCGATTAGCGGCGTTCTTCGAGGATGGCCTCCAGCACGATCTCCGCTGCGCGGTGAAGATCGAGGGTATCTTTTCGGCCATCGCGACGACGCAGGAGTTCGACCTGCTTGTGTTCGAGTCCCTTCGGCCCCACGGTGACGCGATAGGGGATCCCCACCAGCTCGGCGTCCTTGAACTTGACCCCCGGGCGCTCGTCGCGGTCGTCGAGAATGGCGTCGACTCCGCTGGCGCGGAGCGTCTCGTAGATCTGCGCCCCGGCCTCTGAGGTGTTGACGTCTTTGGGATTCAGCACCGTGATCACGACTTCGTAGGGAGCGACCCTCACCGGCCAGATGATGCCGGCCGCGTCGTGGGAGTGCTCCACGATCGCCGCCATGGTGCGGTCGACCCCAATTCCGTAGGAGCCCATCACGATGGGCGTCGCCTTGCCCGCTTCGTCGAGCACCGCGGCACCCAGGGTCTCGCTGTACTTCGTTCCGAGCTTGAAGATGTGACCGATTTCGATGGCCTTGCCCACGGCGAGTGGCGCCTCGCACATGGGGCAGGGCTCGCCCGCCTGTACCTCGCGGAGATCGAGCCAGCTCGTCACCGCGATGTCACGGGACACATCGACGCCGCGAACGTGGAAATCGTCCTGGTTCGCGCCGGTGGTCATGGCCCGCCGGTTCCGAAGCGCCGAATCGGCCAGGATTCGCACGCCCGAGATTCCGACCGCGCCGAGGCTGCCAGGCGACGCACCGAGGAGGCTGCGGATCTCGTCGGGCCGAGCCGGACGCAGCTCGCAGGCTACGGTGCCGTCCCGCAGCTTCTGCTCCATCAGGCTGTGATCCCCCCGCAACAGGATGAGGGTGGGGGCGCCGTCGATCACGTAGACCAGCGTCTTGATCTGACCGGCCGCGGGCGTCCCCCCGCTCACGCCCGCAAGATCCTCGATCGTGCGGACGCCCGGAGTGGGAAAGCGTTCGGGCGCAGCCGGTCCTGCGGGGTCCTCCACCGGAGCCAGCGCCGACGTCGCTTTTTCGACGTTGGCGGCGTAGCCGCAGGCGCCGCAGGATGCGATTCGGTCCTCGCCCGCTTCGCTTGCCTGCATGAACTCAATCGACTCGCTGCCACCCATCGAGCCCGACGACGCCTCCACGGCGAGGGCGTCGAGCCCACAGCGCATGAAAATCCTGCGGTACGCCTCGAAGTGTTTCTGGAAGGCGAGGTCGAGGCCCGCCCGGTCTTGGTCGAGGGAATACGAGTCCTTCATAGCGAACTCGCGCACGCGCAAAAGCCCCGCTTTCGGCCGAGGCTCGTCCCGAAACTTGGTCTGGATCTGGTACCAGATCTGGGGCAGGTCACGGTAGGAGCGCAGCTCGGTCGCGAGCGTCGTAAAGATCTCTTCGTGCGTCATTCCCAGACACAGATCGGCGTCTTTTCGATCGCGCAGCCGAAACATCTCTTGACCCATCGTCTCCCAGCGCCCCGACCGCTTCCAAATTTCGCCGGGATGGAGCGCAGGCAGCTTGAACTCCTGGGCCCCCATGCGATCCATCTCCTCACGAATGACGGCGGTGATCTTCTGGCAGACGCGGTAGCCGAGTGGGAGCAGCGCGTAGACGCCAGCCATGAGCTGTCGGACGAAGCCCGCGCGGAGCAGCAGTCGGTGACTGACCGCCTCGGCGTCCGCGGGGTCGTCACGCAGCGTGGGGATGAAGGCGGCGGACCAGCGCACGGGCTCCTCCTCAAGCAGTGCCCGAGCCTAGCAGCGCTGCGCTCGGGCTACAGAGGCGCGCCCAGCTCGGGCTTGTGGACGAGTTGCGCGAAGGCCGCGGTAAGCTGCTCCGTAAGAGGACCGGGCGCCCTCTTCCCGATCGGGCGACCGTCCAGCGAGCGGACAGGCATGATGCGGGCGCCGGTGCCGGTCAAGAAGACCTCGTCCGCGCTGAGCAGATCCACGCGCCCGAGCGTGCGCTCGCGAGCCGGAATGCCGAGGCCTGCCGCAAGCTCAAGCACGCTGCGCCGGGTGATGCCCGCGAGCGCACCGTCGCTCGGAGGCGGGGTCGAAAGCTCGCCGTCCTTCGCCGCGAAGACGTTGGCGACGCTCGCCTCCGCGACCGCGCCTGCGAGGTTCAAGATCAAGGCATCATCGGCGCCTGCCCGCTTGGCATCGAGCTTCGCGAGCACGTTGTTCAGGTAGTTCAAGCTCTTCACGCCGGGGTCCAGCACATCCGCGGGCGGTCGCCGCACGGTCGCGGTGGCGAGGTCGAGACCTTGCTCCAGCTTTTCGGCGGGGAACAGCCGCACCGAGTCGACCAGGCACAAAACGCGAGGCTGTGGGCAGCTCGACGGATCCACGCCGAGGGCGCCCTCGCCGCGGGTGACGATGAGCCGGACATAAGACTCGTCCGACCCGAAGGCCCGCGCCGTGGCGAGGACGATCTCACGCATCGCTTCGATTCCGCCGGGGATCGCAAGTCCAATGACGCGGGCGGATGTCGCGAGCCGGGCAAGATGCAGGTCCAGGCGGAAGGCACGCCGCCCGTACACGCGGATGCCTTCGAAGATTCCGTCGCCGTACAAAAGGCCGTGATCGGTCACCGGAATGCGGGCCTCGCTTCCCTCCACGACTTTGCCGTCGAGCCAGACCTTCACGCCGTCCTCCTTTCGCTTCGACCCTGCAGGCGGTCGCCGATTTGACCAGCCGCGGCAAGGAGCTGCTGGGCCATCCGTCCGCTCTCGCGCGCGGCGAGCCGAACGGTCGGTGCCGCCAGGGCCACTGTGGCCACAAGGCGTTCGTCGGCGAGTACGGGAGCCGCCACCACCACGAGGCCCGGGATCCACTCCTCGCGGTTTTCCGCCCAGCCGCGTCGCCGTGCGAGCGCCACCTCTCGCAGCACGGCAGCGCGCTGCGTCCGGGTGCGAGGCGTAAAGCTGTGAAGTGGACCTTCGGGGAGCGCGACCACGTCGGGTGCGAAGGCCAAGTGGAGCCTTCCCACCGCCGTGGCGTGCAAGGGGACTTTCTCTCCGATGCGCGGCGCGGCGCGCAGGAAACCCGAACCCTCGACCTTGTCGAGCACGGTGATCTCGCCCTCCCGCACCGCCGTAAGGAAGAGAGTCTCGCCGAGCGCCTTCGCCGCGACCTCCAAGACGGGACGCGCCGCGAGCACGATGGGCTCGCGTTCCAGGATGCCAAGCCCGAGGGCGACAAGACCGATGCCGAGGCGGTAGCGGCCTTCGGCGTCTTGCTCGACAAGACCCCGCTGGCCGAGCGCCGCGAGCAGCCGATGCACGCTCGACTTGGGGAGGCCGAGGGCGCGGGCGATCGCGGTCACTCCACGGGGCTCGGCCGCCCCGTGGAGGTGAAAGAGGATGTCGAGGGCTTTCTCGACCGTTCCGGATTGTTCCATTATTCGGAACACTATTCCTTTTATTGGAACGATCTTACGCCGGAGAAGCCGGCCTGCGCAAGGGCGAGGCCCGCCGAAAACGCCTGCGCGCCGCGCGAATCCGAGGTGGGGTGAAGCTGCCTAGGCGGGGTCGATCAGTGCGAGCACGCCGGTGTAGGTAAGCAGTTCCGCGGTGCCTCCAATCGGACCGATCTCGCAGGAGCCCAGCATGCCGAGGATGGGCCTTGGGGCGAAGGCGCCTTCCAGGTAGGCGGCCTCGAGGCCGGGGATCCCGAAGAGGGAGGCGCCACGGGCACAGCAATCAAGGTAGATGCCGAAGGCAGGTGGCCGGTCGCCCACCGAAGCCAGCATGGACTTCATATCCTCGCGTGCCGCAGACGCGTCGCGGAGTACGAAGGCGATCGTCCCACCTCGCACCACCGCTTCGGGCAAGGCGAATGCGCGGCGCGCTTCGGCGAACCCGACAGCATGGCGCACCAGGTAGCCGCCGGGTCGCAGGGGGTCTTTCGCGTCTTTCGGGAGGGCCACCAACAGGAAGGCCGCCGCACGGCGCAGGTCGGCCGCAAGGGGGCCGCGCGCCACCTCGCGGTACACGTCCAGCGCAGGTCGCCCATCGAGCTCGAGGATCCAGTTGCCCTCCACCCGGGTCACGGTCAGGAGATCGGACACGGGCCGGCAGGACTGCGTGACACCAATCCGCGGCGGAGCGTCTCCGCGCAGCACCAGGCCCGCCAAGGCGCCCTTGGCGAGCTCGCGTCCACACCATTGCAGAGAAGGGGCCGCCAGCGGCTGGGCGGCACCGGCGCCGACAATGGCTGCGGGTGCCACCGCAGCACGCACCGCCGCGACAAGCCCTGTGAGATCTGCCCCGGCGGCATCCGGCAGGAGGAGGACGAGATCGCGCTCGTCGGGCGGGCGGCCGACCACGTGGGCGATTTCAGCTCCGGCGATCGCTGCGTTGCGCCGCAGCTCGGGTACGAGGAAGGGATGCGCCTCGATGCCGCCCAAGGCCAGCACGCAGACCCCTTGGCCCTCTTCCTCGCGCCCTCCGCACATCACACCATGAGCCGTCGCACCCACGACAGCCTCGGTCCCAAGGGCAGCGACCGCCGCCGCCACCATCGTAGGTAGCGAGCTCCCGTAGCTCGCCGTCGCAAACAAGAGGGCCGCCTCCGCACGCTCGAGGCCTGCCACGGCGAGCGCCGCCTCGGCAGCCGCCTCCGCCGCCGCGTCTCCGCGCGCTTCGCTGGATATGCCCGAGCCTGCCGAGATCACCCTCCGAGTATAGGAGTGGGGACCCTAGGGTCGCGGCCCGCCGCCGCAGGGTCGGGGTGACGGCCGGGCGGCGCCTCGGCTAGCATGCCATCGCCGGCTTCGGCCCTCCTCGGGGCCGGCGTGCCCCCTCGAGCGAGTGCATCGGGATTCGTTCGCGCACGAGCAGTCCGGGACAAAAGACGCGACGCATGCGGTTCTCGGAATGAAAGCCACCGCGGATCGGGGCAAGGGCTTGGCCGACTTTCAGCGCATCGAAGACCGCGCTGCCCTTGAGGCACTCGCGCACGACCTGCTCTCGGAACAGGTCGTCGCCTTCGATACCGAGGCCGACAGCTTCTACCACTACTTCGACAAGACCTGTCTCGTCCAGATCGCCACGCGCACCAACATCTTCTTGGTGGATCCGATCGCACTCGGTGGACCGAGCGAGCTTGCTCCCCTCGGCGCTGTCCTTGGCTCAAGCGAGGTCCGCAAGATCTTCCACGCCGCGGAGTACGATATCTATGTACTGAAGCGCGACTGCGGCTTTCGTTTTGTCAACTTGTTCGACACGATGGTGAGTGCACAGCTGCTCGGCTACCCCGCGATCGGACTTGCGGCGATTGCAGAGCGACACTTCAAGGTGTCCCTTCCCAAGGACGAGCAACGCTCGGACTGGTCCGTGCGGCCGCTTTCGGAAAGCCAACTGCGCTACGCCGCCGCCGATGTCGCCTACCTCATTCCCCTGGCCGAGAAGCTCGAGCGTGAGCTCAGGAGCCGAGGCCGCCTGGCCTGGGCGCAAGAAGAGTTCGAGACACTCACCAAGCGCGAGTGGCCGAGCCGGCATTTTGATGAACTCGGTTACCTGCGAATCAAGGGCGCCCGCAGCCTCGACCGGGTTAGTCTTTCCGTGCTGCGCGAGCTGTTCTTGCTGCGTGACGCGCGGGCCCGAGAGATCGATCGGCCGCCCTTCAAGGTGCTCGGCAACCGCACGCTCCTCGAAATCGCCGAGCGGCAACCGCGCACGCTGGAGGACCTCTCCAAGATCAAGGGTGTCACGGAGCTGATCCTCCGCCGACTCGGTCGCGATGTCCTCGCCGCCGTTGCCCGCGGCCGCAAAAGCCAGCACGGCCCGATCGCCCGCCCCGAAGGCGGCGGACGCCGACGCATGGACCGCCGTACCGAGCGGATCGTGGCTGCCCTAAAGCGCTGGCGGGCAATCCGAGCCGCGGAGCTCGCCCTCGACCCCGGTGTTTTGTGTCCCAACTCCGCGCTCGAGGCGATCGCATGGCGCTGCCCCTCGAACGCCGAGGAAGTGCTGGAGCTGCCTGAACTGAAGGGCTGGTTCGCCCGCGAATTCGGTGAAGAAGTCGCGAGGCAGCTGGCGGCAGGCGCCGCGGACGCCGACGCGGCCAGCGCCTGAAAGCAAAAGGCCCTCCGACCACGAAGGTCGGAGGGCCGTTCGATCTGGTGTCCCGAGGATCCTGAGTCAGGCGGGGTGCCGTTCTGGGGGAAAGCGCCTTTTGTCGGAGTCTCCGGATCTTCGGGATGGATTCAGCGATTGAGCGCGCCCACGTTCATTCGCTGATTCCGTACCAGATCGGCTCCGCGCGAATCCGATTGCAGGCTTCGTGCCAGCCTCCGCACCGGGACAGAACAGCCTCCAACTCCTTGATTTCTCAGGTCTTGGGCTTCTTGGGCACGATGCCTGTCAGGAAGGGGTGCGTCGCGGAGACCCATCTGCCGAACTCAGCCAGAGCCGCTCGTATCGATTAACTCAACGATTTCGCTGGAGTTTCACGTATGAGAAGGCACCTGCCGCAAAGTGCAGCACTGCCGCATTGGGTGTCTCATCTCTCGAGGCGCGGCGGGCTCGCTCTGTGGGTGGCCCTCCTTTCGGGCTGCAAAGAGCTGCCCGCGCCGCCGGAGCACGAGACTGGACCTCCTCCCGCGATCCTCACGGAAACCGCGCCGCCGCCGAGCGACGAGAAGAGTTATTGCGCTTGGTACGGCGACGCGCGGGAGGGCGTCCTCTATTTCGGCGAGTCCGCGTTTTGGAGCGCGATGCGGACCGCGGGAGGTGACCCCCGTGCAGACCTAAAGCAGGAGGGCCCACGACTGATCGGCCGCTTCGACGTTCGCGCCGAGCGGATGCTGCCCGCCCTCGCGGCCTCCCCCGACCCGAGCGTGCCCGCCCACTCGGGCGTGTGGGCGGTCCTCGCCCACCCGAACGGGCGGATCTACTACACGACGTATTTCGAGGAGTCCGGCTATGTGGAGCTCTCGACCGGGCGCGCCGTCGGGCTCGGCCAGCTCGGTTTCGGCCTGAACGAGCTCGCGCCGGGGCCGGAAGGGTCGATCCTTGCCACCCGCTATGCGGGCGCGCCGGGCGCGAGTGGCTCGGTGGTGCAGTTTGACCCTGACGGCGCCCTCCTTTCCGAGTTGGCTCTTGCCGGCCCGGCGGGTTGGAAGGTCGCGCCCAAGTCCCTCGCGTACGACCCCACGCGGCAAGCGGTGTGGCTCACGACGGACCTCATCCCCGACGCTCGGGAGGGGAAGCTCCGGCAAGACGCCCGGGTGCTCGATCTCGCCGGTCGGGAACTCGTGCGATTTGAACTCCCGGAGCTCCAGTTTGTCACCTTCGATGCGGCCGGAACGGGCTACCTGGCGGAGCGCTCTGGGAGCGAGCTCACGCTGCGCATCGTTCGTCCGGATGAGACGGGATCTCTCGCGACCGTAGGCCGCCGCATCCTTCTCGACGACCGCTTTGCAGGGACTGCCGACTTCGCCCAGAACATTCGGCTCGCGCAAGATGGGCGGGTCGTCATCACGCGCTGGAGCGGACGCGTCCATGTGGTGGACCTCGCTGCGCCAAGCGGCCGCGAGGTGCGCACGGTCGAGCTCCCCCGGCCGGCCGATGGCTTCTACTACACAGCGGTTCTGGAAGGCGGCCATCTGTGCGCCACGCTGTGTGCAGGGGTGACGGTCGTGTGCACGGCCGCGCCTTGAGCTGCCTGGGCTACACTCCCGACGTGTTCGCGGAACGGCGACGCCGATTTCTCGAAGCGATGGGCCCCGATGCGGTGGCAGTGATCCTGGGCGCCCGCCTGGCGATGCGTTCCGCCGACACCCACTTCCCGTTTCGACAAGACAGCGACTTCTGGTACCTGACGGGTTTCAACCA
>DATFYN010000158.1:0-9749 GCA_035315025.1 Myxococcota bacterium
CTGCGTGAGCACCGGAATCGTCCCGCCCATCAGGACCGTGGGCGGCAGCAGCAGCAGCGCCGTCAAGACCAGGTCGAACCCGAACGCCGCCCCCGCATGCCCGCCCGGAACCCACAACGACACCCGCTGCGCCACGCCGAATAGCGTCGGGAACCCGAGCGCATACAACCCGATCCCCGCCTCCACCGCGCCGTAGAAGCGCAGCAGCCGGGGCGCCGCCCCCGTCCGCGCCGACGCCCGCATCCGCACACGCGTGAGCCGCCCGAACAGCGAGTAGCCGAGCGCCAAGCCGCCCAGGAAGATCGCCAGCACCGCCGCCGTCGCCTCGCTGTGCGCCCCGAGCAGCACCGCCAGGTAGCGCTGCCATGCCACCTCGTACACCAGCCCGCTAAAGCCCGTCAGCACCGTCACCGCGAGCGCCAGAGCGCGGATCATTTGACGATGTAGCCGAGGGCGCGCAACTGCTCGCGATACATCTCATCGAGCTTGATCTGGGGGCTTGCTCCCCACTGTGGCGTGGAAGTCATCAGCGTGCTGACCTGCGGTTGAAGCTCCGCGACCACATCGGGGTGCTGGTCTGCAATGTTCTTCTGCTCGATTGGATCCGAAGCCGTATCGAAGAGCTGTAGGCTCTCTGGGTTCGAGCCCAGGATCAGCCGATAGTCGCCCTTCTGCACGGATACGAGCGGCGCGTGTGCCGCCTTCTCCTGCCCCCATGTCCGATCCAGATAAGCGAACGCCGGGATGCCCGGCTCGTCTTTTCTTGGGGGGTCACTCGCTGCCGCTTCAATGAGCGGCACCGTGGAACGCCCGTCCGTCGGTCCCGAGAACTCGATCCCTAGGAGTTCGAAGAGTGTGGGCCAGATGTCGACATTCTGGACTTGCGGTTCCACCACCACGCCTTCTTTCAGCCGGAAGGGAAGCGAGAGGATCAAGGGCACATGCGTCACCTCGCCGTACAACGTCCGCGCGTGCCCTTCGCCGTGCACGCTGAAGCCTTCTCCGTGATCGGAGGCGATCACCACGATCGTCTTCCTGGTGATGTCAAGCGCGTCGAGCTCCTGCAGCATCCGCCCAACGTTTCGATCCACCCAGTGGATGGCCGAGTCGTAGGAATCTGACAGGCCATTTCCGAACTTGAGGTCCGCGGCGCTTTGGTCGAAGACGTACTGGTGTACGTCCATGTAGTGCAGGTACAAGAAGAACCGTACCTTTGCGTGTGTCCGGATGAACTCCACGCCGGACATCGTCGCGTCTTCGTCCGTCCCGGTCAGCGCACCCACGCCCGGATTCCGCCGACTCAGTTCCATCTTCTCCTGAATCTGGCCCGGCACCGGCTTGATGTAGAGGTCGAACCCCCGATTGAATCCGAAGTTGCTTGCCACCCATGAGTTGCGCCAGATACCCGCGGTCTCAAACCCCGCCGAGCGCAGCCGTTCCGCCGGCATCACCGCAGCGTCGGGAACGACGTCCTCTACCGCTGTGATCCCTGAGCGCGGCGGGTAGAGCGTGGTCCAGAGCGAACCCATAGAGCACTTCGTCCACGATGACTGGGACTGAGCGTTTGCGAACCGCACCCCGTGCCGCGCGAGGTCGTCCATCCACGGGCTGGTCGGCCTTGCGTAGCCGTACCCGCTCAATCGATCGGCTCGCAACGTGTCGATCAGGATGAACACGACGTTGAGGTCGCTTCGCTCATGAAGCTTCATAAGGTCAGCGACCGAGCCCGAGGGCCGCGATGGGAATCGCACCTTGACGTGGGTGTATACCGCGATGAGCAGCAGCAGAGCCGCCAAGCTGTAGTATAGCCAACTGGACCGCAGGACTCGCTTCAGCAACGGAGGGCACCTCTAACGGAAAATGGTCGGGCGGTTATTCTATCGCGGAATCGGAAGGCTGCCTGAGGCCCCTCGCTTCCTTCATTCGTCGGCGAAGGCGTCTCCAATCCTCGGCGGCGTTTGCCCCGCGAGGCTTCCGACTCGATCTGGGCGTGCGGCGCGGAGGTCGTCGATCGCTCGTCGCAAGAGCGCTAGTTCCTGGGCCAGAGCACGAAGTTGCGCACCGGCCTGCGAGAGCCGGATCGCATAGTTGAGGCAAATCGCCACAAGAAAGATCTCTCCCAGGAAAAACACAGTCGAACTGATCGTCCATGCCCCCAGCAGCCGCGCCACACCTCGCAGGACGTCGAGGTTGAAGCTGACGATGCACATCGCCAGCGCCACGCCCATCCAGATCGGCGTGTATTCGGCGCGCAGCGTCCTGCGACGAACCAGGTTCAGCACCACGACGGCCAGGAAGAAGCTCGCCAACAACGCGACGATCCGAGCCGAAGAAGACTCCGGTGCGCTTAGAAACAGGCTGCGGAGTTCCGCCAATCGCTGTTCGTCGCTCATCCCGTCCCTCCGGTCACTTCCCGCGCCGCCCAAGCTGCCCACAGTGCGAGGAGCATGCGATAGGCGTAGTAGATCTCTCGCCTGCCACCGTGCAGCATCGATTCGCGGGGGCTCTGAGCCATGGGTGTCGAAACCTCGCGCAGACGAAGACCATGTCGGACGGCCATTACGAGGACATCCACATCGGGATAGTCATGAGGGAAGAAGTCGCGTGCGTAGAGCAAGAGGACCGCCCGGTTCATCGCCTGGAAGCCGGATGTCGGATCGGCAACGTTCACGCCTGCACGCCGGCCAAGCCACTTGAGAACGCTCCGTCCAAGCGATCGGGCTAGGCTCATCCGATATCCGGTCTCCGCAAGGAATCGTGAGCCGATCGCGAGGTCGCACTCCCCGAGCCGAACGGGTTCGAGCAATCCCCGAATCTCGCGTGGATCGTGCTGACCATCGGCGTCCATTTGCACCAGGAACGCTGCTCGTCGCGCCAAGGCGTACTTATAGCCGGTCTGGATCGCCGCACCGTAACCGAGGTTGAAGGGGTGGGAGATGACCCGAGCGCCATGTGCCTGGCTCACAGCCGCAGTACCGTCCGTGGATCCATCGTCGATGACCACGACCTCACCATCGGGGCCCGCCTCTCGGACGGAGTCCAGCACCGTGCCGATCCGTGCCTCCTCGTTGAAGGCCGGGATGATGATGATCAGTCCCGCTTCCACGCCACTGTCAGATAACGGTTGGTGAGCCCGTAACGGAGTGTCGCAACGAGCCGGCGCATCGCCGCCGCCGGATGCCCCACGTAGTAGCTCAGGAGGTGCGGGCGGAAGTCGCGCATTCGCGCCTCTGTGCGGCGGATCGTTCGAATCAAAGGGTAGGGTTGAACCTGCCGGAGACAGTCGATCTCGGTCAGAGGATACGCTGCGAACATGCGGCGGAACGCGCTCTCGGTGAAGTCATGTAGATGGTGCGGATTCACGTCGGCGGACGGTGTCGTAGGCACCGAGGCGACGAGGATTCCCTTCGGACGCAGAGCCTTGACGAGTCGGTCAATCAGGTCCGCGGGTCGTTCCACGTGCTCGATGGTCTCCAGCGAGACCACCGTGTCGAATCCCGAAGCGTCTTCGAACGTCAAGGCGTCACTGACCCGGAACTCTAGGCCCGGACGTCCATAGCGTTGCGAGGCATAGCATACGGTGTCCGCGCTCACGTCGACGCCTACCGCCTCGAGAACGCCTCGCGCCTGATCGGCGAGGAGGTGCGTCCCATAGCCGACGCCGCAGGCGAGGTCCAGGAGGCGTCCGGGTCGCGCGTGTCGAGCGGCGAATTCGTACCGCTCGACGTGGAGCAGCAGCGTCTCGCGGCCTGTCGCATCCGTGGGTGAGATGAGATCGGGCACGAGGCGCTCGAGGCTGCTCGCGTCAGGGCACATCGTGCGGATCCTACCATTGGACGATGCAGGTAACCGAGTGGCCCACCTTCCCCTTCCCGTTCACCCGGCGCCTGTGGCTACATTGGGATCTGCTTCAACACGGGCACCAGCTACCGCTCGGCCCTGTCCCACGGGGGGTCGCGTCACGGTTGTCGAGCTGGTACCCGATGTTTTCTCGGCGTTCCCGTTCAATTCTTTCCGGACGCGGACCGATCCCCCGCGACTACCTCACACACCTATCCGAGCCTGCGGATCCTCGGACCGATGCGGCGGCCTCGAACACGGACGATCGGCCGCGTCTTGTTGAGTTCTGCCTGATCCGCGCATGGCGTACCGGGCAAACGAAGACCTCTCCACTGATCGGATGACGGTTCGCCTTCGCTGGCGTCTTCACCAACCCCGCCGACCCAGAATGGTGCGGGTCGGGTGGTACACCCTGCTGGCTCAAGGCTCGCGGAGAGAGCCGGCGCGATCTTTGCCGGTAGCAGCGCCTTCCTTCCATGCGGTCGCGAGGGGTGGCGGCGCCCGCCACGGACGCGTGTCAGGCCCGGCGTTTCGGACGGCGAACAGAGTGGCCCCTCCATGATTCGAGAGACGGTCGAGCCGATCGGAAGTCTAGAAGGCCCCTACTCGGGAACCTCGTCGACCACAATGAAGCCGATCTGTGGCTCGTCGAGAAACCGATCCACCCATTCGATGGAGTCGAGATCAGGCGGCAGGGCCACACCGGCCGTGCCACACCAGAGATAGAACATCCCCGGGTTCGGCGACGCGACGCGCGAGTCACGGTCGATGGCCGTACACATTTCGCTCGCGATACGGGACCAGCGTCGTCCAGTTGATAGCGTTCCAAAGCGCTCGTACGAACGCCATTGCGGGGAGCCGTCCGCCCCCCCGGCAGGGGATAACGCATGGGATCGAAGCCACCCCACACGACAAGAGTGCTGGTCGTCAGGAACACGCCTGCGCATGCTGCAAACGGCGCTCGGGCGCTCCCTTGTGAGGATGCATCAAACGCGTGGGCGATGCTCGGGAGCGCGAACCAGCCAATGTGGTACGGCATCCCCCTCGAACACGTAGCGGTAATAGAGGACGAGGTTCTGCCGGAGGACCCCAGCGATCTCGAATGGGTGGGATCGTACGAATGCCCAGCCGCCGACGTACTCCTTCCGATACGCCGACAGCTCGCGGAAGTCAATCAGCTCGAGCATGTGACCGTAGTTGGCGTAGGGAGGGATACCGTGCCGTAAACGCGAAGACCGTTGCGAAGTACAGAAGCGCGAAGGCAACCAGGAAGGTCCAGAGCGGCCGCGCCCGCAACGCGCCGCGCGGTCCCGAGTCCGAACCCAGATGCAACTGGCACGGCCGGGACGAGCACGATCAAATTGGGTCGTGTCAACCATCCGATCCACGTCAGGAATGCCAGCCCGACGATGAGACCGCTCAAAGTGATGGATCGAGGCAAGGATGAGGAGGAGCACACCACACGCGGTTACCTCGGTGAGCAGCTGCTGCGACCGCGTCACCCAGCTGTACGACCATCCGACTGCGACGGCGAACGCGATGGATGCAGGAGGTGACATGGCCCGGCGGGCCACCAGAACACCGGAAGCGGCCACGAGGCTGCTCCAGACCACATGAAGAACGGCCAGGTGGTTCAGATCGGCGCCGACCGCAGGGGCACGGCGAAGAGCAGCGAGACGATCGGCGGGCGCGCGAGAGACGGCACCGGCGGAAGGAGATGCGGAAGGTCGTACGAGTAGCTGACCGGATCGACGAGCCCATTTCCGTGGACCCAGCCGGAGGCGGCCGCCACCAGTGCGACAGCAACGGCGGGAATCCAAATCGCAGCAGCGCGTGCGATGCGGCTCATGGTCTCCGGAACGGGTTCGTCCGGAGCGGTCCCACACTGGAGGGCGTCCGCTGGGCGTTCACGACGACCTGGCTCGCGAACTGGCATCCGTTGACTTGGGTCTCGTACCTGCTCGACGTCTCTCGACCGCGTCGTGTGTAGCCACGTTCGTCGCCCAGCGATCCGGAGGCGCCGTCGTGACGTAAGATGTCCGCGACCGGGAGCCTGCGAGGATCGCGTGCACACTTCGGGTCGCCGAGCACGCTGCGCCTGGCCGTCACGGTGCCCTGGCTTCGGCAGCTGGCTCCGGCGCGGAGGGTTCTTGTACCTCTAGCCGATGAGCGAGCCCGGCTTGCCAGGATTTCCACTCCTCTGGAACTTTGACCGTCGTGATCAGGTGTACGGCCTTGCCTCGGTTCGGAGAAGCCAGCACCTGCTGGCGGCCCTGACCGAGCCAGAGCTCGAGGCTAGAGAGAACGACGACGGGATCGTCGGCAATGCGGCCTGCCTCGGCTCGCGCGAGCCAATCCGCTGGGCCCGCGACGGAAGCGGAAGCCAGCCCGTCGAGGATCCTCACGGCCTCACGAGCCAGCACTGGATCCTGCGATTGGATGCGCCACGCCGCGCGTAGGCGGGCCGCAGGCGGATACAGCGGATCCGGTGGCGCGACACCCTCGAGCCCGGCTTCGAGACCGCGCAGCTCATCCGTTCGGTGCCCGGTCAGCGCCTGGAGCGCCGCCAGCACCGCTCGCTCCTCGGGTCGGCTCGGCGCAGCCGGCAGGGCTCCGGGCTCGATTGCGCGCGCTCCGAGGATCCGAATCACGCCCGCGCGTGCTTCTTCTCCGCCAGGCTCTTGGGCGAGCGCGAGGCGAAACGCGGCGAGAGCGGCGCTCGGCCGCCGGCCCGACTCGGCAACGAGCCCCCTCCCGACCTCCCGCTCGTAGTCGTCCCGGCTCTCGGCGAGCCGGGTCTCTGCGCCTCTCGAGAAGCCGAGTGCGAGCAGGCACCGGATCAGGCGCATGCGGTTCACTCCGTCGGGGAGGGCGGCCACGAGATCGCGCTCGATCAAGAGATTACTGAGACGCAGAGGTATGAGCCGATCCCCGAGCGTGTGCATCTGGAGGTAGTTGCGATGATCCGTGTTCAGCGGGGCTCCCCGACCGAAACGGCGCGCCGTCTCCTCGTCCAGCAGAAGAGCCGCAGCGACGTCCTCCGCCTCGTAGAGGCCGAGCCCGGCGTAGATTCCTGGTGAGCGGCCGATCGCTACGGGTGCGGTGCGCTCGACGTCGAGCGGAGCACGTGAAGCCAGAAGCAGGATTCCCCCGATGGAGTTGGGCTGGTACACACGGACGTAATCGAAGACGTCGCTCAGGGTCGCGACGAGAATCCGCAGCAGCTCGAGGTCCACGAAGGCGGGTCCGATCCATTGGAGCAAGACGCCATCGTCGCTCAGCCGATCCTTCGCGAGCTCAAAGAACTCGTGCGTATAGAGATGAGAGGCGCCCGCCGTCCAGGGATGGGAAGGCTGAGAGACGATGATGTCGAAACGATTCCTCGAGAGCAGGAGCGCTCCCCGCGCGTCGTTCCACACCAGCCGCACCCTCGGATCGGACAGAGGGTCCCGCTCTCGCACCTGTTGGACGGAGCGATTCGCGGCCACGACTTGTGGCTCGAGTTCGGCCACCTGGATCGACCGCACCGAGTCAGGCACCGCTTCCACCGCGACGCCTCCTCCGAGACCGATCACCAGCATCGATTTCGCCGCTGGGCGTGCCATGACGGGAAGCGCCGTGAGCCAATGCTCCGTGCGGTAGAGGGCGATCGGCTGTCCCCGCGCCGCGATCGCAGCCTCGGGTAGGCCGTTCGTGGTGAGCCGCCATTGCCCATTCTCACGCAACAGCAGCACCGTCGCACTCCGCCCCGTTCCGTAGTACGTGACGTCACCGGTCAAAGGGGTCAGGCTCAGCGGGGAGCTGCGAAGCAGCTGCCATGGGGGCGCGAGCCGCAACGTCGCGATCGCCACCACAGCAAGCGCCGCGGCGAGTGCCAGACGCCGCCGACGCACGCCGTGCAAAAGGCTCGCACCAAAGGCGAGGACAGCGTTCCCGAGAGCGGCAGCGTGCAGCGTACCTTCGAGACCCAGCATGGAGATCAAGAAGAATCCCGCCGTGAGGGCTCCGACGACCGCGCCGATCGTGTTCCAGGCGTACACCCGCGCGCTGGCCGGACCTGCGTCAGCTTCGCCGCGTGCCAGAATCCGTACCGCGAAAGGAAAGGTGGCCCCGATGCAAACGGTGGACGGAAGCAGGGTGAGCCCGGCCATCAAGGAGTCGGCGACCCGCCGTTGGCCAGTCCAC
Organism: Myxococcota bacterium; assembly: GCA_035315025.1. Classification (GTDB taxonomy): domain Bacteria; phylum Myxococcota_A; class UBA9160; order UBA9160; family UBA9160; genus UBA9160. The sequence goes on from DATFYN010000158.1 coordinate 8,026, forward strand.
CGTGCCACCGCAAGGGCGAGCGCCGGCAGATGATCGACCACCGCGAAGGCGACCAGGGACAGCAACGCCGTTCCGAGCTGGGCGAGTGCGAAGCCGCGGACAGAACGCTCGCGATCGCTCGCCAGCCGTGCGGCGAGTGCCGCGCCCAGCGCGATACCGATTAGGAAGCTGGCGAGCATCGTGGCGAACGCGTACACGCTCGCACCCAGCACGTGCTCAAGGAGGCGTGTCCAGAGCACCTCGTACGTGAAGGACAAGACACCGGAGGCGAGCATCAAGACCAGGATCGCCCCGAAGGATCGCGCAGCAGCATCCGAGGTCGCCAGGGGCGAGCGGGGCGGGGTTGGTGATCTCCGTGTCACGAACGCCATCAGCAGGAAGATGGCGACGTTCATAGAGACAGCGACGATCACGGTCATTCGAAGACCCAGGCTCGGCAGGAGCACGAATGCGGCGACGACCGTGCCGCACACGGCCCCCAGCGTGTTGATCGCATAGAGCTGACCGACCCGGGCTCCGAGCTCTTCATCGCGACGCACCCCATCGTGCACCAGGAGAGGCAACGTCGCACCCATGAGCGCCGTCGGCACGCTGAGAATGAGAAACGAGCACACCACGTAGAAGAGCGCCGACGCGAGCCCGACCGATTCGGCCATCTCGGCGCTGCTGAACAGTCGCTGATACAGCGGTGTCGCGAGGCGCAGTGCGACCGGAACAAGGAGAGCGGACACACCGATCCCGAGCTCGAGGAATCCGTAGGCAACGAGCGGGCGCCGGATCAGGAGGGATCCTCGGGCAGCTGCCGCCGCACCGGCTGCCAGCCCCCCCATGTACGCGGCCAGCACGGTCGCGACGGCGAGATCCGAAGTCCCGAACACGAAAGCAAACTCTCGCGTCCAGCCAGTTTGGTAGATGAGCGCGGTGAATCCGGAGAGCGCGAAGCAGAGGGAGACAATGCGAGATCGAGCCACCAGATTCAACGTGCGTCGATTCCCGCGTGCTCCCAAACGGTTCCCTGGGCGTCTTCGAGCGACCGCAAGGCCCGGCTGCGAGCCGTCCGGCACTCCGCCCGGATGCAACGGTCCCACGCACGTTCCAGCACCCTCCGGTCGAAGGGGAGCGCGTGGTGGAAGAACCGCATGAAGCCGTCCGTGAGATTGTTGTCTTCGCTCACCGGGTCCTGAGACTCCGGAGGGGAAGCGTGCTCCGCCGGGTTGCCATAGAGACCCTCGAGCCGCCGGAGATCCGCGGGGCTCAATGGATCAGGGAGCTCCTTCCGCGTCCTGGCATCTTGCAAAAGTAGCTCCGCCTGCTCCGATCCCGGATGGTCTGCGAGTCCGCGGGCGAGGATGGTGGTGCACTCGATGGGACGCGCCTTGCGGCAGGTCTCGTGGGCCAGCGTGGTTAGCAGCGCCTCGGGCACCGGCCCATCGGCGAGGCCGCTCTGGCGACGAAGCAGCGAGTTGCGGGCCCCGATGGCCGCACAGGCCGCGCTCGCGAAGCGCGGCATCTCTACCGGCTCCCCCACGAAGAACGCGCGCGCCGCCGAGTCGCTGAGAAGCGGGTGTCGCAGCGTGTGGATCGGCCCCGGAAGCTCTGCGGCCTGCAGCACGTCCAAGGGCAACACCTCGTGGGCGAGTAGCGCCTCCACGCTGGTGATCCCAGCCCGCGCAAAGCCCCGCTGGAAGTCCGGCTGCGCGAAGCGCGCGCGGATCCGCTCCACG
>DATFYN010000159.1:0-14096 GCA_035315025.1 Myxococcota bacterium
CGCGCGCTCGGCGACGAACAGCATGTCGCGGCGTCGCACACGCCAGGGATGGCGCAGCGCCCAGAGTAGTGCAGCGGTGAGCTCGCCCACAAAGGCCACGAGCTGGCGGATGCTCGTGCCGAGCTCGATGGCCGCCCGGCCCACCCTGGCCACGAGCCCGATCTCCTGCCGCGGACGGACGCTCCCAGTGAGTGTGGCATTCGGGTCATAGAGGGAGAGAAGTCGCTGGAGGTCGCTGCGCAGGCCCTCGAGTTCGAACTCGCGCCCATGCTGGCGCTGGTGGGCGCGCAGCCCAAGAAGCAGCCCCAGCCCGGCGCCGTCGCAGTATGCGATCTGTGTCGCATCGACCACGAGTCGGCGAGGCGCGTCCTTGTCGACCCGGGCGACCGCATCGCGCCAGATCCGGCCTGTGCTCTGGACGTCGAGTCGACCGGAAAGGCGCAGGCGAAGCGTGGCCTCCGGACCGGGCTCGAAGACCAGCGAGGCGTCCGACGCGCCGACAGATGCTTGCGAGGGGCTGGAAGTCACCGCGAAGTCCTCCCCGCCGGGCAGCCCGCAGGGGAGGTAGGGGAGCCGTAAAGGCGCCGCAAGGCGCGGGGATGGACATGAAGGCGCGCGCCGCGGGAAATCTCAGCGGCTCTGGAAAGAGTCGGGGCCACATACACCTTCTGGCCGCCTTGCCAAGGAGGCGGGCGGGCCCCCGCTTCGGGCGCAGCTCCACGACCGCCCGCTCCGGGCCACCTGGCGCGCCAACGGCAGGATGGCGCGGCCGATCGCGCCCAGAGCGCGCGAAGCGGACGCCGCTAGTTCCGCTTTGGGCTGCGCCCTTTCCGGATGAAGCGCGGCTTGCCAGTGCGCTCGTCACCATCATGATCGCAACATACGCGCCGAGCTGTCTCCAAAGCGCGAAGGTCGATGCGAGGAGCGGCGCGTAGCCGGCTGCGATGGCCGACGCCACGAAAAAGATGGCTCGTCCTGAGGTCTGGAGCGCGGCCTCCACGGCCTTCCCGAGCGGCCCGCCTCCAGCTCCCTCTTCGCGCAGACGGAAGAGCAGATAAATCGCGAAGTCGGCGCCGAGAGAAACGCCCATCGAGGAATAGGTCGCGGTGGCGAACGAGAGCCAGCTACCGAACCAGCCCATAAGACCCAGGTTCACGAGCGCCGCGCACGCGAGCGGCGCGAGTACAAAGAGACCTGCCACCGCGGACCGGAAGACGAGGGACGACAGCACGAAGATGACCGCACTCACCTGGAGCATGTTGAGAAGCTTTTCGTGGACGACCGTCGCGTTCATTGCCGAGGACTGAGCGAGCTCGCCGCCCGCAATCGAAACGCGGACTCCTGCCGGCATTTTGGCAGCGACCCGACGGAGCTTTTGGAAGACCCCTTCGGCCCAATCCACGTTGTCCGAGATTCACGTGAAGCTCGAGAATACCGACCGCAGCGACCCCCACGGTGCTCAGGATCGCAAGCAGCACGATGCGCGGGGATCGGCCGACCAGACGAGCAATGCGTTGAGGGGCAGCGTCGAGAAGGCCGTGCTGGCCTCGCGGGCCCGTGGCGGGGGGAGCATGACCCGCCACGCCGGGATCACCGTGAGCCCGATGGCAAGCGCGGACAAGATCCCTATGGCTGCCATGAGCCCGAAGTCACGCACCGCCGGCACGCCAAAGGTGGCAAGCGAGGCGAAGCCCGCGGCCGCCACAAAGCCCGCTGTCAGCATGACAGGGCCGATCCGCACCAGGGAAGCCACCACGGCGGCACGGTTATCGTGCAATTCTTCGAAGCATTCGTAGTAGCGCTTCAGAATTTGGACGGCATGGCCCGCAGCAACGGAAAGAACCAGGATCGCCGTGATTGCGGTCCACGGCGTGATCCGGATGCGGAGAATGTGATGAGACCGGTGCTCCAGATCACCGACAGGATCGCGGTCACGAGCGGCAGTACGACGGCCTGCCCGGTGCGGAAGGCCTCATAGTGCACGATGGCAATCACCGCGAGCGCGAGCGGCAGGAGGGACACGATGCCGCGCGTGGCGTCTTCGAGGGCGGCGAGCGCAGACGACTGTCCACCGACATAGATCTCGATCCCTGGGGCGCGCTCGCGCGCGGCGAGCGCTTCCAGCGCATCGGTCGTGACTCGAACCGAGGCGACGTTGGAGAAGTCCGCGAGAAGGAGCGCGCCCCGGCCTTCCGGCGTGACAATCGTTCCGACGTACATGGGATAGGAGAAGACGCGTTCGCGCGGCGCGCGCAGTTACGCGGGATCCTCGGGGATCTCCTCAAGCAACGGAGCTACGCGCACACCGTCCGAAGAGGCCGTGAGGGCTTTCACCCGCGGCGACGTACTCATCACGCTACTGGGGATCACTCCGGGGAGTCGCTGCACTGCCTCGGTGCGACGCTGAATGCGTCGCAGCACGTCGCCGGACGAGACTCCGATCGCAAGGAGCGAGGTCTGTTCGGCACCGAAGAGCGCCGAGAGTCGGTCGTCAATCGCCATGTATGTGACCCCGGGGCGTCAGGTCACGCAGCCGTACCTGCATCGTCACATGACGGAGCTCGGTGGCAAGCGCGGCGGTGAATAGGAGCATGATCCCGACCACCAGCCTCGGCCGGGACACCACCCATTCGGCGAAGTGATTCACGGACCGCTGGTTTCGGGGAAGACGTCCAGCCAGATCCGCCGGCCCTCGCGGTCGATCACGCCCCGGGTCTGGGTGCTGGCGCGCTCCTGCGGGCGGCCACGCAGGTCCATCCAGCGCCAAACGCCTTCGGCTTCGACCGTGATCCGTTTTCCAACGTGAGGCGCAAACTGCGTGGTACCCGGCGGCAAGATCCAGACCCCGGTCGCCGCGCCGCCCGGAGCCGCGACGAACGTATTGCCCGGCCCTTGGCACGCCTGACCGCCCTCGCCGAGCGGGCTGCGATGAAGCGTGCCGTCGCGCCAGACGTAGCGGCCTGTGCGGATCGCGTCGTCCGACGTGCTGTCGGGCAGGATGGAGATCAGGGCCGCGACGATGAGATCGCCGGCCTCCCTCGCCGCCGCCTCGCCGTCGTCGGAATGCGAGCAGCCGAAACGGTCGACGTCGCTCGTGTCGCTGAGCGACAGCGGTACGCCCACCGCGTTGGTCTTCGGGAAGATGTAACCCACCATGTCATCGCCGAGGCCAACGATGAACCGGAAACCCTGCGACAGGCGTGGCATCACCCAGTCCGGCGGCGGAGCGCCGTCTGGCACGGCTTGATCGCCGGGCCCGCCGAAGTCTCGCACGTAAGTGTAGGGAAAGACCTCGCCAGGCGCATTCACGAACTCGGCGTCGCCAATCCGGAGCCAAAGGACATCGGTGAGGAACTGGTTGGGCGGTTCCGAGGAGATGACTGCGCCGTTCGGCAGGCGGCTTAGCTTCTGGCCATCGAGATACGCATCCTTCTCGGGGATGACGCCGATCGCAGTGCCCAAGGAGAAGAACGCGTTCTCCAGCGGAAGGAAGAAGGTCTTGCGGCGCGCATCGACCACGCTGCTGTGTGAAACGTGACCCTTCTCGAGTGCTTTCTCCGCCCAGCTGGCGATGCGCTCGCCCCGGCTACGGGTCGAGAGCTCATAACCGTAGGGGACGCGCGTATTGTCGGTCGCGTAGATGGTGCGGCACCCCCCATTGCCACTAGAGGAATACTCGTCCACGGGCGTAAAGTCTCGCGGCGACGGATAGACCTGGGGCATCTCCACCGAACCCACCGCCCCCGCCATCGTGATCGCCATGCCACCGTAGCGACTCTCGAGGGTCTTTCGCGCAAAGTGGTGCCAGTCCGACGAGAGGTGGAGGCGATCCTGCGAGTCGTCCGAAAAGCCGAGCTCCTCGGCATGGATGCCGTAGTTCAAGAGTGTCGCGATGACACGGCCGTGCCGATCTTCGGCCTGCATCACGCCGATCTGCTCGTCCGCTGTGTAGGGGTACGATGACCAGCATGGGACGAGGTCGTCGGGGTGAATCTGCCCGAAACGGAGCGTCGCGCGGCGCTGGGCCTTAACGGCGTCCTCGATGCTGCGTGCCGTGCGCTCGATCAGAAACTCGACATAGAAGGGGTTGGTCCCGGAGGTGAACTGGTCCGGACCGGTAATTCCAATGGTGTCCGGTGCGGACTCGTCGTGGGTAGAGGTAAAGGCCATCTCGTCGAGGCCTACCACGCCATCCGCCGCCACCTTGGCGCGCACCCGGTCCCAGATCTCCTTGAAGACACCCTCGTTGTCGACGCTCGTGAGCGAGATGGTCTTGTGCCCGTCGGAAATCACAATCGTACGCGCCCAGAGTGGGTCGAGGACTGCGGTCGGCAGGCGGTTGTAGCCGTCGCCGCCGCCGAGATAAATGCCATTCCAGCGCCCATCGGGCGGGCGCGTGCTGCCGTCCGCCCGCGGCGTCGGGCAGTCGAGGAACGGCTCCCCTTCATCGTACCGGCCGTTTCCATTGGTATCGGTGTACGGCTCCTCCAAGGAAAAAACGTGGGGCCCGGTAAAATTCGACGCGCCTGCGCAGGCCGCGGGGTTCTCGCCTTGGCCGAAAAGAGGCGGCGTCACCTCCACAGCCGCGGCGCCCACGCGGAAGAAGGCATGGTCGGAAGGGTCTTCTTCATGCGCAACGGCGGCTGCGGGAAGCGCCAGGGCGGTCAGCAGAAGGAGCAAGAGAAAACGCGGTTGGGGATCGAGATGGGAGGGGTGCATGACGCCTAGTGTACGACTGGAGCAAGGCAAGTTTGAAGCCCTGAATGCCTCGCGGGCGCGAAGGGGCCGGGAAAACCCCGCCGATCTCCGCTCCTTCCCTCGGGCGGTCCGCTCTGGATTTCCCCACAAGAGAGAAAGCTAGGGACAGACGATCGGGCCCGGTACCAGGGTCTGGTCTTTCAGGGGACCGAGCAAGGTGATCTGCGACCCTTCGTCGCTACCGAGATACCAGTGCAGCTCTGCCGGGGCGCCACCCAGGAACTTCCAGAGCAGGGGCCTTGCTTCGTAGCCCGCGATCGCGACGACACGTCGGCCGTTGGCGGAGAGGAGCCAGCGTTGGCCGGCCCGGGCGCGGTGGCCCGGCGCGAACGCCATGTCGATCAGCCACATCTCTTCGTCCGCGGAGGGCTTGTGGGTTCCCCTCGCGCCCTGCCCGATCGCTGCGTCGTCGCTTCCCGGCATGAACTGGCGGAGATCCTCGGAGAGATACACGTCGGAGCAGTCGGGTCGGGCGCCGAGGGGCTGGAGTTTCGCGCACGAGCGCCCAAGATGCGGCTCGATCCCTTCGGCGACTGTCTTTGGAAATGGTTCCTTCCCGAACGCATCTTCACGCGCCGCGAGGTGAGGCTCCACCGCAAAGCGGCCCGTGGCGGGGAGAGTGATCTTGTCCTCCCAGCCGTTCCCGTGCCGCTCGATTGTGAGCGGCGAAACCTCGCAGGTGCGGGCGATCCTTTTGGCGACGGGAGGGACCACGCGCGGCGGCTTTGCGCAGCTCGCGACCGCACACGCAAGGCCGAGGACAGCCCAGAGGTGCCGCGTCGTCCCTGCAGTCACGCCAGCGCTTCAAGCCGCACGGGGAGACCATCCTTCGGTTTGGAAATCGGGCTCTGCTGCACCGGCATCGTGTAGTCCTTGCGCACGCTCCAGCGGAAGCGTTGTACGATCTGGTGCAAGATCGCTCGGATCTGGATTTCTGCGAAACGGAACCCGATGCACATGTGGGCTCCCCCGCCGAAAGGCACGAAGCTGTGAGAGTGGCGCTTGTGCTCAGCGCGCGCCTCGCTGAAACGCTCAGGATCAAAAGAAAAAGGATTCGTCCACCACTCCGACATGTGGTGCATGTGGATCGGAAAGACAATCACCATGGTACCGGACGGGACGCGATAGCCGCCGTACTGGAACTCGCGCGTGGCCATCCGGGGCATGGTGGAGAGCGGGGGATAGCGGCGCAGGGTTTCGTTCATGACGAGGGGGACGATGCCAGGTGATTCGAGGTCTTTGAAGTCCATCTGATCTTTGCCGAGGGCGCGGCTCTCTTCCCGAATGCGATCCTGCCACTCGGGATGCTGCGCCAACTCGTACATCATCGACGTGAGCGTGCTCGTCGTGGTGTCGTGCGCCGCCATCATGAGGAAGATCATGTGATCGATGATCTCCTGATCGCTAAATTTGTGGCCCTCCTCACTCTCGGCACGGCAGAGCTGGCTGAACATGTCCGAGCCCCCGCCTTTGCGTTTGGCGGGAATGAGCCGGCGCAGAAATTTCACCATGTACTCGCGTCCTTCGAGGCCCCGGGTCCAAGCGAGCCCTGGAAGTCGAACGCGCATCACCGCCATCGAGGCGGCTACCGCGTCTTCAAAGGCGCGGTTTACGCGTTCCGCCTCGGGGCCAAGCTCGATGCCCAAAAAGACTGAGCACGCGAGATCGAGTGTCAGCCTCTTGAACGCCGGATACACAAGGAACGGATCCGTCGCCCGCCAGTGCGAAAGGCGTGCCGCAATCTGCGGGTTCATGTGCTCGAGGTACTCCTCGAGCGCCGGCCTCTTGAAGGCGCCCTGCATGATGTTGCGTTGATACCGATGATCCTCGCCGTCCCGCAGCATGAGACCGTTCGTGAAGATCTTCCCGATAATGAGGTCCCAGGCCTGTTTGTTCGAGAAGATGCCCTCGCGATTGAGGACGACCTGCTTCACGGCATCGGGCCCGAAGAGATTCACGGAGCGGAATAGGCCCATCCGTTGGCCCACCACCGGGCCCTCGCTCTCGTACATCCGCATCGTGCAGGCGAGGGGATCCGAGCGCATAAGACGCCCGCGCTGGAAGGTTTCCAGGATGCCAGGCTCAGGCGGGAGAGGCAGGTCGATCGCAGGTGCGAGTTCAGCGGTCATCGGATCCTTCCTCGGCGCAGGGAGTCAGGCGGATTAGCGTACGATCACCCTCACCACCGATTCCTCGGCACGCGCCACAAGCTCTTGAATCATCGGTGTTGTCCCGCGTCGGGCGCGAGTGGGCGGAGGAACCGACGGGAGGTTCTCCCGCAGCATCGCGTACACCACCTCCGCTTTCAGGGCGTAGTTCACGTTCTGGGGGATGTAGCCCGCGTTGGTCATTGTCTGCCTCGGATCGAGCGTCGCAGTGACGACTCCGACGACCTCGCCGCGCTGGTCGAATAGCGGACCGCCGGAGTTGCCGGGCTGGATCGGGACATCGATCTGCACATAGCGCTCATCCCCCGAGATGCCGGAGAGCGCGTTCACATGGCCAAAGGTCGCCTTGGCCTCGGGACCCTGAAGGCTTGGGACGGGAAACCCTAGGGTGAAAACCTCTTCCCCCTTGCCGAGGCCGTGCTCGGAGCGCAGCTGGAGCGGGGCGCGCACAGCGTCCACCTCGAGGATCGCAAGATCGTTGATTGGGTCGTCATGGAGAAGTCTTGCCTCGACGACCTCCTCCTCGTTCAGCGCGACCTCAATCTTCTGGGCGCCCGACACGACGTGGTGGTTGGTCACAAGCTTCCCGTCACCGGTCACGAAGAATGCGGTCCCCGAACTCTGTGCTCGCGCCGCCGTCTGGCTCTCGCCCGCGGGTGGAGGGGCGGGGAGCGACGGTTTCCGCCCCTGCTCGCGGAGGGCGTCCGCTACGACGGTCTGCTCCTGCACCGAACTCATCCCGTATGCAAAGTAGAGCTCTGCACCCAGGCTGTCCTTGCCTTTGCCGCTACCTTCGCCACACGTTCTTTCGCTAGACCACTGACTGCTGATCTCCCGGCCATCGCTGCACTCGAGCTTTCCCACACCCTTCGCACCGCTGCAGCCCCCGCCGCCCTTGGAGGCGCTCGGCGCCAGCTGGACCACGCGGAGCTGGCCGACGCAGCGCATGCCGTTCACCTGGCTCGTGAGGTCGATGAAGCCGAGGTGGAGCACAGGGTCGTAGTCAATCGTGCCTTCGAGCACCTCATTGAAGCGGTCGTACCACGCGACTGCGCGTAGCCGCGTGGGAGTACGCGCGCTCGGCACCGCGGCGGCGCAGCCCGCGCAGGCCAGCACCGAAAGAAGCAGCCGAAGGTTTTTGTGGAACATGGTCGTTGGCTCTCGCGGCGAGCTTACCGGGCGCGTGGAGGGGCAGCGAGTTCGAGCGGAATCGGCGGGGATCCTGCGATCCGCTCCGATGCGTCCTCTCAAGGCCCCTTCGCAAGGCGCTCCGACGAGGGCCGCGGGCAACTCGCTCCCCTTCTCAGGCAGCAGAACAGGCCGCGAAGCGTCCGCCAGGCGCTTCGGAGGGTTGAATCGCGGGGATCAGGCCTTTTCGAAGGCGCGCTGCGCTTCGTCGGGGAGTGAGACTGCAGGAAGTCGCAGCGAGAAGACGCTCCCTCCGCCAAGGCGATCCTGGTAGCGGAGGGAACCACCCTGCGCTTCGGCGAGTCGCCGCGCGATGGCAAGGCCGAGCCCGGCACCCCCTGCGTCAGGCGGGCCGGTCGAAGGCCGATAGAAGGCCTCGAAGATGCGTTCCCGCTCGGCCTTGGGCACGCCCGGCCCGCGATCTCCCACCGCGATCACGAGCATGCCGCCTTCCTGCGTCACTTCGACATCGATCGGGCTTGAGGGAGGAGTGTACTTGAGCGCGTTCTCGATCAGGTTCACGACGATCCGCAGGGAGTGAACGAAGTCAAAGCGGCCGGCCACCACCGGCTCGGACCACGCCACCACCGTCCGGATCTCCCGGCCTCCGATTGCACCGCCGACCTGCTGGATTGCCGCACCCACGAGGTCCTCGGCGGCATTGATCTCGGGATGAATCGGCACGCCGCCCGCATTGAGACGGGAGAGATCGAGGAGGTCGGCCACCATGTGATTGAGCCGGTCCACTTGCTCTTCAATTACGGCCGCGCGTTCCTCGCCACCCCCAGCAATGTCATGGGCGAGGACCTTGATGGTGGTGAGCGGCGTGCGCAGGTCGTGCGACACCGATGCGAGAAGAGAGTCCTTGAGCTGGTCCGCCTGGCGAAGCGCGTCGGCGTGCTCTGCCTCAGCAACGAGTCGGAGCCTGTCCACCGCCAGGGCCGCGTAGTAGGCCAACGCACTCAGAAAGCGCAGCTTCGGCGGATCGAGCGAGAGCCCGGCCGGATCGTCGAGCCGGAGGACTCCCACGGTACGGTCGTGCGCGACGAGCGGGAGCAAGAGCGTCCGCAGGCGCGGGAGCCGGGCACGGAGAGTCAGGGGGCCGGGCGGGCGGTCCGCGAGTTGAACGAGCGCCCCGCTCTCGAGCTGGACGAGAGTCCCGTCGGTATGGATCGCCGCGGCGCGCCCTTGGGCGATCACCCCGTCGACGGTCGCCTTGTCCAAGGTTGCGGCTTCGGGCGTTTGGCCTCCCACGGCGGACCTTACATCTCCGCTGTCATCGCCAAGCCCGCTGCGCGTGAGGATCTCGCAGCGCGCCGCGCCTATGGTCTCTTGAATCACCTTTGCGACGGCCGCGAGCGCATCCTCTGCGCGGCCGGCGCTCAGCGTCTCCGCGCCGAGGGAGGAGAGGCGATCGATCTCGTCGGCTCGCTCGCGGGCCGCCGCGGCTTCTGCGTTCGCGCGACCGAGGAGCTGGGCTGCAACGATCGCCGTCGTGAGGAACGCAAGCAGCAACAGCCAGTCCAGTCCCTTGTCGACCGAGAGAGTTCCGTAAGGAGTCTGGAGGTAGTAGTCGATCAAGACGAAACAGGCGAGAGCGAGGACGATACCTAGGCTCCGGCCCGCACTGGCGCTGCCGCCGAGCACGACGAGGAGATAGACGAGGGCCACATGGGCCTGGTCGAGGCGCTCGCGTACGGAGACGAGGGCGACCGTCACCACGGTCAGGATCACGCCCCACGCGATCCAAAGAAGGGCGCGTCTTGCGACGATGCTCATTTAAGACGACTCGAAGCGATAGCCCACGCCAGGCTCCGTCACGATGAGCCGCGGCCGGACCGGATCGCGTTCGATCTTCCGGCGCAGGTTTGCGACGTGCACACGAAGATACTGCTGCGGGTCCCCCGATACCTGTCCCCAGACCGACTGAAAGAGCTGGCGATGGGTGAGGGTACGCCCTGCCTGGGTGACCATCGTCCGAAGCAAATCCCACTCGATCGGCGTGAGATGAATGGGCTGGCTGTCCCGTCGGATCGTTCGGGCGGCGAGATCAATCCGAAGATCGCCGATCGTGATGACCTGCGGGGCGGCGTGCTGCTGCGCGGCTTGGAAGCGTCGCCGGTGCGCGCGCACCCGGGCTGTGAACTCGAGAGTGCTGAACGGCTTGGTGATGTAGTCATCGGCGCCAGCATCGAGGAGAAGCGCCTTCTCCTGGTCCGAATGGCGCGCCGACAACACCACGATCGGAGCGCTGGACCAGCGCCGAATCTCCCGGCAGACCTCGAGTCCCGTGATGTCCGGCAGACCCAGATCGAGCACGATCAGCCCCGGACGCGTAGCGGCTGCAAGGTCGATGCCCTCGCGACCTGTACCCGCTTCGAGAAAGCGCGACATTTCCATCCGGAGAGCGTTCTTCACAACCCGACGGATCTGCGGCTCGTCGTCGACGATGAGTACGGTGTCGTCCTGCACGAGGCTGCTCACAGCGGTGTTCGCCGTTAGCGCATCCTCCTCAGAACAGCAGTCGATGGCAGAGGCTCGACCGTCCTCTTGGACGGTAGCGAAAGGAGGAGGGAAGGCCCTTCAGCAGGAGCCTACGGGCGGGCAGCGCTGCCCTCGGGCTCCGAGCCACCGAAGCAAAGTCCGTCATCGGGGATAGCCCTTCGGATGGGCCTGCATCCAGCGCCAGACCGACGCGATGATTGTCTCCGGGTCCTTGTACTTCGCTTCCCAGCCGAGCAGATCGCGCGCGCGGCTTGGGTCGGCATAGAGGGCGATGGCGTCGCCCGGCCGGCGCGTCCCGTAGGCGACAGGCACCTTGCGCCCCGTGACGCGCTCGGCGGCGGCAATAATTTCGCGCACCGAGAAGCCGCGGCCCGTGCCAAGGTTGCATACGATCGAACGGCCCGGCGCAAGCTGCGTCATGGCCGTGATATGGGCGTCCGCCAGATCGTCGACGTGGATGTAGTCGCGCACGTTTGTCCCGTCCGCGGTCGGGTAGTCCGTGCCGAAGACGGTAAGCTCGCGCTTCACACCCTGGATCGCTTGGATCACGTTCGGAACGAGATGGGTCTCTGGCTCGTGGTGCTCGCCCAAGCTTCCATCCATTGCGCAACCACAAGCGTTGAAGTAGCGCAACGAGGCATAGGAGAAATGCGGTTCGGCAGTGAGGCAATCGGCAAGGATTTCCTCGACCATGACCTTGCTCCGCCCGTACGGCGAGACGGGTCGCTTCGGCGCGTCCTCAGGGATGGGAACGTGGTCGGGATTGCCGTACGTCGCGCAGGTACCGCTAAAGACGAAGCGCTGAACCCCGGCCTCACGCATGGCCCGGAGAACGCCGATCGTGGTTGCGACGTTGTTGTCGTAGTAGAGGAGGGGCTCCCTGACGCTCTCGCCGACATAGGCATAGGCGGCAAAGTGCATCACCACCTCGATCCCGTACTCGCGTAGCGCGTGAACCAACGCCGTGCGATCGGCCAGATCCGCATAGACCGCGGGCAGGCCCAAGATTTCGACGGGTGTGCGGTGGCCGCGCGAGAGATTGTCGTAGACCACAGCGGCGTGCCCCGCCTCGGCCAGACGCTTCGCCGTGTGCGAGCCGATGTAGCCGGCCCCGCCCGCCACGAGCACCCTCATACGAGCACCCTCATCGGCGCTGTTCTTCGCTTTGCATGGCATCCTCCCGACGCGGGCGGCGCGAGGGTAGCGTGATCACGACGCCGTTCACGGGTGAACAGGTCCGGAGGCAAACGCGTGGTCGAAGTAGTGCTCGTCCGGCATGGCGAGACAGAGTGGAGCAAGGCGGGGCGCCACACCGGGCGCACCGATGTGCCGCTCACCGCCGAGGGACGCCATCAGGCCGAACGCGTGAGGGGGCAGCTCGCGGGGCGCAGCTTCTCGCTTGTTCTCACGAGCCCGCTCTCGCGGGCACGTGAGACGTGCCACCTCGCAGGACTCGGTGATCGTGCAGAGTGCTGCGATGATCTCGTGGAATGGGATTACGGCAGCTACGAGGGCGCCACGACCGAGGAGATCCGCCGCTCCCGGCCAGGCTGGACCGTCTTTAGCGGGGGCGCGCCCGGGGGCGAGACCGCGGAGCGGGTGGGGCAGCGCGTCGACCGCGTAATCGCTCGCATCCGCTCGAGTCCGGGAGACGTGGCGCTGTTCGCACATGCCCATGTTTTGCGTGTCCTCGCCGCGCGCTGGCTGGGGCTCGAGCCGACGGGTGGGCGTTTTTTTGCCCTCGCCACAGCGTCCGTCAGTGTGCTCGGTGAGGAGCGTGAGACGTCGGTCATCCGACAGTGGAATCTGTGATTCAGCTCACCAAAACCCTGCTTGAGGTCGTGGGCAACTTGTCGCTTGTGCGCTTGCAGCGCTCAGCCACGACCACTGTGGCTTCACGCCTCAAGCCCTCACAAGCCGGCAACTTCTTCTTTCCAAAGTGCTCCTGAATCGGTGTAACGTATAGCCCCATCCACGAAGGGGTCCCGGTGCGCGCACCTCTGGCCATCGCCGCGCTCTGCCTGCTTAGCCCGAGCCTCGGACTGGCCGATGAGTTCAGCGGGGCGTGGCCCGCCACCCCTGGGCGCGAGTTCGCGGAATTGCAGCGTTGGGCGGCGCAGCGCCGTGCGGAAGACAGCGTGCGGCTCGAAAACCAGAAGCGCGACGCAGAGCGCGCGTTCGATCGGAGCCAGGAGGAAATTCGCTTGCGCCGGATCGAGCAGCGCTTGGACCAACTCGAGCAGTCGCGGAGCACGCGTTGATTTCGCGCGCAATCACCGCTCTTTCTCTCGTGGTGCCGCTGCTTGCACTCGTGCCGAATCCCGCATGCGCGGGGCCTGTGGCAGATCCGTCTTCGGCTCTCCCTGATCACGAGGTCCTCGTGCATGCACTCGCTGCGTACCACCGCGCCGAGCAAGCCGGGCTCGTGCGAAACCAGCTTCTTACGGTGATCGATTACGGGCTCCCTTCCTCGCTGCGTAGGCTTTGGGTCATTGAGCCGCGCACATCGCGCGTTCTCATGCACGAGTTTGTGGCCCACGGCAGGGGTTCGGCGCCGGCCGAAGATCCCGACCGGGCCATTCGCTTCGGTAACGAGCCCGAGAGCCACCGCTCAAGCCTTGGCACGTTCCTGACCGGAGACAGCTACGCGGGAGAGCATGGATACTCCTTGGAGCTCTTCGGCCTCGAACCCGGCGTGAACGATCGCGCTCAGGAACGGCACATCGTGATGCATCCAGCCGCTTATGTGGGCGAAGCGTTTCGGGCAAAGAGTGGCGGGCGCGTCGGGCGCAGCTGGGGCTGCCCCGCGCTCGATCCTGCCGTCGCCCACTCCATCATTGAGCGGATTCAGGATGGCAGCGTAGTCTTCGCGGCAGGCCCCAATCGACGGGAGGACCGCCCCGGCTTGCCCTTCTTCTCGCGCGGGGGGGAGCACGCGGCCGGCCTTCCGTCGCTGAGCGGTGATCAGGGCGGGTAGGGATAGCCGGCGGCGAGCGCGCGCTCAAGCGCCTTGTCGTGCCCGTAGACGTCGTCGAAGAACGAGATCGTCCCGTCCCGTCGAGCGACGGCCGTCGTGTAGAAGACGACAACCGGGATGGGCTTCCGGAGCGGCACAGCTTTTTCCGTGGTCTGGGCCATCTCCTGCTCGACGCGGGCAGCGTCCCACCCGTCCTCATCGCGTAGCACCCACTGTGCAAGCGCCGCAGGGCGAGAGAGTCGGATGCAGCCGTGGCTAAAATCGCGCCTTGTCTTGTCGAACACCGACTGGGTCGGCGTATCATGCAGGTAGACGCTGTTGTCATTCGGAAACAGGAACTTTACGCGGCCGAGGGCGTTCTTCGGGCCGGGGCGTTGCCGGATCTGCGCGGCGCCACTCGCAACCTTCGCGATGTTGCTCTCGGAAGGCGGAAGCGGGGTACCGTCGCTCACGATCTCCATATTCTGTGCCGCGAGATAGCCTGGGTTTGAACGCAGTTT
>DATFYN010000160.1:0-6924 GCA_035315025.1 Myxococcota bacterium
GAAGCGCTGGCCGACGGCTCGAGCGGAGAGCCGCTCCAGGAAGCTTGCGCGGAGGGCCTCGTACTGTCGCTGCCCCGGGTCGCGCGGGTGGCGGAAGTAGTCGACCGGTTCCATGCGGCATTACATACACTGTCGCTGATAAATTGTAAATGTCGACAGTTCGAACACACGGCGCCCAGCCGCTCCGGCCACGGAGCTTCTGGGGGAGGAAGAGCGGTCCGGCCCTGTGTTCCGACGGGAGCCCGGCGCACTACGGAAAGGGCGCACGGCGCAAACCGACGTGGTAGGTGTTTAGGCGGTTGTACAGCGTCTTTAGGCTGATACCAAGGGTTTGCGCAGCGCGGTTTTTATTTCCGTCACAGTGCTCGAGGGTAGCGAGGATGAGGTGGCGCTCCATTTCGGCGATACTCGCACCGATTTCCATCGGAACAATTCGTTCCCCAAGCGGGGCTGCGGGCGGACTTTCCGAGAGGGGAACCGCATCCGCATCAACAGCGTCTGCACGCGCCATGATAAAGGCGCGCTCAACAATGTGCTTGAGCTCGCGGACATTCCCTGGCCACGGATGTTGCTGAAGCTTCATGAGCGCGGCTTGAGAGAAGTGCTTCGACGATCCGGAATCTCGATTCAGCTGCTCCAAAAAATGGTTCGCAAGGAGAGGTACATCACCCTTGCGATCGCGGAGCGCCGGCAATCTGATCGGGAACACGAGCAGCCGATAGAGGAGATCTTCGCGAAGCTTGCCCTCGGCGACGCCTTCCTTGAGGTCGCGGTTCGTCGCGGCAACGATCCGCACGTCCACCTTCACGGCCTGATCGCCACCCACGCGCGTCACAATGCCGGTCTCGAGCACGCGCAGCAACCGGACTTGAAGCTCGATCGGCATTTCGGTGATCTCATCCAGGAAGAGCGTCCCGCCATCAGCGCGCTCAAAGACACCCCGATGTTTACGCTCAGCTCCCGTGAAGCTACCGCGCTCGTGCCCGAAGAACTCCGACTCGATGAGCGTGGGCGCGATTGCTCCGCAGTTCACCGCGAGGAAGGCCTTCCTCGCTCGCCGGGACAATGCGTGCACAGTCTCGGCCACAAGTTCCTTACCGGTGCCTGTTTCTCCGGTTACGAGAACGGTTGCTTCCGTAGGCGCGACGCGAAGGATCAAGTCATACACCTGCTGCATCGCCAACGATCCGCCCATCATCCTGCCGAAGTGGCCTAAGCTGCGAAGCTCGTCACGGAGCGAGTCCACCTGTTCCCGCAGCTCCGTCGCGTGTGCGACGTTCGCTAGAATTTTTTTGAGCCGCCGTACATCGATGGGCTTTGTGAGATAGTCCACGGCGCCTCCGCGGAATGCCTCAACGGCCGAGTCGATGCTCCCGTGCCCGGTAATGAATACGAATTCCGCGGAGGTGGCTGGATCCAAGGCCCCAAGCAGGTCAAGCCCGCTTCCATCCGGAAGCTGAAGGTCGCAGAGCACGACGTCGAAGTGAGCGCCACCAAGCTCCGCGCGTGCTTTCTCGCAGGTCTCTGCGGTGCGGACCTCGAACCCTTCACGTTCGATGAGCTCGCTCAGGGCTGTGAGGGAGGGAGGGTCGTCGTCAACCAGGAGGGCGCTCGGCATTACGGCTTACTCCCAACGAGGGTTCACGGACGGGCCACCATTTCAGCGTAATCGGCTGTGGGCGGACAGCCAAGCGCGGAATCGAGGTGCCTCCATCTGGTCATCCCCCAGGGGAAAGGCCCAGGTCCTCGACGCGTTTCACGCTTAGAATGCCGAATCGCTCCTGTCGACTCAGCAACCCCTATGCCACTCGTGGCACCGTGGCGAAGGTGCTCCAACCTTTCTTTTGGGAAGCCGCTTTGTAGTATTTCCTAGAAGAGTCTCCAAACCGGACGGCGGCGGCGCAAGCTGCGAGGTCCCAGCTGTTACGAGCAGGTTTGCTTCACAGGGACGAAGGTCTTTGGGTTTGTGTTCCCAATGGCTTGATTCATACGCCTGAGATCGGGCGTTTTTCACCTTCCTCCCGCACACGCGAGTCCTGCTCGTCGATCGTCCGATGAGTCAGGCGAATGGCATTCGCGTTCTGCTCAGCACACATTCGATATACGGGCGTATCTTTGCCAGGCGAGATGCCCGGAAGCATGGAGCGCCGCTCGGCGCCCAGGAGCTTTACAGTATGCGTGGCAAGAGCACGCCCTGAACGATCTCCCGCCAAGCATAGTGGCGCGCAGTGGCCCGACCGGCAGCGCGGATCCGGCGCTCGTGCGTCGGCCCGAGACGCGGCTGCGCAAAGAGACCTAGAAACTCTTCCGGATCGTGGGTTTCGAGCACAAGGGCGTTGCGCCAGGGCTGGGCGTAGTCCTCGCCTGAAAAGAGCCCCCCGTGCAGGCGAGGCCGCCCGCTCCCATTGCCTCAAGACCAAGGGCTCGTGGATGCTGTTCGCGAGTACGACATCCGCCGAGCGGAAAAGGACTCGTCGCGCTGCCGGCCCGACGTGCGAGGTAATGTGGATCACGTCCCGCGTATCAACATCGGAGAGGGCCCCTAAGAGACCTCGCGCACCAAGTGCACGGAGGGAGCGCTCCACAACGTTTCGAGACTCGCCTTGAGTTCCGCAGCGAGCACCTCGCGACCATGGCGCTCGGGTCCACCTCGGGCCACCAGAAGGGGCCGCCATCCAAGGCGCTTCATATCCGCGGCGATCGCAATCGCATCGAGCCAGCACTTGCCAGGATCGAAGCGCCCCATCTTCACGAGGAGGGTGCGGCCCCGGACGCGGCGTCGCACCTCCCGCACGACCGAGCGAGCGGGCGTCTCGAGCGCCGTCGGGTCAAGGCCGTTTGGAATCACGACTGCCTGAACACCGCGGGCTGCCATGAGGTGCTTCATGTAGCGGCTTACGGTCGTGACGATTGCCGCCCGCTGGCAATCGGGGCCAGTCAATACGGTCGAAGCCGAAGGTGTTGTTCGCGTTCCAAAAACAGCCTGACCGAGTCCCGCAGCCCGGCTTGCGTCGGCAACCAGTCCAGGTGAAGCACCGCATCCGCCGTCCGCCACTCCTCCGCGAGGACCACAGCCTCCCCACCCTGGCGGAGTCGTCACTCTTGGAGTTGGAAGAGCCTCGGAGGGAGTGAGGTCGCATACTCATGGCGCTTCCACTCCTCTCCCGAATAAACACCAGCTGGCTCGTGGCGACTGATCCATTGACACCAGCGATGAAGATGCACGCCTCGCCAAAGCTCCTCGCCGGGTGCCTCGGGATCTCCGATGAACCAGAGGTGGGTCTCGAAACCCTGCTCAGTCAAGCTCAGGGCGAGCCCCTCAACTCGGCTTGCGAGCCCACCTGCGCGCGCATAGGCATCGGCTCCTCGAACGATAGGATGTGAAACTCCACCGTTCCCTCCGTGGCTTCCAGGGAGCCTTGTTGAAATCGCAGGTAAGGCGGAACCCACGATCGTGACAGCCCGGGGCTCGCCCCTCGGGCTTCGGAACAGCAAGAATCGGGCCCGATAGCTCCCGGAAGCCGCAGGAAAGCGGCATTGGGGAATAAAGGCTGAAATGTGCTCGGTGCAGCACGCTCGCATAACTCGTTTCACGCGGTTACACGGCCGTGTCTCCCGTGTGGCACGCTGCTTGCTTTTCTCCTGTATCAAACAGAGATCCCGCGTCTTCGAAAAAAGACGGCGGGAGAGGATGGAGCTGTGAACCGTACCGATTGTTGCGGCCGCTGCCCTGGGCACTCTGCGGGTTGACAGGAGCCCGCTTTATGGCTCCGGATCAGGTGATTCCACATGAAAGCAATCAGAGCTCGTCGATCCTCACCTCTCCGGTTCCGGGAGCGCGATGGCGAGACCGCCGCGTGGTTACATAACCCCCCTTGCAGGCCCATGCGAGGTCTCGCCATTCGCTCCATCGCGGCGTACGATGACGAAAGGGAATCTACATGCAAGGCGAAGAACCGGGAAAGGCCTCCGCCCTGGTAGGTGTCCCCCCGCCTCGATCACGCTGCTTTCGGGAATGGGCGGGTGCTCGGCCTGGTGTCGCCTACCACCGCGATTGAGTGGTTATGCATGCCAAGGTTCGACTCACCGTCGATCTTCGCG
Source organism: Myxococcota bacterium (assembly GCA_035315025.1). GTDB lineage: Bacteria > Myxococcota_A > UBA9160 > UBA9160 > UBA9160 > UBA9160. The sequence goes on from DATFYN010000160.1 coordinate 4,102, forward strand.
AGAATCCTTGACGCGGATCGCGGGGGCACATTCCGCTTCCTGGGCGGCGAGACGGAGATACGAGGCGAGCTCGGGTACTTAGCCAACACGAATGTCGTTCGGGCGCTGTTCGCGGATGGAGACGCGGCGTGGGAAGTCCTCGACTTTGCCCCGCGGATTCCGGACGGCGCCGACGTACTTGTACCAATGGAGATCGTCCGTCTTTTACGACCGCTGCGTGGCCATCCTCGTATCCGCGTTGACTTCGACCCTAGACCCGACTACGCGCGGAAAGCCGCAGCACTCCATGAAACGACGGCTGGGCTTGAGGTCCACGGTGCCGCGCGTCCTCTCCACCTAGCCACGAACTGTCCTATCCCATATGTGCTCGGGCGTCGCCAGTTCGTCCTCGACCAGCCACTTTTCTTCACACTCACATGGGGTCCGCCGTCCGAGCCACGTACGATGGCATCCGTGCTTCACGACCTCGAGCGAACGATTGCGGGATGGCGAGCATGGTCGAAGAGCTGCTCTCTTCCCACATTTTCGGCGGGTGCGGTCCTTCGTTCGGCTCTGTGCCTCAAGCTCCATGCCTACCACGACACGGGAGCAATTATCGCCGCTGCGACGACCAGCATTCCCGAGGCGATGGGCACTCCGCGGACGTGGGACTATCGCTACTGCTGGCTGCGCGATTCGGCGTTCGTCGTCGAGGCCCTGCGCCGTATGGGCCATCTTGCCGAAGGCGAGCAACTCGTCCGATTCTTGCGCGACGTCGTCGAGAGCGGACCGCTCCGGCCTGTCTATGGCGTCGGAGGCGAGCGCGATATCGACGAGGAGATGTTGCCCCACCTCGCGGGTTTTGGGGGAAATGGGCATGTGCGCATTGGCAACGCCGCCTCGGGTCAGCGCCAGAACGACTTGATGGGCGAGCTTGTCCTCTGCTTCGAAACCCTGCTGAGAGATCCTCGCCTTGTCTACGACGATCCAAAGGGGTTTTTCCCGTTGCTCGAGCAACTCGTCGAGCGCGCCATCAAGGTCGCCCCAGAGCCCGATACGGGCATCTGGGAGTTCCGGAGCATACTCCGCCCCTATACGTTCTCACGCGCAATGTGCTGGGCGGCAATTCACCGGGGCGCATTGATCGCGGACCGCCTCGGACACATCGAGTTGTCGAGGCGTTGGGACGCCATTGCCGAGCGCGAGAAGCAGGTGGTTTTGGAGCGTGGCTTCAATTCCACTCGAGGATTCTTCACGCAATTCCTCGATGGCGAGCACCCTGATGCCTCGAACCTCCTCTTGCCCACGATCGGCCTTCTCGACGCGCGCGACCCACGTTTTGTGTCCACAGTGGACGCCTACCAAAAGCAGTTGGTCGAGGGTGGGTTTATGTTGCGCTACCGGACTCCTGATGACTTTGGACTCACGACGAGCGCCTTTACAATTTGCTCCTTCTGGTGGGCCGAAGCCCTCGCGTTGATGGGACGCCTCGAGGATGCTACCGCCCTGTTCCGGAACCTCGTACAGCACGCAAATCCTGTCGGGCTGTTCTCGGAAGACATCGAACCGACGACCGGAGCCCTCCTCGGAAACTTTCCGCAGGCGTATACCCACGTCGGATTGATTCATGCGGCAATCACCATCGGAGAGCTTCTCGAGGCTCGTGACGGCCGCGTCCGTGCCTGGACCTAAAGCGGTCGCATTCTGAGGGGCGCTTTCCGATCGATCGGTCCGAAGCTTGAGCTTGTTTCGTACGTTGCGGCCCCTGCTCACGCTTTTCGCACACGCTTCTGCAATCCGCTTTGCATCCCGATCGTTCACGCTGCCCCGGAGCACGATCTCTCACTTCTCACAGCTTACTTTGATCCCGCTCGCGTTGAGCTGACCGTGCTTCGTAAGCCTCTCGCATACGTCCTCGAGTAGCCGCGTGTCGCTCCGTCTGTAGCCCTTAGGTCCCTTGCCGCTCTCTGGGCCACAAATCGCCCAAAACTCACCCGAGGAGCGCCCACCCTTGTCTCGAGTGGGCGGCTTGCCGGCGTAGCGCTCGGCGGACGCGTCTTCAGAGAATACTGTTCGCTCTCTTCCTGCGCTCTCATCGTAGAAGCCTTCGTAATGGGGGTAACGCCAACCCGCTTCCAGCTCGCGGCGCTGCCAGTGCAAGTCTTCGTCGTCAGGAATACCCGATCGATCGTGCGCCCTGTCCGAGTGATGTACCTCTCGCGATTTTTGAAGCGCCCGTCCACCCACAGAACCGCGCGCCGCACCTCAGTCACGTCTTCCTTAGAGTGGCGACGTGCCATGAGTCGAGCCTCCTTCGAATTTCATTTTTTGTGCTTATCCGGTTATCTCAGCCGTCAGTCGGGCGTAGGGGAGAGGTTCGCCATGGACGGCTCGGCGCAGGACGAAGAAGAAGAGTTCGCTCTCGCGTGCGCGGCGATCGAACCGGTAGCTGAACTCTTAGAGGTAGCGCGGGAGGTGCTTGGGGCTGACGCCGTGAAACGTCCCGCGTAGCCAGGTCTTCAAGTTCGAGAACACTTTGTGGATCCAGGGCAGGATTTCGGCGGCACGGGCAGAGTGGCGTTGGACGTCGGGGCGATGATCCACTCCCGCCCCACTCAGGTGCTGGTAGCCACGCCAGCCGTCCGTGAGCACAGTGGCCTGGGCGGCATCGATGACGCCGCGCACGAAGGGGCCGAGTTCGTTCCGGGAGGCCTGCGCGACCACCGACAGCCGCACCGATCCCGCCGAGTGTTCGCGTTGTTCGACGGCTCCCGCGACCAACGCCTTGTTCGGGGCTCCCCGCCCGCGGGCACCGCCCGAGACGGCACCCCCGATATACGCCTC
>DATFYN010000161.1:0-7834 GCA_035315025.1 Myxococcota bacterium
TATGTCGGGTGCTCCAGAAGCTCGATCCCCTGGTCTCGAGCGCGCGCCAGGCGGAACTGCGGCGGCGACTTGCCACGCTCAACGCCGCCTGCGGCCGAGAGCGTGAGGCGGCCGCGGCCTGGGAGCGCGCCCTCGAGCTCGAGCCCGATCACGCACCGTCGGTGATGGCCCTGGCAACGCTGCACGAGGCGGCGGGCCGCCTGGCCGAGGCGGCCCTGCTGCGCCGCCAGCTTGTGGACCTCGTCCCGAAAGCCCGCACCGGCTCGCTGCGGGCGCTCGCGAAGCTGCTCGACGAGGGGCTCGGCGACCACGACGGGGCAATCGACGCCCTCTCGACGCTTGCCCGCGAAGGCTTGAACGACGCGACGAGCGACGCCCGCCTGGAAGAGCTGCTCGAGCATACCGGGCGATTCGATGTGCTGGCCCTTCGGCTGCAGGAGCGGCGCGAGCAACTGACGCGCAGCCAGGCGCCCGCGGCTGGGGAACTCGTCGCGCTCGACTTGCGCCGTGCGGCGCTGCTCCAAGACCGACTCGGGCGGACCGAAGAAGCGATTGCTGTCCTGAAAGAGATCGTCTCGGCCGATCCCGCGTCCGAACAAGCGATTGCCCGACTTGAACGTGGGCTGCGCGATCTCGACGATGCCGACGGTCTCGCTGCGCTCCTCGGTGAGCGCGCCGCACGCGCGCGCAGCGACGAGGAGCGTGCACCCCTTTGGCTCGAGCAGGCGCTGCTCCTTTCCGAGCGACTCGATCGCAGCGGCGAAGCGAAGCTCTTGCTGCGCAACGTGGCCGAGCAGCGTGCCCTGCCCGCGCTCGCGGCCCAGGCTGAAGATCGCCTCGAACGCCTGCTCGGGCGGCGCGGCGAGTGGGACGAGCTGCACGCGACGCTGGAGCGCCGCCTTGCAGCCCTCGGCAAACGCGCGGACGCGCGCGAGCGCTTCACCCTGCACGAGCGCCTCGCCCGAATCTGCCGCGACCGCACCCGCGACCGTGAGGGCGCGGTTCGACACTACGAAGCCGCGGCCGCCCTCGAGCCGGAACGGCCCGAGGTCTGGCAGTCGCTCGCCCTGCTCTACACTGACATGAATCAGCCGCCGGATCTCCTGCGGGCGCTCGAGGGCGAGCTCGAGACGGGCCCGGAGCCTGCGCGCGAGCTTGCACTGCGGGCCAGGGCCGCACAGCTGTGCGCGGGGACTTTGGGCGATGACGCGCGTGCAGAAGCGCATTGGCAGCGCGCCTTGGAACTGTCCCCGGGACACACGGAGGCCGCGGAGTTCCTGATCGGGCGGCTTTCGCGCGAGGGTCGCCACAGCGAGCTCGTCAACGTGCTCGAGCGCCGCCTTGCCGCACTCGATGCCACAGCGCCCGGGGAGCGGGCTCAAGAGGCGCTTCGGCGCGCCTCGCTGCGCCAGCGCATCGCCGAGCTGCGAGCGAACGCTCTCGACGACCCGGCAGGCGCGATCGAGGCCCTCGAGCCCGCCCTCGACGAGCTCGGTCCGGTGGGCGCGATCGCCGAGCCTCTCGCGGCGCTTTACGTGCGGACCGGTCAGAACGCTGCGCTGGTCGACCTATGCGCCACGGCGGGCCAGGCGGCGCAGCACCCGGCCGAGCGGGCGAACTGGCACTTGCGCCTTGGCGACGCCCTGCGAGGGCTTGGCCGCGACGAGGCAGCCCAGGAGGCCTACCGCAAGGTTCTCGCCGATCGCCCCGAGGATCTGGGCGCAAAGCTTGCGCTGCGCGAGCTCTACCGCCAGAGCCACGAGGCGCAGCCGCTCGCCCAGTTGCTCGAGAGCGAACTGGCCAGGGTGGCTGGCCCCGACGAGACGCCGGTGCGCCTCGAGCTCGCAGCACTCTTTAGCGGGGCGCTCGCGCGGCCCGTGGAAGCACTCGTGCACCTGCGGCGCGTCCTCGAGCTCGAACCGAACCACGGTCCAGCGCTCGAGCAGGTGCTTGCCCTCGCGGTCTCACTCGGACGCCCCGCGGAAGCGCTCGCCCCGCTCGAACGCGCGATCCGCGGCACCCGGAGCGCCTCCCGGCGCGCCACGCTCCTCGTTCGCAAGGCCGATCTGCTTGCAGGGCCGCTCGAACAGCCCGGGGAGGCGGCCGCCGCCTATCGCGAGGCGCTCGCGCTCGACGCCTCCCAGCGCACCGCCCGTCGGGGGCTTGTTCAAAGCTTGGCAGCGACCGGTGACTGGCAGGGCCACGTGGAGGCGCTGCTCACCGAGGCCCGGGGTGCCGAAGGGGGTGAGCGCGAGGCGCTCCTTGTGGAGGCGGCTCGCGTGGCCGAGGAGCGGCTCGCGCCGGCGGCGGCTTTGCCTTGGCTCGAACGCTTGCGGGCGGCGCGCCCCGGAGATCGCCAGGTCCTGGCCCGCATCACCACGCTCCGGCGGCGGGTCGGCGAGCCTGCGGGCCTGCTGCGCGCCCTCGAGGCGCAAGCCGCGGTGTCCAGCGACACCGATGCGCTGCGCGCACTTCATGTCGAGCGGGCGGCTATTCTCGAGCGAGAGCTGGCTGCACCGGCACGGGCGGCTGCGGCCCTGGAGCAGGCTCTCGCCGTGCGACCCGGCGATCCCGAGACGCTTCGGGAGCTCGAAAGGCTCTACGCTTCCCTGCGTCGCCCCCTCGAGCAGGCCGCCGTAATCGAGCGCTCTCTCGCCACCACGAGCGGGCCCCCTCGTCTCGCGCTTCGGCGTCGCCTGGCGGCCCTCCTCGCGGGTCCGGGCGGCCAGCCCGACCGCGCCGCCGAGCAGCTCCGAGAAGCCCTCGCGGAGTCTGAGGCCACGGGAGCCGCGCGCCTTGAGCTCGTCCAGGCCCTGGGGGACGTGCTCTCGGCCTCGGGTCGGCGCGACGAATGGGCCGCTTCCGCCGAAGAGGAGCTTCGGCTCCTGGATCGCGACGCTCCGGTCTTTGCGGAACGTCGGCGCACGCTCCACGCGGACCTCGCGCGAGCCTACGTCGAACAGCTCGGCAATCCCGAGGCGGCACTCCCCCACCTGCGCGTTTTGGTGGACGAATCGCGGCCTGGCAACGAACGCGTGGGCGCCCTCGATCCCGAGCGCGCCGAAGCCGAGGAGCGGCTCATCACGCTGTTGCGCGCGGAGCACGCCGACGTGGAGCTCGCCGATCGATTGGCCCGCCGGCTCGCGCGCGCGGGAGACGACGTCGAGGGCTGGCTCGAGCTCGCTCGCCTCCGACACGAGCGCTTGTATGCCTATTCGGGTGCAGCGGCCGCCTACCGGGAAGTGATCGCGCAGGCACCCGGCCACGTCGGCGCGCTGCGCGGCCTGCGCACTGCGAGCGAACTCCTAGGCGACTTCGAAACGGTGGCCTCGACCCTCGAGCAGGAGCTCGCGCAGTCGGGGACGATGGATCGGGCCGCCCTCCTACGCCGGCTCGGCGAGGTCGCGTGGCGCCATCTTGGCTCCACCACGCGGGCCAGCCGGGCCTTTGCCGGTGCCCTCGAGGTCGAGCCCCAAGATCGTGTCTCGCTTCACTCGCTCGAGAAGCTGCTCGAAGCGATGGAGGATTGGCGAGGCGCCCTCGACCTCTACGAGAGCGAAGTGGAACTGCTCGGCGAAGCCGACTCCGCGCGTCGTGCCGAGATTTGGCTCCGCGTCGCCGAGATCGCGCGCCGGCATACCCAAGACGCCGCCCGCGCCATCGCCGCTCTCGAGGCCGCCGCCCAGATCGCCCCGCTCCGTCATGCCGAGCGCCTCGCCCTGGCCGAGCTCTATCGCCAAGCGGGGAAGCTCGCGCGCTTCGTCGAGGTCTTCGCCACCATCTGCGACGACCGGGAGGTCCCGGCACAGGCCACCGACCACCTGGCGCTGGCGGAGGCATTGGAGGCCCTGGGCCAGGGGGCACAGGCCCGGGTGCGGATTGAGCAGGCATTCGCGCAGAATCCCCAAGACCTTGCGGTGTGCGACGCGACTGCGCGGCTGCGCGAGGCAAGCGGAAACACCGCAGGCGCGGCAAAAGCGTTGGCGCAAGCCTCCGAACTCGTGCCGGATGCGGCCGCAGCCGAGCGCCTGGTGCGCGCCGCCGCGCTCGTCGAGCCGCGCGACGTGGAGGGCGCCGGGGCGTTCGCCCGTCGCGCAGCGGAGCGTGATCCGGCCTGCGCCAAGGCCCAAGCGATCCTCGCGCGTGTGGGTGCGGCGCAGGGGCACCACGAGGAAGCCGCGAGCGCGGCCGCTCGCGCGTTCGATCTCGCCGCGCAACACGACGATCTGGCGGCCGCGGAGCGGCTCGAGGTGGCCCTCGTGGGCGGCGCGTCCGCACGGAGCGCCGGCCGCCTAGAGGACGCTGTGCGCCTGTTCGCGGCGGCCCTCGCGATCGAAGCGGCCCATGAGCGGGCGCTTGGCGAACAGGGAGAGGTGCTCTTCGAGCTCCGTGACTTTGCGGGCGCGAGGCGACAGCTGGAGGCATGGCTCGCGCTGCCTGGCCGCGACGACGCGCTGCGCGCGCGACGCCTGGCGCTTCTCGGACGCGCCCTGGACAGCGAAGATGAGTCGGTCGCGGCTCTCGCGCGCTACACGGAAGCCATCGTGCTCGATGGCGGCCGACAAGACGCGCGGGAGGGGTTGGTCTCGCTGCACGAGCGCTCGGGCCGGAAGGCCGAGGCGATTGCCGGCCTTGAAGCCTGGGCCAGCGTCGCGACCCCCGCGGTGCGCGCATCCTGCCTCACGCGTGCAGCCGAGCTCGGGCTCGAGGAAACGGGCCTTCCCGCGCGCGTCGAGGCGCATCTGCGCGACGCCCTCGCCGCGGACCGGCGGGCGGAGCGAGCTTGGGTCGTGCTGGCGACCCGCCTGTCCGCAGTGGGCCGCACCGACGAGGCGCTCGCCACGGCGAGCGAGGGGCTCGAACAGGTGCGCGAGAGTCTTGGGCGGGCGGCACTCCTCGCAGTGCGCGGGCGCGCCCTCGAGTCGCGCGGCTCACGACGCGACGCGGCGGCCGCCTACCGCGAAGCCGCGCAGTGCGATCCGGTCGCCCTCCCGGACGCCCTCGCAGCCGCTCGGCTGCTGCGCGCGCTGGGCGAGTGGCGTCAAGCCGCCGAGACGCTTGCGAGCTTTGCGGCGCATTACCCGGGCTCGGATCGCTCGGGCCTTGGCGAAGTCCTTTTGCAGCTCGGTCGCCTGCGGGCGGGCCCCCTCGAGGACGTCGACGGCGCGATTGAGGCCTACGAACGCGCCCTCGCGGTGCAGCCGCAGCAGCGCGAAGCCCGCGAGGCCCTGGCCGAGCTTCTGACCTTCCGGCCTGCGCGGTGGGAGGAGGCGCGCGCGCGCCACCGCGAGCTCCTCGACGCGCAGCCTACGCGGATCGCATCCCTGCGTGGCCTCCTGCGGATCGCAGAAGGCAGCTTGGCCCGCGGCCGCGCACCGCTCGAGAACGGCCTCGCCATCCTGCGAGCCTTGGGCGCCGCGTCGCCGACGGAACGGGAAGCCGCTCCTGCGACGCTCTCTCTGCGGATCGGCCAGGGGGGGGCTCTCGGCAATGTGGTCTGGGAACGTGCCCGCCATCTCGTGCGGGAAGTCGCGCAAGAGATCGGCCAAGCGCTCGGCTCGCCCGCGCCGGCTTCGGCCGGAACGCTTGGGGCGGATCCGGCAGCCGCTTCGTTCCGCCACGCGGCTCTCGAAGCCGAAGCGGCGCTCGCCGCGCCCGCGCTTGTGCCCCTGCCTGCCGACGAGGCAGGAGCCGTGGTCGCGCTCGTGGCAAGGCTTGCGTATGACCGAGAGCAGCTCTCTGGCGACGGGCGACTCATCAATGCTGTAAGCGATGCCCTTGGGCGCTGGGCGCGACGGCGGGTCCGCAAGGCCATGGGCAGCTCGTCGCCCGAGGAGATCGCAGAGATTGATTTCGTGGCCTGGCGCAGTGAACTGCGCGCCCTCGCGCACGCGGCGGCGCTCGACGCCTGCGGCGGGAACTTGCGCGCCGCTCTCTGCGCGCTCTTGCAGGACGCTAGTCAACTCTCCTCAGCCCCCACCGACGAGGTCGACCTGACCCCGCTCGTCGACGGTACGCCCGAGGCCCGCGAACTCCTGCGGCGTGTGGCGGTCGCTTGGTCCGAGACGGTCTAGCAGCAAAAAGCGCGGAGAGAAACGATGAGTGACAGAGACGAGAACGTTCAGGAGCGCAAGCACCGGCGGCGGACCGTGCGCATCCTTGTCGACTATTCATCCCCGGCGGGCGTGCAGTGCGAGTACGCGACGACACTCGGCGCGGGGGGGCTTTTCATCGAGAGCGAGCAGCCCCTGCCTCGCGGCACATCGCTCAAGGTCCGCTTCCGCCTCCCAGGGGGCGAGGGCGTCCACGAGATCGAGGGTCGGGTGGCGTGGACCCACACTCCGCGGCGAGGGGAGGGAGGCGGCCGCTCCCCCGGAATGGGAATCGAGTTCACGGACGCTGTGGCTTCGGCGCGCCTCGCACGCCAGCTCGAGGACGTGTCCGACCGCTAGCCCTGGCACACCTTCACGCGATTGGGGGCACGCGCACCGATCCGTGACGTCGCTTCGCCCATCTGGGGACCGCCGAGACCCGCTCGAAGGGGCGGCGCTACCGTCTTACCGGATTCCGCTTCAGGCGTTTGAGACAAGCCGCGCGGGAGCGTCGACGTAGAAAGCCGGATGGCGCGGCCCCGTCACGATCTCGTAGCACGAGGGATCGCTTAGGAGCTCTGCGATGAGCCGCTGGTGCAAGGCGTGGCCTCCGCGCTCCACCTTCACATGGCCCTGAATCGGCATTCCGAGCAGCGCAAGGTCGCCTAGGAGGTCCAGGACCTTGTGGCGCACGAACTCATCGGGCATGCGAAGGCCTTCGGGATTGAGCACGCGCCGTTCGTCTAGGACGACGGTGTTGTTGAGAGATCCGCCGCGCGCCAGCCCGGCGCGCCAGAGGGCCTGCACTTCATGCAAGAAGCCGAACGTGCGGGCACGGCAAAGCTTGCGCTCGAACACGCCTTCCCCGAGCTCCAGGTTCTCGATGGATTGGCGAGCGATGGCGGGGTGAGAGAAGTCAATCGCATACGAAACGCGGAACGAGCGTGCCGGTTCGACCCGGATGCGGCGCACACCGTCCACCACCTCGACCGGCCGGCGGATTCGCAAGCACCGGCGCGGTGCAGGCTGTTCGTAGATACCCGCGGCGCGGATCAAGAATACGAAGGAGGCAGCGCTCCCGTCCATGATCGGGATCTCGCTTCCCCCGAGCTCGATCCGGACGTTATCGATGCCGATGCCATAGAGTGCGGCGAGTAAGTGCTCGACCGTGCCCACAGTGAAGCCCCGGGCGCCAAGACTCGTCGCATGGCGGGTCGCGACGACAAACTCGGGCCTCGCCGCGACCTCGACCGGGTGCCCCGCGCGCTGTCCCGAAAAGACGATGCCGCTATCGATGCGCCCGGGCTGGAGCGTGAACTCCACCGGAGCTCCGCTGTGAAGCCCGATCCCCGTGCACGAGATCTTCTCCGCTATTGTCCGTTGGCGCACCGCCCCTCCCCCCCCGAGAGCGTCGGAACGAAAAGTCTTTCCCGACGAGTGTCGTCCGGAGCAATAGCAAGCCCCGTGCCGACGTGAGCCATTCATGAATCGGTCATTCCACGCGGCAGATTTCCCAACCGTTCCGCCCCCTTGCGGTGATGATTATCACACAATCCTCCGTCCAAGGCCCGCCTGGTCCCAATTTTGGGGCGATTCCAGTGACGTTCTCGTTACGCTCGTGACGGATACGTCACACTCCGAGGGCCGCGGCTAGGCGTCGGCTAGGCGCGCTTGGTGGCGAGGCCCCCTTCGCTCACGGCGGCCCGGAGCTCGGCCAGGATCTCTCGAGTGGACTGGTAGCG
>DATFYN010000162.1:0-14645 GCA_035315025.1 Myxococcota bacterium
TATCAAGCACTTGGCACGCGAAAATTCCTAAAACTCAACCCGAATCCGCGAAGTAGGGCTAGCTTCGGGCCCGGGTCACCGGAGCCAGCCCGGTAAGCAACCCGCGCGGCGACACTCGTCCTCGATGCCATCTTCAGCGTACGCCTTGGCTCGCTCGTACTCATGCTGCGCCGCCGCAACCGGCGCCTCGTCGCAGGCGGTCTCGCCCGGGATGTGGGTCTGGTAGGAAGAGCCGAAGTTCTCGCGGTGCCGACAAGAGCGATAGTCCCGTTCGGCGAGCTCTAGGGCGTGGGCTGCCCGTTCCTCATCCTGGCGGGCCTGCCGGAGCTTCTGGCGCCAGCGCATCGCCTCCGCCGCGTCTGGGTCCGCGTCGCCGGAGCCCTTGGCGGAGAGGTTGCGATGGGCCGTAGGCGCCGGGGCGGCGTCTGGGCTTGCTGCGCCTCGCCGGGGCGTCTCGGCATCGCGCCGGAGGATCTCAGAACCCGGCGGGACCAGCTTCGGCTCGTCGGTAATACCCAAGTTTCCATCGGGCGTGCGGTAGGTGAGAAGCTCACCGGCGAGCGCTGGTTGAGCCGCGAAGACGGTCCACAGGAGTCCTAGGCACAAAACGCGCACGGCACCCCCAACAGAACCCGTATCGGCAGCCGCCGCAAGAAAATGCATTCCCGGGGGAACTGACTTTTCCTCTGGTCTTGGTCCCAAGCGAGCTCACCGCGAGCGCTTTTCGTGCTTTAATTATTTCCTCTCTCAGCTCGGATACGCGCTTCATCGGCCCGGGCAAAGGAGGAGCGGGTAGCGCTTACGTGCCCTTTGGGCTTGCGGGCTATGGATTGAGGCTCGGCTCGCCTAGAACTCTCCCAAGATCGTCGCAGTAGCGTGTCGTTCCAGCTCTGTCTTGGGAGAGACCCTGGCGAGGCGCCGTCCCCAGGTGCCATTCCTCCCCTGTAAATCCGCCTTCCGCAAGACTCGTGTCTTCGAGATCCCTGGCGAAGTCTGACGTCAGGCGCCCTCGGGCAGAGCTGCCGGCACAGGCTGCCGAATCCAGCGCTCACGCCAGCGATGGGCGAGGACGAGAAGGGGCGGCTGAAGCACGCGCGTGAGGCCCGCCAGGACGAAAGAACCTCCAATCACCACGACCGCGAGGGGCTTCTGGGTCTGCGCGCCGATCCCGTGGGATACGGCGGCGGGAAAGAGACCGAGCATTGCCACGAGTGTTGTCATGAGGACCGGGCGGAAGCGCTGCTCAGCGGCAATCTTGGCGCCCTCCTCGACAGAACGACCTTCCGACCACTGGGTCTGTGCATAGGTCACCATGAGGATGGCGTCCTGGATTGCGACGCCGAAGATGGAGACGAAACCCATCGCTGCAGACACCGAGAAGTTGATCCCGGTAATGAGCAGGGCGAGAAGACCTCCGGCACACGCGACCGGGATATTAAGAAGCACCACCGCGGTAAAGAGCCAGTCCTTTACTGCGCTGTAGACGAGGAACGCAATCAGCCCGATGGTGATTGGAATGATGACGAGGAGGCGCCCCTCGGCTTCGTGGAGCTCGTTGATCTCTCCCGCCCAGTCGAGCCGAGTCCCGTAGGGGATCTTCACCTGCGACGCGATCGCGGCTGAAGCCTCCCCAATCGTGCTCGCCAGGTCGCGCCCCCGCACGGAGAATTTCACGGGTGCATAACGTCGGCCGTCTTCGCGGTAGATCACGGAGGGGCCGTCCACGAGTTCGATCTTCGCAATCTGACCCAGCGGAATTTGCGAGCCATCGGGCGTCGCCACCGTGATTTGGCGAATGGCGTCAACCGTGCGCCGGTAGGGCTCGAGCCACCGGACCACCACGTCGAAGCGCTTCTCGCCCTCGAATACCTGCGTCACGGCTTGTCCACCGATCGCTGCCTGAATCACGGTCTCGATGTCGCCCGTGTTGAGGCCGTAGCGGGCTGCCTGTGGGCGGTCTACAGCGATTGTGATATTGGGCTGTCCCAGCGAGGAGAAGAGGCCGACGTCCTTGATGCCACGAACATTGGACAGTACGTCGGACACGGAATCGGCAATCTCGTGATTCGTGCGAAGGTCTGGCCCGACGATCTTCACGCTGTTCTCGCCCTTGACTCCGGACACCGCCTCTTCCACGTTGTCTGAGATCATCTGCGAGAAACCGAACACGACCCCCGGAAATGCCTGGCTGAGCTCCTGTGAGAGTTGATCGGTCAGCTTCTCCTTGGTGAGGCCCGCGGGCCACTTGTCGAAGGGTTTAAGCGGCGCAAAAAGCTCGATGTTGTCGAAGCCCGACACATCGGTTCCATCGTCCGGGCGGCCAAGCTGTGACACCACGGTCTCGACTTCCGGGTGCTGCCGGACAATCTGGCGAATCCGACCCACGTACTGCGATGACTGCTCGAGCGAGACAGACTTCGGAAAGGTGGCACGGATCCAGAAGTTCCCCTCTTCGAGTTTCGGCATGAACTCGCGTCCAAGCAGCGAGAAGAAGACGACGCAAAGGACCAGCGGACCCAGAGTGAAGAGGACCGCACCCTTCGGGTGCCGAAGCGCGAGGTCAAACATCGGGTCGTAGATGCGATGGAGCCAGCGCATCAGCGCATTCTCCGTTTCCTGAGCGTCCACGGGCACGAATCGCACCGCCAGAACCGGCGTCAGCATGAGGGCGAGCACGGCTGCGCCGCCGATGGCGAAAGCATAGGTGTGTGCCATCGGAGCGAAAATGACGCCCGACACGCCCGTCATGGTAAAGAGGGGTAGGAACGTCACGAAGATGATGAGCCTCGAGAAGCCCAGGGGTCTCCCGACTTCTCCCACCGCGGAGAGAACCCGTTCCTTCATCGAGCCCGTACCATGGGAGCCGAGGTGTCGGAAGATGTTTTCAACGACGATCACGGTCGAGTCGACGATGATCCCGAAGTCGACCGCGCCGAGAGAGATCAGGTTCGCCGGCGTGCCGGTGGCCACCATCCCGCAGAAGGCCACGAGCAGCGACAACGGGATGTTCACGGCCGCGATGAGCGCGCCCCGTGCATTGCCCAGGAAGAAGACGAGCACGATCGACACGAGCATCATGCCGAGGAGGAGGTTCTCCATGACGGTGTGTGTCGTGAGCCGTACAAGCTCGCCGCGGTCGTAGTAGGGCTCGATATCCATCCCCGGCGGCAGCAAGTGATTTTCTCGGATGTAGTTGACTCGTTGATGGATGCCCTCGAGCGTTGGGCCGGTCTCACCGCCGTAGCGCATGAGCACAATGCCTTGAACGACGTCGGGCTCATCGTCATGGCCGACGATGCCGAGCCTGGGCCGTGCGCCTTCGACGACGTTCGCAACGTCGCGGATTCGAACGGGAACTCCCTTTAGCGTCTGCACCACGGTCTGCTCGATGTCGTGGATCGACCGGAACAGGCCGAGGCCGCGTACGTCATAGGACTGCTCCCCGAGCGTGACCCGCTGGCCCCCTACGTTCTGGTTTGCATTGGGGAGGGCCGCTGTGACTTGCCCGAGCGTGACGCCCTGTCCGCGCAGCCGGTAGGGATCGAGGTCGACGTGATACTCTTTGGTCTCGCCGCCGTAGCTCGTGACGTCGATCACGCCAGGGACCCGGCGAAACTCGCGCTCCAGGATCCAGTCTTGAGCAGTCTTGAGATCCCGGATGGTGTAGCCCTTGCCGCGGACGATGTATCGGAAGACCTCCCCGATGGCGTTCCAGGGCGAAATCTGCGCCTGAAGTCCGTTCGGCAGCGTCACGAACTGGAGGCGGTTGATGACCTCCTGGCGCGCATCCTTGTAGTCCGTTTCCCACCCGAAGTAGCATTTCACGTCCGACAGACCGAACAGAGATTGTGAACGGATGTGCTCGAGGCCAGGCATTCCGGCGAGCGCCACCTCGAGCGGGACCGTGATCTGCCGCTCGACTTCTTCCGCACTCCAGCCCTCGGGCTGCGTGATGAGCTCGACGAGCGGCGGCACCGGGTTTGGGTACGCCTCGATGTCAAGCCGCTCGTAGGAGATGAGCCCCGCGAGGATGAGTGCGAGTACGGCGATCACGACCGCGGACGGTGAGTTCAGGGCAATCGTGACAAGGCGGCGAATCATCGGTCAGAGCATTCCAAGGACAAGGATGGCCCCTGACGTCACGACCTCGTCGCCTTCCTGGAGTCCGCGCAGAATCTCGAGCGCGCCGTCGTTCCCTTCGTCGTCGACCTGGACCGGACGCCGCTCGAGCTTGAACGATCCATCAGGCGTCGCACCCGTATGCACAAGAACGACCGTCTGGTCGCCCTGGCGCAGGACCGCGGTGCGCGGCACGGCCAGCGCCTTGTGACCCGGCACTGTGATGCCGACAGAGGCATACATCTCGGGTCTGAGCGCCCGGTCTTCATTGTCGATCACCACGCGTACCTTGGTGGTGCGCGATGCGGGATCGATCGCCCCCGAAATCCAGTCGACCTTCCCCGTGAAGGTGCGATCCGGGAAACTGACGACGCGCACCACGGCCGCTGCACCAATCTGGATGCGGGGGAGGTCCATCTCAAAGACGTCGGCCAACACCCAGACTTGGTCGAGCTCGCCGATCGTATAGAGCTCGGGGGCCGAACCGCCGCTGTACTGACCCTGCACCTCGAAGCCGGGGTTTACGCTGCGTGCAATCACTTCCCCGTTGATCGGAGCGGGCAGGATGTAGTCCTGCGTCACTTGTTTGTCGGACCCCTTGGAGAGCAGATGGGCCTTCTGCTCTGCTCGTTCGAGCTCGGCCTTGGCCTTTAGGTACGCGCTCTGGGCGGCTTCGAAGTCCCGCTGTGAGCCCGCATGCGCCTCATAGAGCTCGCCCTGGCGTTCGTATTCTTTCCTTGATTGCACGAGATCAGCTTGGGCTTTGAGGAGGTCGGAGAAAGCGCTTCCAAGATCGGGCGACGCGATGACCGCCAAAGGGTCACCCTTCGTGACGTGCTGCCCTAGCTCGGCCATGAAGCGGATCACCCGCCCTGTGACCGGCGAGAACACGTGTGCCACCCTTCGATCGTCGAAGGTCACTCGCCCCGCCGCAGCGATCGTCTTCCCGAGCTCCTCGTAACCGACCGGTGCGAATGTGATCCCTGCTTCCTTGGCCTGCTGCGGCGGGAGCCACGCTTCTCCAGCGGGCGGCGTGGCTGGTGTGTTGGCTTTCGTATTCGAATGACACGCGCTGTTCACGGAAGCGAAAAGGAAGATCAATATCAGGGATATCAGCGTTCTCATGGTCGGAACTCCGTTCCGGTCGCCTGCTCCACCTGGAATACCGCCGTCCAGTAGTCGGCGAGGTTCTGGCGGTACTCGACGTTGGTCGCAATAAAGGTGCGCTCGGCATCCAGGAGCTCAAGGAGGGAGGCGGCACCTTTCTTGTACTGAAACTCGACCAAGTCGCGCGCGCGCCGCGCCCGGTCGAGCAGTCGCCCCTCCATCCGCTCCACCCGGGTGCGCGTCGCCTGGAACGTGGCAAAGGCCGTTGCAACATCCGAACCGATTTGCGCCTCGATCTTGTCACGGCGCACATTCTGGGACCGCAGGTCCGCCTCGGCTTTCGCAATCTCGCCCTGATATTGATAGAGCAGCGGAAGCGTGAACGAGAGGCTGAAGACCACGGTAGGGGGCGAGATCGAGGCCTGTCCGTATCCGATCTGCGAGTAACCGGCGCCGACGGCAATATCGGGGATGCGCTGTCGTTTGGCGAGGTCCAGGCTCGCCGCGGAGCTTTCCGCTTGGGCCGCCTGGGCCGCGAGGTCGGGCCGATGCTGGAGAGCCAGGGCTAGGAGCGACTCGGCAGTCGCTTGCCGGAGCGGCTCGGGCACCTCGTAGCGGAGCGCACTGGTTTCGAGGTCGAACTCCTGAATCGGGGACCGCACGCCAATCAGAAAGACAAGATTGGCTTTCGCCTGGGCGAGGGCTTGCTCCGAGGCATTCACCGCTTGCTGCGCCTCGAGCATGTCCGTCTCGGCGCGTGCGACGTCAGCCTCGGATACTGCGCCCGCTTTGTAGCGCAGGTCGATCAACTGAAAGGTCTGCGCGGTTTTGTCGGCAGTTTCACGCGCGAAGTCGAGCGCCAGCGCCGAAACCGCGCCCTGCGCGAACTGTTGCTTCAGTTGAAAAGCGAGTGTGCGCTCAGCGTCGCTCCTCGACAATCGGGCGGCCTCGAGTGCAGCCTTCGCGGCCCGCACCCGCAGGCGCCGCTTTCCGATCACCTGATCGAACAGGAGTCCTTGGTCTGAGACGGTCCCTGCGACGGACACATCCGAGCAGCCCGGCCTGTCGCACAAGTTCGGGTTGTAGGTGAAGACCGGACCGGCGCCACCCGAGACCGCGGGATTCTGATACGCGCGGGCGACGGCCAAGTCTCCATGCGCGCTTGCCACAGCGGCATCCGCAATCAAGAGATCAAATCCGCGCTCGCGGAAGATCCGGAGCGCATCGTCGAGCGTCAGGGGATTCGGAAGTGCCGCTTCGGTATCCACACTTGGGGATCCCGAAGGCGGGGAAAGGGAAGGCGGATCTGCCCGCCCACTTCGTCCGCTAAGCGTCGTCCCCAGCAAGCACAAGAGCACGACCTGGCGAATGGTTCGCTGCATTTCCCATCCAAAAAATGCAAGAGGAGCCATCCGAGCAGATCGGACGGCTCGCAGAATAGATCTCGCGGAGAGGATCGCCCAAGTCTCGTGAAGACGTCACAAAGAACATCGCCTTCAACATAAAGAAGTCACAAAGATGCCCCCTCGGGTCCCGCGGCCGGGGTTCGGCGCGGAGATGGCCGGCAGCTCTTCTCGATCGGGCCGAATCGTGGGCCCCCCCAGAACGGGTTGCCGAAGGGTCTGCGTCCGTTTGACCAACGGTCGGAGGCGAGACCTCGATCGACACTGATCTGCGTTGGCGCGAGATCTCGACCCGAACGCCGGGTACGGCTCGCCCGCCCCTCGCACCTCGAAGAAGCCCCCGGACGTGGCGAGCCGATTCACCTGCCGCGGGCGCCGAGGAACCGGCCGCAAGGCACGTCCTCGAGAAGCGGGAACTGCCCGTGGGGTCAGCTCCAGGACAGGGGGTTCACCCGCCCCACAGGCTTTTCGGCCCAAGGAGAGGGCAGTTGGAACCGCTGAGGGGTTAACCACCCATGGGATCGGCCTCGCAGAAGGATTCGCTTCGAAAGTTCGCGGGAAACGTGCTCAAAATCCCGATCGCGCAGAGCGCAGCTCTGCCTCAAGCGTTGGCCCCGGGCTTCCGATTTCGGGGCCATGGCCTCGAGCGCAGATACCGCCCGTTGGCGTCTGGCGACGCTCCTTCGCCTCGCGCTTGGCGCAGCGATTTGCCTCGGCGTGGCCGCGCCGGCCTTTGGGGCCGTCGCAGTGGGTAGCTATTGCGTCGTGGGAACCGGCCCTACCGCCGGCGCTGCCACGGACGGCTGGGTCGCCGTCGTGACGCCTGCAGGGGCCGTCACCGTTCTCGTGAACGGAGCTCCGTTCGTCAATCCGAACGACTGCGCGATCGATGCGAATGGCGACATCGTCGTCGTGGACAAGGGGGTAGCGGGCGCTCCTTTCGACGGCGCCGTCTACCGGGTGAGCACCGTCGGGCCGACCGTCACAACGGTGGTCTCCCCCGTCGGCTCCCCCATGCAAAATCCAAGTGGCGTCGCCGTCGGCCCGGATGGGAACTATTACATCGCCGACACGGGCGCGGTCTTCGGTCGCAATAGCGCGGATGGCGCAATCTTCCAAGTCACCCCGGCCGGCGTTGCGACAAAGCTCGCCAGCGGTGCGCCGCTTGATGATCCCAGCGACGTCGACATCGACCCGCGACCCTTCGCAGCGCCGAGCGCCGGCGTGAATCTCATCATCACGGATGCAGAGGGAGGCGTCGCAAACAGGTCCGCCCTCCGCCGCGTGCCCATGGCGGGAGGGGCTGCGGTTCAGACCATTGCCACGAACATCGGCACCAACTTTAACAAGCTCGAGGTCGGGCCCTTCGGGAACTACTTCATCGTGAACGCCGGCGCGAACTCGATCGTGCGCTACATCCGGAGCACCGGCGTCCAGACCACGATTCAGACCGGAGCGCCTCTTGTGACAGCGCTCGGCATTACCGTCGACTACCTGACGGCCGACCTCGTGATCGCCGACTCCGGAGCCGGCGTCGTGAACGTCCCCCCGAACGCCCCGCTCGCCGCGCCGGCGGTCGTTGCCGCAGTGGGTGCATTCCCGGCAAACCTCTCCGGCGTCGGTTTTTCGCCTCCGCTCGCGAGCGTCAACCCGAGCACGAACTGGGGGGTTCCGACGCGGCGAGCGCCGATCCCCGGTGGGTCTCCCGAGGTGACGGGCACCACGGTGACCTCGGCCAACGGGGATACGGAGCATGAGGCCGACTTTTTCATCGAAGTCACAAGCACGGCGAATCCGCTCATGGTGCGCATCTTCGATGCAGACACGAGCAATGGCTATGACTACAACTTCGGCGGTGCCTTCGATACATCCATCACCTACACCCTCTTTGATCCCGCGGGGGCTACGGTTACCTCCGTCGTTGTAGGCGCAGGGGCGCGCACGGATCTCGACCAGCGGATCGCCACACTGAACTCCGGGAACACGCTGACAATCCGCGGCGGCGGTATCAACCTCGTCGCCGGACGCACGGGGCTCTACCGCTTGCAAGTCCTCGCCACGAACGGATCCGACGTAAACGTGTTTGGGGTTTGGATTGGCGGTTTTCATACGTACACTTTCAATACGATCTTTGGTCCCCTCAACACAGACGGCGGGCCACCGACGCTCACGAACCTGGACCCCTCCCGCGTTTACCCGTACTTCGATCGGGGCTGTGAGTACACATCGTCGGCCTTTGACACCGATACCGGGTCCTGGCCCGGAATCTCCGGAACCATCACCACGCGCCTTGGCCAAGCAATCGCCCTTACCCTTTCGCCAAACAATGAACACCTCGAGACACTGATCGCCCCGACACCAGGGGGCAGTGCTCTCTCCAACATTGAGACCGATTACGGCATCCATACGCTTTCGACGACCCTCTCGCCGACGGGAGCCGAGGACAATCTCGTGACCTGGCGCGCGCCAGACTTTCAAGGCTGGGTCGACGGGGGCACGACGGCCCCTCCAGTCCCCGTACCGCCGGGGAACCCCGCCGCGAATCCCACCCCCACGTTGCGAACGAGTCCCGCTCCCGCCTTCCCCCAGACCCCCTTTGGCGCCGCGACCAACACCTTTATCCGTCACTACCTTCCGCGCTACGACGAAACGCCCACCACGGCTGCAGCCCCGTATGCACCGTACGCCATGCAATCGGCAACGCCGCTCGCCGGCGATCCGCCGGTCGTGGGAGTACCGGCCTACTACGCGGTGTTGGTGACCGTCGTGAACCCGGATCCCGTGAACGCGATGACCAATGTCGCCCTCACCGCACCCGTCCCTGCACCTGCCCAGTACGTGACAGCGGGCACGAACGTGAATGGTGCGGCCACCGCCACGGGCGGCGGCGTCGTGGGCACCTGCGGCGCGCCGTGCTCGGGAAACATCACGTCGACCTGGGCCACCATCCCCGCAAACTCCGCGGTCACGCTTTCCTACGCCGTGAAGGTGACCGCTGCCGCGGTCGGGCAGCGTCTCTATCTCACCGGCGGCCCCGCCGTCCGGGGGGGAGGGAAGAATCCGGCCGCAAACGCAGCGCCGACACCCGGCACCACGGCGACCTTTTCGCCCGCGTGGTCCAGCGCAACCTACCCGCGCACCGAGAGCCTGGGCCCCCTTTGCGATCTCTCGACCTTGCAGGGCGCGGTGAGTCCCGTCGCGGTTTCGCTCTCGCGCTTCGAGGCACGCGCGGGCGACGCCGAGTCGCTCGTGGTCTGGGATACGGCCTCCGAGTTCGACAATCTCGGATTTGAGGTATGGCGCCGTCTTGCGGGCGAAACTGACTTCCAGCGCATCAGTCCCGGCATCATTCTCGGTCATGGAACGACGGATCTCGCGGCGCATTACGCCTTTAAAGACGTACCGCTTGCAAACGGCGTCACGGCTCAGTATCTGCTTGAGGACATTGAGCTCGACGGGCGCAGCATGTGGCACGGGCCCGTCGATGCCACGCCCGAGGCCGGCCTACCCGCCTTCCCCCTCGACTCGGCTGAATTCGCTCCGATCCTCCCGGTGTCGTCGGCGTCGGAAGCACCGCTCGCGGGGGCGGGCACTGGGGTGGGAACCGGGGGAGGGAGCGCTGGAAGCGCTCCGACGACCGCTTCCCCGGTAAGCGCCAGCGGCGCACTCCCCCCGCCGGTCGACTACGGCAGCTTTCAAGTGGTCGAACGCGACGCTGGCGGCGTTTTCCTCGATATTCACCTCCCTGCAGTGACCCTCGGGAGCGTCATCGTGGACGGCAAAGACTATACGCAAGTCCTTGCCTCCGGATTCGACGCGACGCTGGCAGCAGGGTTCCCAAAGCTTCCTTCGCGCACGTTCTGGGTGGAGGTGCCCGACCGAACCCGCTTCCAAGCCCAGGTGCTCGAGCGAGACGGCGGCTCACAAAGCCTTTCGGCGCCTGTCGTCCCGGTTGCCGGCACGGCCATCTCGGGCGATACCGTTACACCGAGTAGCCCCACGCCGAACCCGGCCGCGTATGCGAGCACCTCGCCTTACCCGGCGGCACCGGTCGAAATCGCAGGCAGCGTCGCCACGGAGTCCGGCGGGCGCCTTCTCGCGGTACGCGTGAACCCCGCGCGGTTCACCGCCTCTCGCGAAACTCTCGACGTCGACAGTCACCTGCGTGTCCGGGTCGACGCCTTGGGGCCTGAGCCGCTCGCGGCGGCCGGCGCTGCGCCGAGTGCGGTCGCCGCAAACATCGAGGCGCTCGCGGCCTCGCCAGGGATCAAGATCGGTGTGGTCGGCGTAGGGCTCGTGCGCGTCGACCTGGCTTCGCTCATCGCCGCCGGACTCGACCCGGCTTCCGACCCCCGTGCGCTCCATCTCTATCACGAGGGAATTGAGGTTGCGATCGAGGTCGATGGGGAGGCCAACGGAAGGCTCGATCCGTCAGGGGCTCTCTACTTCCATTCGGAGGGACTCGATACACGGTACAGCGACGAGGCCGTGTATTTCCTGCTCCCCGCCAACACGCTCGGGCGAAGGACAGCGCACCTGGCGGAAGTGCCATCGGCCGGGCCCGCGGTGCTCGACATCCCTGCCCACGCCCACGATGCGGTGAAGTCGACGTACCTCCCGGCTGTCACCACGAGCGGCGAGGATCACTTCGTCGGTCCCTACGTCTTCGACCAACCGGTGACCCGAAGCGTTGCGACGCCCGGTGCAACCGGGGCCGGGGCGAGTCTCCGCGTACGCCTACGCGGGGGCACGACGTATCCGGATATCTTGCTCGATCATCATTTCGGTGTCAGCGTTTCTGGCGCGGACGTACTTGACGTTCGCTTCGACGGCACCGACGAGTTCGATGAAACGGTCGTGCTCCCTGCCGGTCTTGTGGTCGACGGCCAGACCCAGGTCGAAATCGTGCCTAAATTCGACTCCGGCGCGCCCTTCGATCTCATCTACTTCGATGCGATTGATATTGATTATCGCCGTGACACTGGGCTTCAAGCGGCGGACAACGGACGACTCCAGATTCCGTTGGACACGACTGGCGTGGTGGCCCTCGGGGGCCTGGTCGCCCCCGACGTACGTGTCTGGGATGTGACGGACCCGACAACGCCTGCCGCGATTGTCGGGATCTGGGTCGGCTCGGACAGCTATACGTTCGAAGGAACCGCCGGGCGCCACTACGAAGCAGCCACGTCGAAGGGACTGCTGTCCGCCTCGAGCCTTCGGCACAACGTCCCGTCCTCCTGGCTCGCAGGCGGAGGGGCCGATTGGCTGGCAATCGCACCGGCAAGTCTCATTCCGTCCCTAAAGACGCTCGCGGCGCGCCGCGAGGCGCAGGGCCTGCGCACGGCAATCGTCGACGTCGAAGACGTCTACGACGAGATCAGCGGCGGGGAATTCACGCCCGTTGCGATTCGGGACTTTGTGCGGCGAATCGCAAAAACCTGGCGCCCGGCTCCCCGCTACTTGCTCCTCGTCGGCAGCGCGACCTACGACTACCGAAACTACCTGCAAGGGGCGGGCATCAACCTCGTCCCGACGATGCTCGTGGACACGACCTTCGTGGAAGCCGCAGATGATGCCTACTTTGGCACGCTCGACGATTCCCATCTCGCACCCGACCTCTTCGTGGGCCGGATCCCCGCGAGGACTCCTTCGGAGCTCGATGCGATTGTCGCCAAGCTCTTGAAATACGAGCTCGACGCGACCGGACGGGGAGCTCTCGACGAGGCGTGGCGCTCAAGGGCCCTCCTTGTCGCAGACAACGGACCTGGGTCGGGCGATCCCGCGGAAGCCGCGCAGTTTGAGGGGGCGCTTGCCCGGGTGACGGGCGAGCTCCCTCCCGACGTTGTGACGACGCCGGTCGTGCTGCGCGAGCTTCCCGACGCGAACCGCGGCCCTCTCGCGAATGCCGCCATTGACACCGCGTTGACCGGAGGTGTGGGACTCGCTTTCTACGCCGGTCATGGCGGGGCGCAGCTTTGGTCCGACAAGCTCATCTTCGGCCCTGCGGACATCACAGCGGTGGCCGATGGATCGACGCTTCCGGTCTTCGTGGTGCTGGGTTGCCTCAATGCCTTCTTCGACGCCCCGAACGAGGACTCCTTGGGCCAGATCGCGCTTTCCGCGCCGGACCGCGGCGCGGTCGCGTTCGTCGCGTCGACGACGGTCACCGCGTTTGCGGGCGATGACGTGGTTGCACGCAACCTCGCGCAGCGCATCTTTGGAGCAAACGTCCGAAGACTCGGCGAGGCGGTCACTCAGGCCAAGCAGGCCATGGCCACAAGCCCCGGGGCCGAGGACGTCCTTCGCAGCTTCGTTCTCCTTGGAGATCCGGCAACCCCACTCGGCATCCCCAAATTCCCCTTCGCGAACCCCGGCCCAAGCCAGAAGACCGACCCCTGGACTCCTGTCGTGCTCGATGGTAGCCAAAGCCAATCGCCGGGGGGGGGACGGCTTAGCTACGTGTGGCAGATTGTGGCTGAGCCCGCGGGGGGCAACGGCGCCCTGATCCATGAAGAGACCGCGCATCCGACATTCTTGGCGGGTACGCCAGGAACCTACACTCTGGGGCTCACCGTGAGCGACGGACAGCGTCGAAGCGTCCCCGCTACGGTATCCGTCGACGTGAACCCCGCCGTGTCGCCGCTCGCTTGCGCCAAGGGTTCAGCCAGCTCGGGCACACAGTTTACGAGCACCGATGCTCTCTATCTCCTGCTCCCTCTCCTCGCCGCCCGCACTGTGCGCCGGACGCGGAAGTGGGGCGGAGCGGTTCGTGCGGAAGGTTCCAAATCGCGCTGACTGAGCGTGACACATGGAACCGCGCGGCTATCTTGAAGGCCTGTGAAGCCACCTCATCGTCCTCGGCTTCGGAGAGCACAGGGGACTCCCAAGGACCGATCCCCGACACCCGATCCGCACGGGACGGCGGCAAACGGTGCTCGCGTTCGCCGCGCGGCTTGTGGGACCCCTCCTGCCTTCCGCACTCCCGCCTGGCGGATCGTCTACGAACGCGGAGATTGACAGACAAGCATGCGCTGAGCGATCGACCTCGAGCGCGGAGGGCTAAGTTCATGAAGACGCTCGCAGGCAAACGCGCGCTCATTACTGGCGCTGCCTCGGGGATCGGAAAGGCCATTGCACAGCGGCTCGCCGCCGAGAACGCGGAACTCCTTCTCGTCGACCGGGACGAGCATCTTTTGGGAGAGACTGCCGCCCAGCTCGTCGCACATGGCAGACGGGTCCACACCTATGTTTTGGACGTCACCGATACCAAGAATATCTCGGCGACTAGAGACCAAGTCCACGGCGACGGCGGCCCGATTGATCTCCTGGTGAACAATGCGGGGATTGTCTACGGCGGGCCGTTTCTCGAAGTCCCCCTCGAAAAGCACCTCACCACCTATCGCGTGAATACACTCGGTGTGGTGGCGGTTACTCACACGTTCCTGCCGGACCTCATCGCTGGAGGCGACGGCCACGTCGTGAACGTCGCAAGTGCCTCTGGGTTTATTGGCCTGCCGTTCGGCACCACCTACGCTTCGAGCAAATGGGCAGTGCTCGGGTTTTCAGAGTCGCTTGCGCTGGAGCTCGCACTCGAGGGCCACCGTCACGTTCACGTAACTGCAGTGTGCCCGAGCTACGTCGCGACGGGCCTCTTCGAAGGTGTCCGTCCGCCCTTCGCGACCCCGCTGCTGAGCGCTGAGCACGTCGCGGATCTCACGGTTCGGGCCGTGCTCAAGAACCAGATGTATGTCCGGACACCGTGGATCGTTCAGATGACCCCGCTCATGAAGGCGATCACACCATTCAAGTTGTTTTACCGCGTCGCGGCTCTTCTCGGCGTGAACACGAGCATGCTCCACTGGCGAGGTCGGGCCTCGAGCGAAGGCTGAGGAAACCGCTGTGCTGTGCAGATCCTTCGGCTGCCAAGCTAGCCTGGCACAAGGCTCTCCTTGCTTACCACCTCGATGCTCGCCTTGGCCCTCCGAAGCCACAGAAGCCGAAAGCAAGAACTACCAC
>DATFYN010000163.1:0-11736 GCA_035315025.1 Myxococcota bacterium
TCCGATCTCCAGGACGACCCGGCCCCCCGCGCCGCGGAGGCGCACGTCAGACGCGGGGCTCCGAACGCCGAAGCCGCTGCCCGTCACGGAGAGCAGCGCGAGTCGACCGGAGTTGTCCCCGGGATCGTCGTGCAGGAGCGCCGTCACTGGCGCGTACACGCGCGGAGCGGCACAGCCGGCCCATGCGATAGCCGCGGCAAGCATCAGCGACGAGAGCGGACGACGCATGTCGTACGGCGCCTCCGATCCACCGAGAGCGAGCGCTCTGGGTGGGATCGAATCGACATCCTCGTCCGGCGTCCCCCTCCCGGCCCGGCCCCGCTTCGGCACGCGCTGCGGGAGGCGTGCAGATCAAGCTCAAGAAGTAGCAATGCGAGGCATGTGCTCGCGGGCCACAGCGACGACCGCCGCCGCGATCCCTGCTAGTCGCTGCGCGCCGTGGGCGTGCTGTGAGCCTTGCCCAAGGCAGGTGTGCCCCTATGCGATTTTCTCCTACCGCTTCGGGTAGCCGATATCCTGCGCCATCTGTTCGGTTCTAGAGAGCTGCTCACGTCGAGCCTCGATCTCATTCTCGGCCTGCGCAACCAACGATGTATTCAGGCTGTCCACATCCTGCTGCATCAATATCAGCCACTCCCTCACCTTCGCAATCTCTCGGTCGATGGCACGCCTGACAGCCTTGCCGTCATATCCAGTAGCGATGACCGTCATGATGAGCTCACCGGTTTGCACCACGCCTCGCGGGGGATCCGGCGGCGAATGCCGCGACGGGAAGACACGGAACAGATCGCCTTCTCCGGTGTATGGGACGTGGAACTTTAAGACCGTGCCGCGGTGCGACTCACTCTCTGTCAAGTAGATACCCCGCTCCTCGATCTGTGGCACCTCGACGCGATGGGTGGCCACGATCATCTGCGCCGTCTCGGCCACGCCGCGCCCGAGCAGTTGCTTCGGCTCATACTGCTGAACGGCCACGTCGACTTCGTGTCGCTTGCTTTCGACGAAGGCGTTCAAGTCGATTTCGTTGAAGAGAACGGGATCCTCGATCATGGCTGTATGCTCCGACATCGTCGCCTTCAGCGCGACCGGGTTTCCGTTGCGTCAATGCTGGGCGGCGCATCCTACACCCGCTAATGCTAGCGTCATTCGATCCTTTGTTTGAGCCCCTGAAGGCTTCCGGGCGCGGCTATACAGAGGCAGCTCTCTCAGCAGAACGCGCACGGCTGGCTGACGTGCTCTAGGAATTTCGGACCACGCACTATGAGAGAATCTCCGGGACCTGAACCGCTTGGGTTTTCCGGGCCATTGCCAGGGTTAGTTTTCGGCGTCCAGTGACCTCGTTCGATTCTCCAAATCCTCGATCCGTGCGGCGACTCGGCGGGCGCCAGCTCCGCCGACGGGTAGACTGCTGCGCGGAGGGGTCGTCACAACCATGGACCCGGTGGGCTTCACGTCGCGCTTGACGGCTACCGCGCGGGCGCGCGAAACGGAGCGCCCCGACCGTCTCTTCAACGACGAGTTCGCGGCGGGCCCTCGCAGGGTCGGAGGGCTTCGACTTTCTCGATTGTCATTGGGCCGCGGCCGGGGGAACGCCACGGCCAACCTTCGCCGTGCGCACGCGTTTCTTCGATGACTTTCTCCTCACGACAACTCGGTCGCAGGGTGTCCGCCAAGTGGTGCTCGTGGCTGCTGGACTCGACACCCGTGAATTTCGCCTCGAGTGGCCGCCGGGGGTGCATCTGTTCGAGATGGATCAGGTGGAGGTGCTCCACTACAAGGCCTCGATCCTTGGCCCCCTCAGAGCGGCACCACGCTGCGAGCGGACCACCGTTGCCGTGGATCTTCGCGCCGAGTGGTCCCGAGCACTCGTGGACGCCGGGTACCACGCCACGAGCCGACCGCGTGGCTCCTCGAAGGACTTCTCATGTACCTGCCGGACGCAGCGGTCGAACGCCTTCTCACGGAGACTGCGCGACCCTCCGCACGCGGGAGTCAGTTGGGGGTTGATACGCTGCCGCGAGGCTTCCTGCAGATGCGAGGGGTTCATAAACTCTACGCCGATCGTAGGTGCCCCGTCGCGTTCACGACCGACGATCCGCTCGGCTTGCTCGCGCGCTGCGGATGGTGCGCCACCGCGTACACCATGCCGGAGGTGGGCGCGGGGCTCGGTCGTCCGTGGCCGGTCCTTCCGCCGAACGCCTGCCACGGCGCAGTGCTCACCGCGGAGCGCGCCCCCTTGTAACCGTGCCCCCCGCGGGCCTCGGACGAACCCCTTTGCGCTCGGAGCGAGGGAGCTCCGGAAGGCCATTCGGTCCTTGGTCGACCAGCCGACAGACCGGCTCACCCGCCGAGCGCTAACTTTCCGCCCAAGGCGGAACCGCATGCCCTCTCACTACGAACGCCTCTCTGCCCTCGACGCCGCGTTCCTCGCGATCGAGACCGAGACCTCGCCGATGCACGTCGGCGCCGTGGCGATCTTCGAGGCCGGTCCCCTCGCGCGTCCTCAGGGCGGCGTCGACATCGATCGCATCCGAGGCCTGGTCGAAGCGCTGCTCGTCCCGCGCTATCGACAGCGAATCGCGAGGATCCCGGTTACAAACCATCCCGTCTGGGTCGACGACGCGCGCTTCAACCTGCATTACCACGTGCGCCACATGAGCCTCCCCGCGCCCGGCGACGAGCGCCAGCTGAAGCGCCTCGCGGGCCACGTCATGTCGCTGCCGCTCGACCGGGCCAAGCCGCTCTGGGAGCTTTGGGTCGTCGAGGGCCTGGCGCGCGGCCGCTTCGCGATCCTTACCAAGACGCATCACTGCATGATCGACGGCGTCGGTAGCGCCGACCTGATGGTGGCGTCGATGAGCACGTCGCCGGCCACTTCCGCGCCACGGCCGAAGCGCTGGCGATCGCGGCCGGCGCCGAGTCCCCTCGAGCTCGTCGCCGGCGAGCTGCGCCGCGGCGCGGGCGGCGGGCTCGCCGCGCTCGACGCCGCCCGGCGCGCCGTCGCGCACCCGCTCGACACCGCGCGCGCGCTGCGCGACGCGATCTCGGGCGTCGGCGAGGCACTCGTCGCGAGTCTGCACAGCACCTCGCCGACCCCGCTCAACCTCGCGATCGGCCCCCATCGCCGCTTCGACTGGCTGCGCTTCGACCTCGCCCAGGTGAAGGAGGTAAAGAAGCAGCTCGGCGGCACCGTGAACGACGTCGTGCTCGCCACCGTCGCCGGCGCGCTGCGGCGCTTCCTGGGCGGGCGCCGAGTCCACATTGCGGGGCTCAAGTTCCGAGCCATGGTCCCGGTGAACATCCGCACGCAGGACCAGACGGGCGCCTTTGGAAATCGCGTCGCGATGATGAGCGCCGAGCTCCCCCTCGCCGAGCCGAGCCCACGCAAACGGCTTGCGCAGGTGATCGAGAGGACGCGCGAGCTCAAGTCCTCGAAGCAGGCGCACGGAGTTGAGATCCTCGAAGAGATCAGCGAGGTGGGGCTCACGGCGCTGTTCGCGCAGTTCGCGCGTCTCACCGCACTCACGCGTCCCTTCAACGTGGTGGTGACGAACGTGCCGGGCCCGCAGTTCCGCACGTACCTGCTCGGTGCACCGCTCGTCGAGGCGTATCCGCTGGTGCCGCTCTACCGCAACCAAGCGCTCGGCATCGCGCTCTTCAGCTACGACGGCGGACTCTATTGGGGCCTCAATGCCGACTGGGACGCCCTGCCCGATCTACACGATCTGGTGGATGCGCTGGCGGCCGAGTTCGAAGTGCTCCGCGAGGCGGCCGCCGGTGGCGGGCGCCGGAAGTCCCAGCCAGGCGCCGCCGCCCCGGCGTCTCTCGTGCACTGATCTGCGCGGCCCACGCGCGCGTCCACGACGTAGAATTCTGGAGCTCCGACACGCCACAATCCACCGCCTCAAAGGGGGGCCAGTTCTCATGCTGGCTCGATGCACTTCTCGAGCCAAAGCTGGCGACTTCCGTTCCACGAAGCTCTCTCTGCGGTGAAGCCGAGCCGTTGGTACAGGGACAGCGCCGCCTCATTGCGCTCGTTGGTATTCAGGCCGATGACGCGGCACGAGCGCTGCCGCGCTCGTCCGGTGACGGATTCCGCGAGCTCAAGACCC
Source organism: Myxococcota bacterium (assembly GCA_035315025.1). Classification (GTDB taxonomy): domain Bacteria; phylum Myxococcota_A; class UBA9160; order UBA9160; family UBA9160; genus UBA9160. Next base: position 4,113 of record DATFYN010000163.1, read on the forward strand.
ATGCCCTGGCGTCGGGCGAGGGGAAGAACGAATAGATCCTCGATCTCGGCTCCAAGACCCGGGATCCACGCCGAGTAGCGATAGCGGACTTGCGCGTAACCGAGCGGTATTCCGTCGGCATTCCGGGCCACGAGGAATTCCGTATCGGGGTCTTTCAGCAGGATCTCGAGCGAGGCACGGAATTCCGCGGCGGACGGCTGCGACTGACCGAGGTGGTCGCGAAAGGCAATCATCAGCTGCACGAGATCGTCCAGGTCGGCGTTACACGCAGGCTCGATCATGGCCGTCCTCCTTCTTCGCCCTGCCCTTCGCCAAGGCTCTTCCGTCAGCGTACGGGCAGGGCCAGGCGGAAGATCTTGCGGATCACGCTGCCAAATTGCCGGCCGAGACCGGCGCTGTTGTAGGGCAGGCCGTACCTCTCGCAGATCGCTCGCACCTCCAGGGAGATCTGGGCGTACCGGTGGGCGGGCAGGTCGGGGAAGAGATGGTGCTCAATCTGGTGGCTCAGATTGCCTGAGAGGATGTGAAACAGCGGCCCGCCGCGGATGTTCGCCGAGCCGAGGAGCTGGCGCAGGTACCACTCGCCGCGCGTCTCCCCGATCGTCTCCTCACGAGCGAACTCCTCGACGCCGTCGGGGAAGTGGCCGCAGAAAATGATCGTGAAGGACCAGAGGTTGCGGGCCAGGTTGGCGGTCGCGTTGGCGGCCAGGTTGGCCAGCAAGGAGGGACCGGAGAGCATCGGGAACAGCACGTAGTCCTTAAGCACCTGGCGACCCGCTTTGCGGCCCATGACCCGCACGAGAGGCTTGAGCTCACCCCAGCGGCGCTCGCCGCTCTGGATGCGCTCGATCTCGAGGTCGTGCGCCATCACGCCCCACTGGAAGAGTGCCGCGAGCAGGAAGGCATACACCGGGTTGCCGAGGTCCTTCAGGCTCCATTCCTGGTCGGAGCTGATCCGCAACAATCCGTATCCCAGGTCGCGGTCCTGACCCAAGATGTTGGTGTGCGTGTGGTGCATGAAGTTGTGGGAGTGGCGCCACTGGTCACCGGGGCACACGTTGTCCCACTCGAAGGTGCCCGACGCCAGCGTTGGGTCGCCGGTCCAGTCGTACTGGCCATGCATGAGGTTGTGGCCGATCTCCATGTTGTCGAGGATCTTCGACAGGGAGAGGGCGGTCACACCGCCCAGCCAGAGCGGTGGCAGCAGGGCAACCTGCAGCATGCCGCGGCCGGCGGCCTCGAGGCCTCGCTGCCAGCGGATGATGCGGCGGATGTAGTCGACGTCCTCCGCGCCGAGCTCGGCGAGGACGCGCATGCGGATGGCATCGAGCTCGGCACCGAACGACTCGACCTGTTCGGGTGTCAGGTGGTGGCGAAGCGCCGGACGACGCACGGGTTCGGGCTCCGTTTCCCGCGCGCGGATCTTGGGGAGATGGGGTCGCAATCGGCTGCTCGTCATGACGACTCCTTGCGTCGACTCAGTTCAGAGGTCGAGGGACACATCGCCATCGGGCACATGCACGCAGAGCTGCAGGTCGGTGTCGACAGCGGTACGGCTGATCCCGGTGCGCAGGTCGCGGACCGTGCCGCGGGCCATACGGCGCGTGCAGGTGTGGCAGATTCCCATGCGACAGCCGTGGGTGGGGTGCAGCCCCACGGCTTCGGCCAGCTCCAGCAGCGAGCGTCCGTCGGCCTCGATCTCGGCGCCGCTGCGCTCGAAACGAACGGTGCCGCGCGAACCGGGGGCTGGCTCGGAGGTCGGAAGGGTGAGGGTGAACGCCTCGCTGTGCAGGCGTTCTAGCAGACCTTCCCGGTCGAAACGGGCACGGACCGCGTGCATGAGCGGCGCGGGGCCACACACATAGGTCTCGGCGCCACGCCATGCGGGATCGGCGGCCCTTAGGTGGGCGTCGCAGAAGAGGCTGTCGAGTTCGCCCCGTCCCGGCTCCTCGGTGAATCCGCGGAGGACCCGCACATTGGGGTGCTCTTCGGCGAGCCGCGCGAGCTCGGCGCGGTAGGGCATGTCCGCCTCGTGAAACGAGTAATGGACGAACGCCACCGGGCCGCGGTGGGCTTCGTCGCAGAGCGTGCGGAGCATCGACAGCACGGGTGTGATGCCGCTCCCACCGCTAATCAGCACAACACGGTCGGGTCGGGACGCTGGCAGGATGAACTCGCCCTGGGCAGGCGTGAGACCAACCAGCATTCCGCGGTGGGCCGCAGCATACAGGTACGGCGAGACGAGGCCGCCCGCCTCCACCTTGACGGTGAGCTCGAAGGAGGCGGCACGATGCGCTGAGGTAGCGATCGAATAGCAGCGGGTGTGGCGCACGGCATCGATCTCGACGCTGAGCCGCGTGTACTGGCCGGCTTGGAAGCCCGTCCAGTTGCCATTCGCCGCGAGTGTCATCGTGACGCTGCCGGCCGTCTGGCGGCGCACCTCAGTCACGATGGCCCGGACCTCTCGCACCGACCACGCCGGATCGATCAGCTCGAGGTAGCGGTCGATCCCGTGGGGCGTTGCCAGCGCGTCGAGCGCGCTCACGAACCGCCGCGAAAGGCGAGATCGGACGGATCGAGGGGGGCGGTATTCAGTGAACATTTGTGCACCATAGTATCTCAGTGCACACGCGTCAACTGCAGAATCGTCGCTTTAGAGCTACCCCGCCCCTTCTATTGCGCCTTGCCCTTTCGTAAGGCGGCCGGGACGATCCAGGTGTACATTCGTCAACAGAACCGGCGCCGGGGGAACCACGGTGAGCAGTCGCCGGCATGACCACAGCGACTCCGAATCGCGCAGGGAACGCAAGGAGCGCACGCGCCATGCGCTTCTGAGCTCCACGCTCAGGCTGCTTTCCAAGCACAGCTTCGAGAGCATCAGCCTGCGTGAAGTCACGCGCGAGTCCGGCATCACACCCACCGCCTTCTACCGGCATTTCGACGGCATGGAGGACCTCGGCCTCGCGCTCGTCGACGAAGCGTTCGGTACGCTGCACGACATGGTGCGCACCGCCCGCAGCGACACGTCGACGTACGACGATGTCATCCGCCGCTCGGTGCAGATCGTCGTGGCACACGTCCGCGAGCATCGCGATCACATGCGGTTCATCGCGCGTGAACGCTATGGCGGCATCCGGCGACTGCGGCGGGCGATCCGCATGGAGCTCGAGCTCTTCGCCAACGAGCTCGCCGTCGACGTCAGCCGCTTCCCGGAGCTCGCCCGCTGGACCCGCGCCGACCGGCAGATGTTCGCCGACCTGCTCGTCGAGACGGTGGTGTCGGCGGTGGGGCGCCTCACGGAGGCGCGCCGCGAAGAGGAAAGCGAGATCGCGAGACGCATCGAGAAGCAGCTGCGTCTCGTCGTGATCGGCGTGCCCGCCTGGCGTTCTCGGCCCGAAGAGAGCATCTCCGGGATCAGTGGAGATTCTGTGTCAACGGAAGGGAGAGGTATCGAGTCCCCTGCAAAGTAGAACTGCCTGGTGTGACGAGCGCCAGCTCGTCAGATGATCAACGACGTTCGCAGACCTGAGAACGAGTTCAGGCGCCAACCCAGCCGCTCGTGGTCTGCGAGCACGTGAGGGCCTGAGGGAACACGTTGGGGCTGGTGGCGTAAAACGATCTGGTACCTCTTCTCATCCGATTCAGAAAGCCCTGCGGACTGTTGTCCATTCCCTCCGGGATTTACGAACGGACACGGTGAGGGCACGCATTGCCCACGCGGCGATACGGGACGGCGGCCATCTCTCTACGACCCACCGCTTGGCTGCCACCAGACCCACGACTGTCGGGACCAAGAGCGCGCTCGTGTACTTCGTGAGAAGGGCGAGGCCCAGCAAGAGCCCGAGGACGAAATCGTCCTGTCGCGTCGTGGAATTGCGGAGGAGTGTGCGTACCGTGACGAGCACCGCCAGGTTCGCGAAGGAGAGCATGCGGACCCTCGTTCGACGCGCCAGACGCGAGCGTCAGGTTCATTGGCAGGATGCCAGCGACCACGCAGGACCCAGGGCGGCGATCACCCGAAGAAAACCAGTCGACCTTCCCGGTGCCCCGCCTCGCGAAACCTGAGTGTCACGGTGGGCCTTCCCCGAACTGCATCGCGCTGGGCGTCGAAGGACTGTAAATCGTGTAGAGCGATCTGCGCTTTTCTAGCTTCAAAAACCTCCCGTCCAGCCCGCGTACCTTCTGTGCGTAACCTCTTCAGGGTGCGGGCGATTTCTTCGGTGGCCAGCTCCGGCGACTCTCGTCTAGTGGACTCATGAGTCCAACGTCGTTTCCATCCGGATCCGCTAACACGGCGTAGCGAGCCCCCCAAAAGGTGTCGTACGGAGGCTGGCGTCCTTTGTACCCAGCCGCAGTCAGCTCTTCGTACAACCGGTCCACTTCTTCACGCGTCGGAACAGAGAATCCAAGCAGCGCACGGCTGCTTCCGCCGGGTTTGCGCCAGGCCGCGTTGTAGAGTCCGGCCAAGGTTTCGTTGTCGAACTCGAGCACGAAGCCATGGGCCAGAGTCACTTCGGCATGGCGCACTCCTTCGGGCGAAGAACTTCCGTCGGGCACATCCAAGCCGAGGCGGCGGTAGAACGCGAGGGTGGCGTTGAAGTCGCGTGCCACCAGGTTGAGCTGGTTCAGTACGGGTCGCACGGTTGCCAAAGGCAGTCCTCCTCACGCTAGAGAAGAGCTCCCCAATCATAGATTGGGCGGGCCGCGGTATCTCAGCGGGCCGGGTGGCCGACCGAGTGATATCCCCATGGGATACCAGGAAGGTCCGGCGGCTTGGGCGAGGGGAGCCGAGCACGCGTCGGGAATACGGGAAAAATAGAGAGGGGCGGCCCCAACGGACCGCCCCTCGAGTCCCGAAGTTCACGGGAGTTCCAAGGCGTTTAGCGCACGCCGAGCGCAGCAAAGCGATCGCCGCCGTCGGCGGGTCGGACCAGGAGGGGAAGGCGCTTACCCTCCTCCACCTTACCGATCTCCTGGCGGAGTGCTTCGACCGATCCCACGGGCTTGCGGTTGGCCTGGAGTACGACGTCGCCGGCGTGAAGACCTGCTTCTTCGGCCGGGCTACCGGGATCGACAGAGGCGACGAGAACACCCTGTCCGTCCTCGAGCCCGCGCTCCTCGCGTTCCTCGGGTGTCAGCTCGCGGAGGGCGAGACCCCACTTGCCCTTCGCCGGGGCAGCCTCCCGGAACTCCTCGTCCGCGAGCTTTGCGACCGTCACGCTCAGCGTCTTCACGTCCCGGTCGCGCAGCACTTGGACCGGTACGGTTGCGCCCACCGGTGTTGCGGCGACAAGGCTCGGCAGCCCACCGTGCTCCTCCACCTTCTTGCCGTCGTAGGTGGTAATCACATCGCCCGTCTTGAGGCCCGCCTTCGCAGCCGGACTTCCCGGCGTCACCCCGGCGACCAGAGCGCCCTGGGTCTCACTGACCCCGAGCGACTCAGCGAGCTCCGGCGTGAGCTTCTGGATCGACACGCCGAGCCACCCGCGTGTCACATGCCCTTCCGTCTCGAGCTGCGGCACGAGCTCTTTCGCCACGTTGATCGGGACCGCGAATCCGATTCCGATGTTTCCCCCGCTCTGACTGAAGATCGCTGTGTTGATGCCGACCACCTCGCCTCGCTGGTTGAAGAGCGGGCCGCCGGAGTTGCCCGGATTGATGGGCGCGTCCGTCTGGATGAACTGATCGTAGGGGCCGTTGCCGATCGCGCGGCCCTTTGCGCTAACGATGCCGGCAGTCACAGTGTTGTCGAGGCCGAATGGGTTGCCGATGGCGACGACCCATTCACCCACCTTCAGGGCGTCGGAATCACCCAGCTGCGCCACCGGCAGGTCCGTCTTGGCGTCGATCTTGAGCACGGCGAGGTCCGTCTTGGGATCGCGCCCGAGGATCTTCGCCGGGAACTCATGGCTGTCGCTCAGCGCAACGGTGATCTCCTTGGCCTGTTCGACAACGTGGTTGTTGGTGAGCACGACTCCGTCCTTGCGGATGATGAACCCGGAGCCAGACCCGAGCTGCCGACCAGACGGCGGCTGCATCGGGGGGAGTCGGAAGCCATGAAAGGGACTGTCCTCGCCGAAGGGAAACGGGAAGCCCCCTTCGGGGCCGCTCGTCTTCACGACCGACACCACCTTCACGTGTACGACCGCCGGCGACACCGCCTCAACCAAGGACACGAACGACGGCAAGGTCCCGCCCGAGGTCCCCGTCGGGTCGGTGCTCTCAGGACTGCTCGCCGGAACGACTGCGGCCTCGGCAACCGGGTGGATTAGGAGCCCAGGGGGCGTGCGGGTGGCCGTGGCCGCGCCCAGGCCAAACGCCGCCGCGGCGACGCCGGCGAATAGGACCCTCTTGCGTATGCCTGATTGCATTTCTCTTTCTCCTTCGCGGCTCGTCTCGTCGCCGCGTGCACGAACAAACTAGGGGCAGGAGATAAGAGAACGATGAGATGCGGATTAGACCTTTCTCATGTGGGGATATCTGCAAGAGGAAGCCGCACGCGAAAGCATGCCCCCCTGCCAGGCTCGCTCTCAACCCAGATCTCCCCTCCGTGAAGGCGTACAATCGACCGTACGAGCGGGAGTCCAAGGCCGGTACCACTGCGCTCGCGTGAAGGATCGGCGCGATAGAAGCGATCGAAGATCCGCTCCCGCTCCTCGGAAGGGATCCCGGGACCGCTGTCGCGCACTTCGAGCAGCGCCTTTTCGGAGTCACCCCGTACGGCGATATCGACGCGCTGACCCGCTCCGGCGTACTTGATGCCGTTCTCGGCGAGATTGAAGAGGACCCGCAACAGCAGGGGTTCGCTCCCCTTGATCACGATCGGTCCCGCAGCGTCGATCGCCAGGCCGACTCCTGCGCGTTCGGCTAAGACGTGCAGCGCGGGTTCCACCTCGTTCGCGAGCGCAGCAAGATCGACGGGCTCTCTCTGGAAGGGCACCACGTCCGCGTCGGCACGTGCCAGGAAGAGCAAATCCTCGACAAGGGCGGCCAGCCGGTCCACTTCCTCAAGGCAGCTCTCGAGTGTTTCCCGGCCCTGGCCGTCGAGTGCTGCTGTGTGGAGGGCCACCTCGAGCTCGCCCTTCAGGACCGTGAGCGGGGTGCGCAGTTCATGAGCCGCATCGGCGCTGAACTGGCGCGCCGTCGTGAACGAGCGCTCGAGGCGGGCCAGCATGTCATTTAGCACCTCGGCAAGCCGTCCGAGCTCGTCATCCCGATCCTCGGTCGCAATGCGCCGGGATAGGTCCTCGGCGCTGATGCGGCGTGCAGCCGCCACCATGGCGTCGACCGGAGAGAGCGCGCGCCCCGCGAGAAACCAGCCCCCGAGGGCTGCTCCAGCAAGAGCGAGTGGGGCGAGGGAGACCATCACCAGGAGGAATCGCGAGCGGGCCTGATCGACACGGTCGAGCGACGCTGCCACCTGAACGAAATGGACGACGCGTCCACCCTCGATGACGGGGAGGGTGAGCAGCCGCACGTCGCCACCGGAGGCGCCCGAAATCCTGATCGATTCGAAGGTTTCACGTCCCTCTTCGCCGTTGCGCAGGGCGGTGCTGCTGAGGGGGAAGGTCCATCGGCCGCGCGGGGCTAGCCGAGGATCCGGACGCCCGAAGGGGTCCAGCAG
>DATFYN010000164.1:0-7131 GCA_035315025.1 Myxococcota bacterium
CGACTCTGCTGGGGGTGCAGAGACCGGAACACTCCGCGGTCGGGTCATGGCCGCGAACCTCTTGCCGACACACGCAAACAGTGTGTAGCCACGTTGCGCCTTCATGCCCGAGAGATATCGGCAAGTGACAGATAGATTCAATGCATCAGCCGTGCCGAGGACCGGCACGGGCTTAGGCCCGCTCCGATTCGCTTGAGACTCAGTGGTGAGCAAGAGCGTCACGCCGACCCTCTCTCGTGTGGGTCTTTGTGACACTACGCCTTCTCAGAGGCCGCCGCTTCCCATTGAGGAGGAGGCTCCAATCTATTGCCCGGAGCCGACGGCTGAGCCTCGCTCCGCGCCCGGAGCCGGTGCCCGCGCTGGCGACCGTGGCGGTGGGGTTCGGGGTGAGTGGCTCCCGAAAGGCGCGCTCTCCGCGCGAGGCGCCTCATATCGTACACGGGCGTCGTCGCGCGCGGCGCTGCTCAGTGGGCGTGTGCGCTCGAAGTTTGTGGTGGTGTAGTCTCATAGCTGTGTGTTCTCAGAACACGTCTGCGCCATTTGCCCAGTCTCTACGCTGCTTGGCGCCAGGCGTAGCGATGGTGGAGACCGCCCACACGGGGAAGCCCGACAATCCCCGAACGAGGCGAGGGTCGAGGCTCGAGTGGCCGCCTGTTGGGCGCATCTCGCAGCCGGGTGTGCACTCGTTCTGCGTTGTAGTAGGCGATGTATTCGCGAAGTCGCCGCTGCAAATGCCGCTCGTTGAGCACGATTACATGGTCCAGGAGTTCGCAGCGACAAGTGCCGACCCATCTTTCGGCAATCCCGTTTTGCCATGGGCTTCGATAGGCGGTCCGCACGGACTCCGTACCAAAGCTGCAAATTGCCTCTCGAACGCTTTTCGAGAAGATCGAATCGCGGGCGTGCACAAGATATACGGGTGCGGATGCCTCGGGGAATGCTTCGCGGAGCTGTTGGATAACCCACTGCGCCGTACGTCGCTCGCAGACCCAGCGCTCGCGCGCCGAGAGCGACCCACGGCGCCGCATTCGCCCCATCGAGGAGCCCGAGCAGATCGCATCGCTCGTCGCCGAGGCCGAGGTCGAGGGCCCTGCCCCGCTCGTGCTCGTGCTGCTGCTCCTCGACGCGGGCCTGCGCCTGGGCGAGGCGCTGGGCCTCACGTGGGGCGGCATCGCGTGGGGCCAGGACGAAGACGACCAGGCGCGTGCCCTGCTGATCGACCGCTCCCGCCCGCGTGGCGGCGAGGAGGGTTACACGAAGAGCGGTCGGGCGCGCACCGTCGCCCTCTCCCGCCGCCTGCGCCGCGCCCTCGAGGCGCTCTACCAATTGCGGTTCCGTCCCGGGCCCGAGGCGCTGGTGATGCGCGGCGAGACCGAGGGAAGCATCGACCCGTGGAACTTCCGCAAGCGCGAGTGGCGGCGCATCTGCACGCGCGCCGGCATCGGGCACCGGGCGCTGAAGGACCTGCGCGATACCTACGCCTCGCACCTGCTCTCGGCGGGGGTGCAGCTCGGGTACGTCTCGGCGCAGCTCGGGCACGCGGACGTCGCCGTCACGGCACGCCACTATGCGCGCTGGGCAGGCGGCGATCTCTACCGGCAGCCCCTGCAGCTCGAGGCGGGCGAGGTACCGGCCGACTTCCTGGCCCGGCTCGCTCCCACCAGGACCGCAGCCGAGTCCCACCACCGTCCCACCACCCCCGACCTGGGGGAACCGGGGCCATCTAGCAAGTCAGCGGAGTTACTCGGGATTTATGGTGACCCGGGCGCGATTGGATGCGCGACTCCCAGCTTCGGAGATCTGAGGCAATTCCTGGAAATTCGCGCGGTTACAGCGCTGAGGTCACGCGAGGACGACGAGGAGTGGTCAAGTTGCGCATCATGAGTCGACGTCGGAGGTATGATCGCTGGAGCAGGAACGGGAGCGAGGCGCGCGGATCGAACCCGCGACCCTCAGCTTGGGAAGCAAACTCTCGATTCGAAATTGTGGCGCTTTCTCGGCTACTTCGACGAATTCCGGTACGGTGTTCAGTCTCGCCAGACACTCTTCCTAACGGTCGCTCTCTGACCCGGTGGCTGCGCTGCACGAACGCCGCTCTGATCAAGGCAGTTGATAAATCGCGACGCCTTCTTTGATCGTTTCGAGAACCTTGATCTCGCTGAGCTTGGTTCGGTCCATGGTGAGCGGATCGTTTGAGAGCACGACCAGGTCCGCAAGTTTGCCAACCTCGATCGAGCCTTTTGTCTTCTCCTCGAACTGCTGATAGGCCGACCAGATCTCGATCGTCTGGGTAGCCTCTCTTCTCAGCCCCGAATGCGGAGTGATTTCAAGACGGATGCGTTCTGAGGAATGACAGGTCGCGATTGTCCGCCGCGGAGCGCCACCCTCACGTCGGTCGCAGCCGATACCGGATCGGCATGCGTTTCACACCGCCGAGGAAGCTCGAGCGCATGCGTTCCACGAGTCCGGCGAGCTCAATGCTCTCGAGGCGCATCGCCAGCTCGGAGAAGATCGCGCGCAACTCGAGGCGGGCGAGATTCGCGCCGAGGCAGAAATGCTCGCCGATGCCGAAGCCGAGGTGCGGGTTCGGGCGGCGGTCGACCAGGAACCGGTCGGGCTCGTGGAACGCGTCGGCGTCGCGGTTCGCCGACGGGTAGAGCAGGCAGAGCGAATCGCCGCGACGGATGTGCTTCCCGCGAAGCTCGAAGTCCTCCACCGGCGTGCGGCAGAACTGGATCACCGGCGAGGTCCAGCGGACGATCTCCTCCACGGCGGTCGGCACGAGGCCCGGGGCCATGCGGAGCTTGCGCCGCTCGTCGGGGTTCTCGATCAGCGCCAGCAGTCCGCCGCTCGCGGCATTGCGGGTGGTCTCGTTACCCGCCACGACCAGCAGCAGGAAGTAGGAGAGCAGCTCGAAGGCGGGCATGGGCGCGCCACCGACGATGGCGTTGGAGAGCACGCTCACCATGTCGTCGCGCGGCTGCTTGCGCCGCTCAGCGGCGAGCTCGGTGAAGTAGGCGAAGAGTCCGCTCCGTGCATCCTCCACGCCGTGGATCGGGTTCTCGCCGGTCTGGTACTCCGCGTCGCGCGCGCCGGCGATCTGGTTGGTCCAGCGGAACATCAGGCGCCAGTCGGCGCGCGGCACGCCGAGCATGTCGGCGAGCACGTGCAGCGTGAGGGGCGCGGCGAGGTCGGCGACGAAATCGCCCGTACGCTCGCTGCCATCTCCGGCCATCTCCGCCAGGAGGTCGCGAGTGATGCGCACGACCTCCTGCTGGCGCCGGGCGATGGCGCGGGGCGTGAACCAGTGGCTGGCGGCCTTGCGGAACTCAGCGTGCTCCGGCGGGTCCATGTTGAGGATGTGGCGCGCCAGCTTGCGCTCGCCCTCGACCGGGGCGCCCTCTTCGAAGATGGCCAGGCGCGGCGCGTTGCGGAAGCGCTCCGGCTGCTTGGAGAGCCAGATGATGTCGCCGCGCTTCACGATCGCCCAGAAACCGACGCCGCCCGGAAGATCGAACCAGTGGACGGGCGCCTCTTCGCGCAGTCGCTTCCAGGCCGCGTGGGGATACCCGTCCCGGGCGAAGGTGTCGGGCCCGATGACTTCGAGCGAGTCGGGGAGCTGCGTCGGGCTCATCGGCATCGAGCCTAGACCAGGTTCCCACTCGCGGCAGGGAGCCGAGCCCCCGCCGGGCGCCGCGTGAGCGTGGAACCCGCGCCCAGGCGCGTCGACCGCGAGATTGCTCGAGCACTCGCGGAGATCCGGAACGTCCAGACCTTGCGCTTGGCCGAGGCCGCGGCCGAGAGGTGGCGGCCCACCCCTGAGCGCGCGATGCGGACCGCGTGCGGGCGGTGCGAGCATTGGAGGCGATTCGCTGCATGATCAACGAGCTGCAGATCGCCCAGGCCGAGTAGCCCACAGCCTCTCTGTGGCTGTCATTTGGCTGTCAACGGCGTGTGTCGAAGTGGCGTAAGTAGTGGTGACCCGGGCGCGATTCGAACGCGCGACCCCCAGCTTCGGAGAAAGGAGTGATACGCTGATTTTGCTCAGCTTTTCATGTGTATACCGAGCAGTAGAGGGCAAACGAGAGCAGTTTTGGCGGAAAGTCTTTGGCGTAGCGACGAGGGAAACGATTCGCGCTGGAACGCGGTGCCGGAGACCCATAGTGGGCGTAGCGGATCACGAGCTCGCAAACCGCGCTTGTGCGCACGAAGAGGCGCTTGCATCGAACTCGCGTCCGATCTTCGTAACGCGTTGAAATAATTGGTTAATTCGTCTCGGAGACTGTTCCTCCGATGTTCCTCCAGCAAGGGGTCAAGTTGCGGGCACGAGTTGACGATTCCGCCATTTGGCGCGATCATCACGCCATCTGGCGGAGGTCTCTGGTGGCCAGTTCGAACATGCGAGAGGTCGAAAGAGTCGTGGACGTCCTCGGAGGCGCCAAGGTCCTGGGGCGCAATGTGCGCTCGCCCGAGGGCCTGGTCGATCGGGTGCGGAAGGGGCTTCCCTTCGCCGCGCTCTCCGCTGTGATGGAGGAGTACAAAATCTCCCGCGATGTCCTCTGCGGCATCCTCCAACTTTCGAGCAGGAACTTCCTGCGGCGGAAGGGACAGAAGCGCCTTGCGCCGGACGAGTCCGATCGCCTCTACCGGCTGGCCCGCGTGCTCGCTCACGCGAACCGCGTGTTCGAGAACCCGGAGGAGTCGGCCGAATGGATCCAGACGCCTAATACGGCGCTGGGCAAGCAGCAGCCGCTAACGCTCCTCGACACGGACATCGGTGTCCAGCAGGTCGACCAGGTTCTCGGCAGGATCGAGCACGGCATCGTCGGCTAATGCGCGTCTGGCGCATCCTTAAGGCCGAGCACGCCGCAACGGCCTTCACGGGCGAAGGCGCGATGGTTTACCCCGGCCGCTGGCACCACGCCGGAACCCCGGTCGTCTACTGCTCGGAGAGCCGCGCGCTCGCGGCGCTCGAGCAGCTCGTCCACCTGCATCGCAACCGGCTCCCGCCGCACTTCGTGTGTTTCGAGGTGGCGATTCCGGATGGGGTGACAATTCGCGCGGTGAGAGTCGAGAACCTACCGGCAGAGTGGCGCCGCCAGCCGGGGCCGCCGGAGCTGCGCGACATTGGCACGCGTTGGGCGGAGTCCGGCGAAACAGTCGTGCTCCAAGTGCCCTCCGCGGTCGTGCCCGGAGAGCACAACTTCCTGGTGAACCCGCGTCATCCGCTCTTCGGCCGGCTTGTGATCGGCGATCCCGAGCCATTCGAGTTCGACGAGCGGATGATTGGATCCTGATCGGACCCTGGCTCCCCACATACCGATCGTCGTTCGCAGCTCCCCAAACGATTGGCGTATCTGACACTCGATAGATCGCATTGTGCGTGCTCTCGCGCCAGAAGAAGTCCCAGTCCAGCGTGACTTGGACATTTTCCAGGACGTGCAGGTCAAGCATTGCATGCAGGTCCATGTGGTGCTGCGGGCCGATCAGGGCGGCTCGATATCCGCGCTGAGCGACTCGGCCGTCGATCGAAGCTCGACCTGGGATTGTGCAAGGATATTCGCGAGACGATCAAGGCCGATGCTCGAAGCAAAGACCGAGCGAACATTTTTGGATGCGATGCTCCAACAGCACGAGCGCGCGCGCCAGAAGCTCCGTGCCTATGTGGACCATGTGGGAACGCGACGGCCAATCCATCCCGAATACGTGGCTGCAACCCTGGACGAGCTGGCTGGATCGGACACCGTGTTCACCACCGACACCGGGATTTGCTGCGTCTGGGGCGCGCGTTACCTCCACGCCGCCAAAGGCCGGAGGCTTCTTGGCTCCTTCAACCATGGGTCGATGGCGAACGCGCTCCCTCAGGCCATCGGTGCGCCTGACCTATCCAGAGCAGCAGGTAGTATCCTTAACGAGCCCTGGCGTGGGCTTTGCGCGCAGAACACGCGCGGTGGGATTAGGCAGGGTTGTGATGGGGATACAAAGTTCTCTCTTTTCACTTGTGACAATCTCGTGGATCGTCCAGGGCACTGGAGCGCGATTGATAAGGCGCGGTGTCGACAGGACGGTACGCTATCCACCCTAAGCCGCCCGCCCAGTGGCTCAGCCTCATTTCGCGTGCCGGCTCGTACGTTCAAGCGTTTTGAAGTCTCGCGGCGAACTCATCGAGAACTTCGGGCTCCGGCTGGGCGGGCCCGCAACGAAAGAGAGTTTCAAGGACCCGGGCCTTGGAGTCGCTCATGGCCGAACTCTCCTGGCCTCGGCGCGACCTATTTCCCTGCGAGGCAGTCGTTGTAGGCGCTCGTGGCTTGTTCGAGTGGCATGCCCCGGTTAATGAGCGCGATCCGCAGTTCGTTACACTGCTGGGCTAGCTGCGCTTGGCGCTGCTGCTCTTGGCGAATCAGCTCCAGGATCTGCTGCCTCAATGCGGCGTCATCGCGCGCCTGAACGTAGCAGGATGGCGCGAGCACCAAGAGGGGCAGAACAAGCGCGAGCGCGGTGCGCGTTGGAGGCATCATCTACCCGCTGCGCGTCCTGTACAATCTGGGCGCGGAATCTACCGCTGGCGCGCCCTTTGGCGGCACGACGCGCGGCGGCCACCACGGCGTCGATTGCAATGCATTGCGCTCGATCTTGCCGCCGAACGGTGGTGGTGGCGGCGGCAGCTGCTTGCCGTCGATCGTGGTCGTGGCGAACGGTGAACCGGGCTTACCCGTGACCTGCTGTGCCATCACCAGCGTTGGTGCGGCGACAGTGTAGAGGATTACCGCCGCGAGAGCGGAAAACTCACGGACAGGCTTCATCTTTCTTCCTTTCAACCCATTTGGAAGAGGCCGACAGTAGAGGCCTCGATGGCCGCGCGAAGGTGAATGGCATGTCGGTCAAGGTGTCGCTTTCTTGCAAATCAGGCGCCCGCGCGCGGTTCGCCGATGAATCCGCCTCGGACACTCCTACTCCATCGCAACAGTGATGCCGGAGGGCCCGGCCTGGAACAGCACCCCGACCCCAGTGCCATAAAGCTGGATGAATACACCGCTCCCGTTCTGCATGTTCGCAAAGCCGATGCCGCCGCCCATGCCTGCCCCCGTCGTGACGCCAGCGTACTTTCCGGCGAAGTCCTGGACGTTGTTT
>DATFYN010000165.1:0-3764 GCA_035315025.1 Myxococcota bacterium
ATCTGACCGTGACGCTGCTTCTTCACAACGAGGTTGCGCGCGACCTGATCTGGCGCGTACCACGCGATCTCCTGCTCTCCTGGTTCGTGGCACGCCTCGTGTTCATCGCGCTCGAGCTCGGGCGCCGTTTCTCGCGGCTCGGCGAAGAGCACGCGCACATCGACCTGCTCGACCCGCGTCCGCTGGCACCGTTCGCGCGGTTCGCCCTCCGGTCGGCGGGTTCGATTCTCGTGAGCGCGTCCCTGTGTGCACCGCTCTTCGGGGAGTTGGAGGCACTCCCGGTAACGATCGCGATCGTGGTGTGGATTGTGCTTCTTGCCGTGGGGGCGCTGCTGCTACCGGTCCGCGGCGTGCACCGGCGCATTCGCAGCATGAAGCAGGCCGAGCTCTGGCGCGTGCGCGGCGTGATCTCGGCGACGCGGCAGAATGCCCTTGCGGCGGGCCACCCACAGGCCCTGGCCTCAGCGGCGGCGCTGCAGGGGCTCGCCGCGTACCTCACGCTGATCGCAGGTCTCTCGGAATGGCCGTTCGAGACGGCGACACTTGTCCAGTTCGGCGCCTATCTCGCTTTGCCTGTGGGTTCGTGGCTCGGCGGCGCCATCGTTTCGCGGCTCATCGCCCTCTGGTGGCACTGAGCGCTGTGTCGGCCGCTACGCCTCCTGCGCCTCGCGCAGCCTTGCCAGCACGCTGTAGTCCTCGAGCGTCGTCGTGTCCTGGCCAGTTTCCCTACCGGCCGCGATGTCGCGCAGCAGGCGGCGCATAATCTTGCCCGAACGGGTCTTCGGTAGCGCGTCGGTGAAGCGGATATCTGCCGGCTTCGCGATCGCACCGATCTCCTTCGCCACGTGGTTGCGCAGCTCCTCGCGCAGCGTGGTGTCGGCGAGCGCTCCCGCCTTGGGTGTCACAAAAGCCACGATGGCGGTGCCGATCAGGTCGTCGGGCCTGCCGACCACGGCGGCCTCGGCCACTTTGCCATGCGAGACCAGGGCGCTTTCGACTTCCATCGTACCGATGCGATGCCCGGAGACGTTCATCACATCGTCCACCCGGCCCATCACCCAGAAATATCCGTCCTTGTCGCGGTGTGCACCGTCGCCCGTGAAGTAGGAGCCTGGGAAGCGGGTCCAGTACTGCTCCCGATAGCGCTCTGCGTCTCCCCAGATGCCTCGCAGCATCCCCGGCCACGGCTTGCGCAGCACGAGGAAGCCGCCCGCGGGAGGCTTCACCGGCTTCCCGTCGGCGTCGACGACCTCGGCATCGATGCCGGGAAAGGGCAGCGTGCAGGATCCCGGCTTGGTCGGGACGGCACCGGGGAGCGGAGTGATCAGGATCCCGCCCGTTTCCGTCTGCCACCAGGTGTCCACGATCGGGCAGCGCTTGCCACCGATCACGCGGTGGTACCACATCCACGCCTCAGGATTGATCGGCTCGCCCACGGTTCCAAGCAGGCGAAGCGAGGAAAGATCGTGTCGTTGGGGATGCTCGTCACCAAGGCGCACGAAGGTGCGGATCGCGGTCGGCGCGGTGTAGAAGACGCTGACACGATGCCGCTCGATCATTTGCCAAAGACGATCGGGGTCCGGATGAATCGGTGCGCCTTCGTACATCACCGAGGTTGCGCCATTGGCGAGGGGACCATAGAGCACATAGGAATGCCCGGTGACCCAGCCGACATCTGCTGTGCACCAGAAAGTGTCCTCTTCCCGCAGGTCGAAGATCGCCTTTGCCGTCGTGGCCACGTGAACGAGATACCCGCCTGTGGTGTGAAGGATGCCCTTGGGTTTACCAGTCGACCCGCTCGTGTAGAGAACGAAGAGCGGATGTTCGGAGTCGAGCTTTGCCGGCGGGCAGTCGGCGGAGGCGTGGGCCATCTGCTCGTGCCACCAAAGGTCCCGACCGGCGCGCCAGACGATTGGCTCGCCCGTCCGCTTGGCCACGACGACCTTCTCCACGCCGGGAGCGTGGGACACCGCCTCATCGACAGCGTTCTTGAGCGCGATCGGCTTCCCGCGCCTCCATCCGCCGTCCGCGGTGACGACGATCTTGGCGCCGACGTCGTTGATCCGGTCGCGCAGCGCCTCGGCAGAGAAGCCGCCGAACACCACACTGTGGGGAGCTCCGATCCGCGTGCAGGCAAGCATGGCGACCGCGATTTCCGGAATCATCGGCATGTAGATCACGACACGGTCGCCCTTGGCAACGCCAAGACCCTTCAGCACGTTCGAGAACTTGCAAACCTCACGGTGGAGCTCGCCGTAGGTGAGGATCCGCACGTCCCCGGGCTCACCTTCCCAGAGCAGGGCCGCTTTGTTCCGCCTCCACGCGTTCGGGCCCTCCAGGTGGCGATCCAGACAGTTCCAGGAGACGTTGGTTTGCGCACCGACAAACCACCTTGCATTGGGCAGCTTCCACTCGAGCGCCTTGCGCCAGGGCCGGAACCAAGACACGTGCTCCTCCGCCATCCGCGCCCAAAATTTGGTGGGGTTGCGGGCCGCTTCGCGACGTAGCGCTTCGAGCTTCGCGCGGTTCCAGTGCGCCCGCTTCGCGAACTCAGGCGGTGGCTTGAAGACGCGCTTCTCCTTCAGGAGCGATTCGATGTCAGCCATCGGGCGCATTCCTCTCGCAGGCTGTGCGTGCCTAGGCGTCGCGCACCCAGGCTTCGACATCCTCGGGACGTTTGGGGATCGCAGCCGTCAGATTCTGGTGATCGCCGGGCGTGATCAGCACGTCGTCTTCGATGCGCACGCCGATCCCTCGAAGATGCGGGGTTACGCCTTCTGCTTCGGCAGCGATGTAGAGGCCGGGCTCGATCGTGAACACCATTCCCGGTTCAAGCGTGCGCGGCTTTCCGTTCGCCGTGTAGGCGCCTACGTCGTGCACGTCGAGACCGAGCCAGTGGCTCGTGCGGTGCATGTAGTACTTGCGATAGGCGTCGCTCGCGACAAGGTCGTCCAGGCTTCCAGAAAGGAGGCCAAGCTGCACCATGCCATCGGTGAGCACACGCACCGAGGCTGTATGCAACTGCTCCAGCGTGGCGCCCGCTTTGGCGACCGCGAAGGCGGCCTCTTGCGCCGCCAGCACCAGCTCATAGACCGAGCGCGCCGCGCCCTCGAACTTCCCGCCGACGGGATAGGTTCGCGTCACGTCCGACGCATAGCCCTGGAGCTCACAGCCCGCGTCCACCAGCACGAGCTCTCCCTCGCGCAGCGGCTGGTCGTTCGTGATGTAGTGCAAGACCGTGGCGTTCTTGCCGCCGCCCACGATGCTGGCGTAGGCGGGGCCCGTGGCGCCGCGCCTGCGGAAGGTGAAGTCGAGCATGGCCTCGAGCTCATACTCGTAGGCGCCGTCCTGGGCCAAACGCGCGGCGGCGGCATGCGCCTCGCGCGAAATGTCCGCGGCCTGGCGCATGATCTCGAGTTCGCTGGATTCCTTGAACAACCGCATCTCATGCAGGATCGATCGCGGATCGACGATCTCGGCGGGCGGGACGAGACCCATGCGCGAGCGCAAGCGCATGCTGTCGAGGGATTCAATGAGCTTCGCGTCGAGCGCGGCGTTCCGCCCGAGGACATGAAACACCCGTCGCACCTTCTCGAGCAGCTTGGGCAGCGCCGTGATGAGCTCATCGCAGGGGAAGGCGGCGTCGGCACCGTAGTCGCGCACCGCACCCTCGACCCCTGGGCGGTAGCCGTTCCAGACCTCCGCCTCGGGCTGGCGCGGCTCGACGAAGAGCGTGAAGGCGGGCCCACCGTCGGTTCGCAACA
>DATFYN010000166.1:0-7876 GCA_035315025.1 Myxococcota bacterium
CGGAAGATCGCGCGCGGGATCGAAGGGGACGACCTCGATGTCCGCGGGGGCGCTCCGGGGAGTCGCGGGCGCCCGGAGCAGCGTGCGCGTGCACGGCCACGAAGTCCAGCCGAGTCGTCCGTAGAAGGCAAGGCGCGCCGCGAACAGGAGCGAGAGCTCCATGCCGCGCTCTCGCATGGCGTCCGCCGCACAGCCGAGAAGCGTCCCGGCAACGCCCGAGTTGCGCACCTCGGGACGCGTAAAGACGCTGCCGATGCCACCCGTCGGCACCGCCACACCCGCGACGCACAGCGTGCGCGGAAAGATCTGAACGCACGAGACGAGCCGGCCCGCCTCTTCGGCCACCCAGACGTTTCGTTCCTCGAAGGCCGGATCATCCACGAGATAGCGACGGAAGAAATCCCGTCCACGCCAGCCGTCGCTGAGCTCCCAGCCATCGAGGAGCTCAAGCAGCGCGGCGTACTCCGTGCGTTCGAGGATGCGGATCTTCATGGCCGCGCGAGTATACTGACGCCATGTCTCATGCTCGCGTGCTCTACAAAGAAGCATTTGCCCACTTTGTGAGCGATCGGCTGGACGAGGCCATCGCGAGCTACCGACAGGCCCTCGACGCCGATCCGAAGCTCGCCATCGCCTGGAACGGACTCGCCATGGCCCTTGCGCAACACGGCGACCTCGACGGCGCGCTCGAGGCGGGACGCAAGCTCGTCGAACTCGAGCCGGACGAACCGCTAGGACACACGAGCCTTTCCATCTTCTATCAGCGCAAGGGCATGATCCCCGAAGCCGAGGCGGAAAAGGCCCTCGCCATGCGCCTTGGAATGAAACGAAAGCCTGCGTGAGGCGCCGGGCAAAGACGCCCCGCCGCCGCTGCGCTGCCTCGGCCGGCTCCGCGGAGGGAGCTTGAGAGGCCGCCGGAGCGCCCCGGGCTTTCGCCTTGCTCTCCCGCGCTTCTCGCCCCGCCGTGCCCTTCCATTCGCCTCGACCTTTTGGAGCCCTGTGCGCGCTCGGCGCGCCGCGGAGCGAAGGCCTGCCCCGCAGGCGAGTGGCAAAGAAGGAGCCAGCCATGACCGACCCCAAGTCCTTCCATCTCGACAGCCGCGTCCACGCCTATCTCGTGGCGCACGGCACCCCTCCCGACGCCGTGCAGCAGGCTCTCATCGAGGAGACGAAGAGCCTCGGGGGAGTTTCCATCATGCAGATCGCTCCCGAGCAGGGCGCCTTCATGACGCTCTTGGCGCGCCTGATCGGCGCGAAGCGCGCGGTCGAGGTCGGGACTTTCACAGGCTACTCTGCATTGTGTATTGCGCGCGGCCTTCCCGACGACGGAAAGCTGCTGTGCTGCGACGTAAATGAGGAGTGGAGCGGGATCGCAAAACGTTACTGGGAGAAGGCCGGCGTCGCGCACAAGATCACGCTCAAAGTCGCGCCTGCGGCACAAACCCTGGACCAGCTCCCCTTGGAACCCTTCTTCGACCTCGCCTTCATCGATGCCGACAAGCCTTCGTATCCCATCTACTTCGAGCAGATCCTGGCCCGGCTGCGACCGAACGGCGTTGTGCTCGTGGACAACGTGCTCTGGACAGGGGCGGTCGCCGATCCGAGCGCGCAGGACCCGAACACGCTGGCGATCCGCAGGTTCAATGACCTTGTGAAAGACGACCCGCGTGTGGAGTGCGTGATGTTGCCGATCGCCGACGGGCTCACGTTCCTGCGCAAGAAGTAGCCACTCCGCTTACTGCGCGGGCCCGAACACGAGCCCGCACCCCGGACATTCCCCGGCGTCCCCTGCAACGGGTTCGCCGCAGGCCGGGCAGCAATCCTCCGGGGGTGCGACGCCGAGCTCAGAAGGAGCGGTTTCGAGCTCTGGGAGCTCGCTGCGCGCGTAGTCGGCGTCCACCGCCGCAGCCCCGGCGGCATCGGCCGCGCCTACCGAGACTGCCCAGCGCACGCCCGCGCTCCCGGGCGTGCCGGGATCAAGCCGATGCGGGATCCCGGCACGGGCGAGGGCCTTGCCAAGACCTATCGCCCATCCGAGCTCCGTTTCCCGAACGAGCACAAGCCCCTCGCCGGGGGGAAGCACGAGCCCGTCTTCCCCGACGGTCTTTCGAGCCTCTCCTTCCCAGACGAGGGGGAGGCCGCAGTCCCGGCAGACCTCCACGCTTGGGAGATACTCGCTTTCGCAGCCCGGACAGACCTTATACGCCTTTTCCACCCCGCCATTTTACGGCAGACCGTGGTGATTCGGGTTTTACCCCACACTCGATTGTCCTACCGTTGTGCGTCGGGCCCTCCAGGGAGGGAACCTCCGCGTGAGCGGGGGCGACTCAAAGGGAGACCTGTGAGTAATGCAATGGACGAGTCCGTCCTCGACGTGTCGGACGCCGAGGATGCGGCGCGGATCCAGCAAGTCGCCCGCGGAGACCTCGCAGCCTTTCGCGTGCTTTTTGCGCGCTACTACCCGCGGGTCTACGCCTTCGTGCGACGCCGCCTCAGCGACCCTGGGCAGACCGAGGACATTGTGGCCGAGGTTTTCTTCGAACTCTGGCGCAGTGCAGGCCGCTATCGGGGGGAGGCCCGGCCTTCGACCTTCCTTTGCGGCATTGCTCACTTCAAGTGCCTCTCGGCGCTACGCGCCGAGCGACGGCACAAGCGCGCCTACGTGAAGACCGTCGACGTGGGAGCACTCGAGCGTGTGGCGGATCCGAGCAACGCCGCCGAGGAACTGGAGAGCCGCGAACAGATGCGCCACGTGCGCCGGGCCCTCGACCTGCTCCCGGAAGGCCAGCGTGAGGTGGTTGAGCTCGCATTCATGGATGGCTTGCCCTACGCCGAGATTGCCGATCGGCTCGGCGTGGCGGAAGGCACCGTCAAGACCCGTGTCGCGCGCGCGCGTGCGCATTTGCGGCGCTTCCTCTCTCGCCCCCGCTCCTTGGAGGACTCCTGATGCCGGGAGAGTCACTCGCGACGGGCTGCCCGCCGGACATCCTTGAGCTCATCCCTTGGTACCCGGACGACGGCCTGACTGACGCCGAGCGCGGCGCGGTCGAGGCACACGCCGCGGGCTGCGTGGAGTGCCGCCGGGAGATCCACGGGGCATTCGGAGAGATCGATCTCCCGGCGGATGCGCCGGCGGCCGAGCGGGTTCTCGCGAAGGTGTTCGAGCGGATTGCCGAGCGCAGTCGCCCCGGCCCTCTCGCAAGGCCTGCGTCGCATCGGCCCCCTCCCACGCCCGCGTACACCCGGGCTCCTCGCAGGGCTTCGTGGCACGCGGCCTGGGCAGCGGCCGCGGCGGCGGTAATTCTCGGCCTCTTCTTTCTGGCCCCCGGTGCCAGGAGGTTTTTCGAAGGTCCCTCCGCCACCTACCACACGGCGACGGCTCCCCCAGCGACCGCACGCCCTGCCGGGCCCGAACTCGAGATCGTGCTGCGCAGCGAAGCCACGGCCTCGCAGCTCAACACCTCGCTTCGCGCCCTCGATGCCGAGCTTGTGGCCGGCCCCACCGAGCTTGGCCGCTATCGCGTTCGGCTCCCGGCCGGCGCCGACGCATCCGTCGCAGCGACCGCGCTTCGCGCCCCGGAGACCGGCGTTGCGAGCTTCGCCGAGCCCGTGCGCTAAGCCGGGGGCGTCAGGTCGAGGCCCCGGCGCGCGCCGGGGTGCGCTCGGGTTGCTCGCCCTTTGGCTCGTGTTCGCCGCCCCGCTCTCCGTGCGCGCGGACGAGAACGTCTGTGCGCCGCTTCCCCCGGCGCCGCCGGCCGGCCCAGCGGAATCCTTTGCCGGCGCGGGCATCGTGCCCGGCAAGCACAAGCTTCCGCGCTCAGGCGCCTCCTCGGGACGCATCGTCGAGCTCTCCGTCTCGGGTGCCGAGATTGGGGACGACGATATGGAAGGCGAGGCGCTCCTCGTCCTTCCCAAGCGCGCCGACGGTTCCATCGCCATGGATTTCGTGCTGGCCGAAGGCGCTTCCGTCGCCGCTTCCTCCTGGAGTCCGGTGCTGTGCGCCACGCTCGTCCGGGTCGTGGGCCCAAGCGGTCTATCCCCTGCGCAGCTCGTGCCGTCGGTACCGAAAGGCGCGCTCCTGGTCCCGAATCACCGCTACCACGCGAGCGCCGCAGATCTGCGCCCCGCGCTTTTGGCTGCGACCAAGACCGCAGGCCCCGACCCGTACCTGCCCCTCCAATACGGCCTCGCGCGCACCGGAGTGCTCAAGGGCCGGCCGCGCTACGCGGGGGCGGGCGTGCGGGTGGCCCTGCTCGATTCGGCTCCGGACACGACGGCCCGTGAGCTCCTGCGTGTACGCGTCCTGCCGCTCGAGGGAGGTCCGCCGAGCGAGCCGGCAACCCACGGCACACTGCTCGCGGGCATCATCGCTGCGATCGAGAACAATGCCTTCGGGATCGCGGGGATTGCGCCCGCCGCCGAGCTCCTGGCCATCCCGGTGTGTGCGCCCGTGGGCGATCCCCTCGGCGAGGAGTGCCGGATGTTCGACCTGTTGCGCGGCATCGACCGTGCGTGGGCCGAGGATGTGCGCCTTGTGAACCTTGCCCTCGTGGGCCCCCCCGACCCGCTGCTGGAGCGCGCGATGGATCGTCTGAGGCAGCTCGGGATCTTGGTGGTGGCTGCCGCTGGGAACGAGGGGACAGACCGACCGCGCTATCCCGCCGCCTACTCTTCCGTGATTGGTGTCGGCGCGCTGGACGAGCGGGGCCGGCGCTGGGCCCGCAGCAACTACGGAGCCGCCGTCAGCCTTCTCGCGCCGGGCGTCGAGGTGCTTTCGACGGTTCCGGCCGATCGCTTCGCCTTCGCGGACGGAACGAGCCTCGCGGCGGCCCACGTGACGGGCCTTCTGACCGTGCTCCTCGCCGCGTCGGACCAGCCCGAGCTCGTGCGACGCGCGCTGCTCGACGCCGGTCATCGGGCGGCCCTCGCCGCGTCGAGCCGCCGCGGAGCGGGCGCAGCCGGAGACTCCGCCGTGCTACCGCGGTTGTGTGACGTGCTGCCGGCGCTCGGGCAAAGCTGTCCCGGGAAACCGTAGGGCTCCGCGTCTAGGCTCCCCGCATCCAGCGCGTTGTACACTCAGCGACGTAGCGGCCGTGGGCGCGCGCGGCCTCCAGGTGCAGGGGTGTCGGGCCCGCGCGTCCCTCGCGCGGATTGGTCCAGGCGACTGGGCCCCAGTGGCAACCCGCGTCATGAAATCCCGCAAGCCGATTGTGCATGGGGACCAGGATCATTCCCTGTTCCGCGAGATTCGCGAGCAGCGTCAGCAGAGCGAGCTCGCCGCCGCCCCGGGCGCCGAGACCCGCTGTCACAAAGGCAGCCCCGGTTTTTCCAATCAGGCGGCCTTCGAGCCAGAGCGGGGCTGCGCGTTCGATGAATGCCCGCATCGATGCCGCGATGCCACCCATGTGCACGCCGCTGCCCAGGATCACGCCGTCGGCCGCTAGGAGGTCGTCGTTGGTGGCCCGCTCGGCCGGACGCAGCACGACCTCTGCCTCAGCCTCTCGCGCGCCCTCCACAACCGCCTCCGCCATGCGTGCCGTGCGTCCTGTAGCGGATGCGACCACGACCAGGATGCGCGCGGGAGCCTGCATCGGCCGAGCCTATCACGAGGGGTCTTGCGTGCGGGGTGCGGAGCGGCGCAGCGCCTCGAGCAGCGCGGCGAAGTCCGCCGGATCGGGACTTGCGGCGGAGATCTCGTCCACGCTGAGAAACGAGGCGTGCAGCATCTGGCGCGGGACAGGGCTTCGCTCTTCCCGCAGCCCATAGACGACGTCGCCGGCGACGGGATATCCGGCATGCGCAAAGGTCGCACGGATCTGGTGCAAGAAGCCGGTCTCCAGACTGACCTCGACCAGCGTCGCCCCGCCGAGGAGCTCGAGCGCCCTCCACGCGAGCTTCGCGCGGCGAACGCCTTGGTCCACGAGTGCGCGTTCGGCCTCCACCACGCGCACCCGGGCCGGCCGGTGGCGCGCGACAACGAGTCCGCACTCGAAATTTCCAGCGCCCGCAAGCTCGCCAAGGACGATGGCGCGATAGCGTTTTTGGACGCGGTGCGCGGCGAACGCGGCGCGCAATCGCTGGAAGGCGGCGTCCTCGGTCGCGAAGAGCACGGCCCCAGAGGTGTCGACGTCGAGGCGGTGGACGACGCCGCTGCGCAGCCCGCCCTCACCGACACCGGCAATTTCGGGATGACGCGCCGCCACGGCCGAAAGCAGGGAGCCCTTCTCCCCGGGCGCCAGGGGATGCACCGGCACACCCGCAGGCTTGTCGACCACAAGCCAGCCCGGTCCTTGCGCGAGAACGTGAAGCGGAAGCTCGGGCTCGGCCTCAGGACGCAGGAACGGCTCCGGGGTGAAGGCCGCGACCTCGACCCGCAAACCCGCCGCGAGCGCCGCTCCTTTCACGGTCGCCGGGCGTCCCGCGATCCGCACCGCTCCGCGCCCGAGAAGGCGCCGCGCCGCGGCGCGCGAGAGGCCGAGCTGATCTGCCAGGTAGGCGTCGAGACGCCGTCCTGCGTCTTGCTCGCTCACGACGAGCATGCGGGCGGCGCAGACCGGAAGAGGACCAGACACGCCGCAGCCTACCCCGGGGCCAGCGCCTGGGGCAAAGTGTGGACGTGGCCGAAGCGCCCCGAATCGCCATCATGGACACGACGCTGCGCGACGGCGAGCAGACACCTGATGTGTCCTATGCGCCGGCCGAGAAGCTCCAGCTCGCGCGCATCTTCCTCACCGACCTGAAGGTCGATCGCATCGAGATCGCGTCCACACGCGTCTCCGAAGGCGAACGCGAAGCCGCGAAGCTCGTCGCGGCGTGGGCGCGCAAGGCGGACTGGCTCCCGCGCGTCGAGATTCTCGGCTACTGCGACGGCAAGCTCTCGGTAGAATGGATCGCAGGTGTGGGGGGCGGGGTCCTGAACCTCCTGGCGAAGGGCTCCGAACGGCACTGCCGCGGCCAGCTGGGCAAGACGCCAGCGGAGCATCGGGCAAGCGTCGCGGAGACGGTCCGCCAGGCCCGTCGCAGGCGGCTTCTCGTGAACGTGTATCTCGAGGACTGGTCCCAAGGCGTGCGCGAGTCGTTCGACTACGTGTTCGCCCTCGTGCAGGAGCTTGTCCGACTGGGCGTTGAGCGGATCTACCTTCCTGACACGCTCGGGGTGCTCTCTCCCGAGTCCACGAGCCGCTATGTCGCGCTTATGGTTTCGACCTGGCCGGAGACCTGGTTCGAGTTTCACGCCCACAACGACTACGGACTGGCCACGGCCAACTGTCTCGCAGCGGTCGCCGCGGGCGTGCGCGGAGTCCACACGAGCGTAAACGGCATGGGAGAGCGCTCGGGCAACACCCGCCTGGCCGAGGTCGTGGCCGCGCTCCACGACCAGACCCCTTTCCGAACCGGCGTCGACGAGTCCCGGCTGCTTGCGGCCTCGCGGATGGTCGAGACCTTCAGTGGCAAAGACGTGGCCGCCAATACGCCGATCGTGGGTCGGGACGTTTTCACCCAGACCGCAGGGATCCACGCCGATGGCGACGCCAAAGGCGAGCTCTATGCGAGCCGCCTGTTGCCGGAGCGCTTTGGACGCGAGCGCCGCTACGCGCTGGGCAAGCTCTCGGGAAAGGCCTCGCTCGAGCAGAACCTCCGGCACTTGGGAATCGAGCTGCCGGAGGCCGATCGCGAGCTCGTGCTCCGCCGCATCATTGAGCTCGGCGACAAGAAGCACACGGTCGTCCCCGAAGACCTTCCCCTCATCATCGCCGACGTCCTCAAGGCGCCGGCCGCTTCGCGGGTGAAGGTCGAGTCGTACCGCGTGACGGTCGCCAAGGGAGAGTTCCCCCTGGCAGAGGTGGCCGTCTCCTACGGCGGCCGAACCCACAAG
>DATFYN010000167.1:0-13977 GCA_035315025.1 Myxococcota bacterium
CCGGCGGCGAGGCATCCAGGTAGGCACGATCGACGCGATCCTCGCCCAGCTCTGCATTCGCCATGAACTGCAGCTCCTCACGACCGACGCCGATTTCGCGCGCATCGCGGAGCAGGAACCGCTCCGGCGTTGGCGCCCGTAGGCGCCTTGAGGCGCAGCGACCTGAGAACCCGGAGGAGTGCCCTGTCTCTCGCCAAGACTGGTACTTCTTGAAAAGACTCAGCCTGAACCCGGCGAACCTCAACTATAATTCGATTCAGGCGCTGCAAGCCATGAAACGTCTGCAACAACTGGAAAGTATGTCGGCTCCGAACAACTAACCGGATGCCGACGGGTGCGTTCAGATCGTTCCAGCGGATCGGGACTCCAAGCGGGATTTCCACGTCCGGGAACGGGTGTTACGTCCACTCGACCGGAGAGCAAAGACGGTCAAGTGCGCCGCGCTTCCGCGAGCTGATGGCCGAGCTGCCTTACGATCGACATCATTGGCAGCAGCGATCAGCTCGGCGTCGTTGAGTTCTTCGTCCTCCTCGGACCGGAGCCGTTTGGCACGTACCTGGCCGAGCTGGTGGAAGCGCTTGAGGCAGGGAGCGACCCGGGTGCGTTTTGGGCCAAGTGGGTCGATATCGTGGTTGAGCGAACGCCGCCTGAGACCGACGGACCGACGAAGGCGCCATAAAACGAGAGTGAGGTGGCGCGATCGCGTTCGACCACGCGCGGACGGCCCACGGTGACGGGCGCCGCCGCGATCCCTCGTAGTCGGTGCGCGCCGCGCGTGTCGCTCGGATGCCGGGGCTGATTCCCTCATCCGGGCGGCCTTGTAGCTACTTCGCGCGTCTCAGAATTGCACGCCCACTTTGAACCAGATGTAGTTGCCCTTCAGGGTTTTCTCCGCGCCGATCTGTGGCAGCCATTTCACTTCGGCGGCGAAACTGATCTTGTCGAACTGCGCCGCAAGCGCAACTGCGTAGCGCACGAACGGACTCCGATAACGTCAGAAGACGCTGTCTCCTACGCTTGGCAAGCGCACCAATTGATCTCAGCGCTCATCTCCGAGGAATAGTTGGCTTCGCGCGCGGTATGTGGGCCTAGACGAAATTGACCAAGGGGAGCGAGAGCGTCATCGACGGGTGACGCGCCCGGCCGCATTTTCGGACTTCCATCGCAGCGCAGGGTGCGAGCGAAGTATTTCCCCCGTTTTTGGGTCGTCTGGGAACAGGAGGTCGGGACGTAGGTCGCCTCGTTGCAACCGTTCGCTGAACTCCCGTTCGGCCGCATCGAGGTCGAGAAGTGGTGTCAGCACTGCCAGCGCATCGCGGCGGAGGTCGTCAGCAGTGGGGCGGTTGGTGGATGTAAGCATCGGATGGAGCTGCGCTGAGACCACGACATCGGAGAGATGTTGGAAGCGTGCAGCTCCGTACTCCGTCAACGCCCGGTCCAGGACGCCCGCATGTGCGACGAAGAGACGCCGGAAGCGGCGGTCTCCCCACAGTGAGCCAAGGATCGATGGCACGAGAGCTAGGTCGAAGAGGTCGCGTGGAAGCGCCCGGTCGAGTGCCGCGCAGAGCTTACCGGTACAGAGTTCGGCGGGGCTGACGATCCGTACCTCGACCACACTGCCGTCAGGCTGCCAGAGGTTCGCAGTCCTCGGCTCGGCAATTGGAACGCGGAACAGAAAGTTGAGGTCAAGCTCGATCCGGTCGCGCGCACCGATTGCGTTGCGATATGCGAGGTAGGCCTTCCGGCCGGCGTGCGCCTCGGCCGACCACTGCACTGGATAGCCCAAGGCCTGTACCACGGTTTTGATGGCGCGTTCGATCTCCGCTTTCGCTGCGACCATCTCGTCACGATCGCGAGCGCCTACAAAGTTAAAGTCGAGGTCTACCGACAAGCGTCGCGGTGTTCCAAAGCAGAGGTTGAGTGCCGTACCCCCTTTCAGAAGAAGCACACGTCCGAGGAGCGGGTGGATCGAGATGTCGCGAGCCAGCTCCCCGAGGCGGACCACTTTTTCCAAGGTCTCAGGCCGAAAGCCGGTCTCCTCTGCGAGTTCGAGAAGCCTGCGCCTCTCAACGCTCACTAGGGTCCCCAAATCGGTCGACATCCTTTGGGACGATGAGATTCCACCGGCTGACGAGCGTGCCGCCACGCTGCCGGCGAACTAGGTACTGGCGCCCGTCCGATCGGTGTCCCTCGAACTTTGCCAGCAACGCTTCAGGGACGAAGAAAGTCCGCTGGAAACGCTCCAAGAACCATCCTGTAGCCGCCCAGAGACGCTTCTCGCTGTAGATCTCGAGTAGGCGGTGAAGTAGCTCGAGGTCGAGAACCCCGAAGCCCGCCGCCGACTCCATGGCCTCGGAGAGTCCACCCGCAAGATCTGGATGGCGGAGAGCATCGAGGAGCGTGCGCTCGGGTCCAGTCACGCGAAGTGTGCGGTTATCCCGGTCAACCGATCGTAGGCCGAGTACCATGGGGCGGCCACGAAATGCACTCGGAGTAAGCAGGAACTCAATTCTCACGCTGCCGAGGTCGAGCGGTCTGCGGGGGCCCTCAGTGAAGACGATGCAGCGGTTCCAGTCGGAGTGAGCCGCCCCCAGGAGCTCGAACCCAGCGTGGTAGGCGAAGACAGCGTCTGGACGTAAGGCCGCGGCCACTAGATAGCGATCAGGCTCGAATCGGTCGGCCCGGAGGCCAGGTGGCACGCTGGCAAAGAAGCCCCGAGCAATCCGCTTCACCCGCCCCTTGGTTGCGGCCCATTTGAGGCGTTTTCGCGCGGCCTCCGATCCTTGCTCTGGAGTTAGAGCCCGGATTGCCTCCCCGAGGGAAAAGACCGGGTTGGTAGCGAGAAACGCGGCGGTCTGGTCAGCCATTTTGTTTCTCTAAAAGTTAGATACAGCCCATAAAATCACCCGTTCACGCATTCAACGCAAACCTTCTTACCCACCCAAGAACACCCTGGGGGAGAATCTTCCAATTGGCCCGAAACGCGCTGCCGACAACGCGACCCACGCGCTGAAAAAGAGGGTTCTCGGGGGTCCTTCTGGGGTCGGCTGGATGAGCGGCTGCGTCTCAAAGATCGGCGCTGAGCCGCGAGGGCTCTTGTGAGCGATCCCCAGGGGTGGGCATTGTAAGGCGCGTGCGTGCAATTGCGCATGGATGGTGCCTCGGCTCTTCCCGTCCCCAACCCCGCCACCTTGGCGACAAGCTGGCGACAAGTTTCGAGGAGGTCTGGCATAAAGGATTTCAACTATTTAATTAGGCTTGTCGCGTGCGGGTTCGACTCCCGTTGGGAGCGCCACACCAGCGCGCGTAAGGCCTGGAAAATCAGGCAGTTGCGAGACGCCCTCCACCGCCGTTTCGCCCTGGCGACAAGCTGGCGACAAAATAACCGAGTCTGGTGTCACGCGCGGCGCGCGGAGCATCTGGACTAGAGCCGAGTCTGCGAGCTGCGCGTAGGGGTGCGTGGACCGGGGGTCGGCGTGGCCCAGCATGCGCTGCAGGACGCGCTCATTCACGCCACGCGCGATCGCAGCGGTCGCCATGGTGTTGCTTTTCGTCGCCTCGTAGAATTTCACGCCTCCTAGGCCGATTGCACGCGCCGCACGCAGCCATGCATCGCGCAGCGACCAGTGGCGCCCCGCAGGCGTCGAAGCGCGATCCTGGAGGCGCCTAGCGCTTCGCTCGGAGCGCGCCAGGGCCTCTGCTCTTCGCTTTGAGCTTGTACCCCACGAATTCGGAGAGATGGGCTTACGCCCGTACCTTTCCGCATCGGACCCTGGCGCGGTGCACGTACGGCTCGCTGCGAATAATTCTGCAAGGCGGCGTGCGCCAGGGTTTTGTAGCCTGCATGGGCAACCCTCCGAAGGAGACCCTATGCGTATTGGACTCCAGATTCCGAGCTTCACCTGGGCTGGATCCCCCGCCTCGATCCGCGGGAAGCTCTCCGAGATTGCTCGTACCGCGGAGGAGGCTGGATTCGCGAGTGTCTGGGTGATGGACCACTTCTTCCAGATTCCACCCGTCGGGCCCGCGGAGCAGGAAATGCTTGAGGGTTATTCCGCGCTCTCGTACCTCGCCGCGGTGACCGAGCGCGTGAAGCTCGGCACCTTGGTGACCGGTGTGACGTATCGCCATCCCGGCGTTCTTGCCAAGACGGTGACCACGCTCGACGTCCTCTCGGGCGGCCGCGCCTACCTTGGAATCGGCGCCGCGTGGTTCGACCGTGAGCACCACGGACTCGGAGTCCCCTTCCCGGCGCTGCGCGAGAGATTTGAGAGGCTGGAAGAGGCGCTCCGCATTGTGAAGCAGTTCTGGTCGGGCAAGGCCGCGCCATTTCAGGGCAAGCACTACCAGCTCACCGAGACGCTCGGTTCCCCGCCCCCGCTCACACGCCCGCACCCACCGATCCTGATCGGCGGGATGGGCGAGAAGAAAACCCTTCGCCTCGTCGCGCGATACGCTGATGCTTGCAACCTCTTCGCGTTCGTCGGAGCGGCTGCGCTCGGCCAGAAGCTCGACGTCCTAAGGCGCCACTGCGAGGCGGAAGGCCGCCCCTTTGGAGAAATTGAGAAGACGACGCTCGACACAGCGAACCTTGCCAAGCACAGCCCGAAGGACATCTTGGCGCAGTGCCGAGAGCTCGGGCGTCTCGGCATTGGCCACGCGATCTTCAACTTCCCGAATGTGGACGCGCTCCACTCGCTCACGACTTTCGGCAAAGAGGTGATCCCCGCGGCCGCCGAGTTCTAAGGGGCGGACGGCCCGCGGTGGCGCACACCGCGTAGCCCCGAGCCTAGCGACGCACCCTCGCCTGCAGGCGAGGGACTACGACCGACCGCCGCGCCCTTTCCTTGCCAGGTGAGATGCCGCCGGTTGCCGGCAGGATTTGCAGTGAGATCCGCTCCCTCGGGCGAGGCAGCCGCCGGCGCGAGGAAAAAGAGATTCGCAGGGGTTGGGACCCACCCAAGCGCCACCGCGCTCGTCGTCGGCTATGCGGCCCAGGCAAGCTCCAGGTGATGGGGTCCGCGAACCAAGAATGAGTCGACGTACTCGATCACCGAGCTCCGCCGCCGTAGCTTCGGCAACTCGCTGACGAGCGCTTCGAGGGCGATTCGCGCTTCCAGGCGGGCGAGCGATGCACCCAGGCAGTAATGCGCACCGAGCCCGAAGCCCACGTGACCCGTGGTGTCGCGCTGGACGTCGAAGACGTCGGGATTCGAAAACTGCCGTTCGTCCCGGTTCGCCGAGCCCAGGATCGGCATCACAAATGTGTTGGGTGATAGCCTTGTGCCGGCGATCACGACCTCCTGGCGGGTGCGCCGGAAGAGAAACTGGATCGGCCCCTCGTAGCGCAGGGTTTCCTCGATGACGGCAGGGATCGTCTCCGGGTGGCGGCGCACCGTTTCGAGCTGCTCGGGGTGCGCCAGCAGTGTGTTTGCGGCGTTTCCAATCAGGTTGGTGGTGGTTTCGTTTCCCGCGACAAGAAGCAGCAGCGCGAACGCAACGACCTCCATGGGCGTCAGGACCCCTCCGTCTTCTTGGGCGGCGATGAGCGTCGTCACGAGATCTTCCGCTGGTCTCGCCTTGCGCGCCTCAATCACAGCCACCAAATAGTGACTTAACTCTCGAATCACCTCGATATAGCCGGTCTCTGTCAGACTCTGTCCGCGCCGCGAACCGCTCGACTGCGAGATCACGACGTCCGACCAGCGCTTGAAGTCTTCGTGGCGTTCCGACTCGATGCCCAACATTTCCGCGATGATGACCGTCGGCACCGGAATCGCAAAGTCGCGTACGAGATCGAACTCCCCATGCGCATAAAGCCGTCTCATACAGTCGGCCACCACTTCACGCACGCGAGCCTCATAAGACGCGATCCGACGCGGTGTAAAGCCCCGGCTCACGATCTTCCTCATCGCTCCGTGTTCCGGCGGGTCCGTCGAGATCAAGTTGCGTGCAGTGATCATTTCGTGGGGGGTGAACGGAAGGGCCTGCGCGAGGGAGATCATGCCGGCCAATAGCTCGGGGTCGCGCGTGGGGTCGGCACCGGGCTTGGCCGAGACGAACATGGTGCGCATCGCGTCCGAGGAGAAGAGTTCGGGGTGGGTGAGGACGAAGTGCACGTCTGCGTAGCGGGAGACCGCATACGCGCCGAGGCTCTCGATCCGGTAGACGGGCGCATCGTCGCGCAGCGCTCGGTAGTAGGGGTATGGATTCGCCCGAACCTCGGGCGAGAACGGCGTGTACTCGATCGTCATGGCGACCTTCCTTGCAGTTTTGCCCGGGGGCTCTGCGGGCGCATCACGGAATGGAACCTCGAACGCGCGGCATCCCCCCAGCAATTCCCTCTCTTGCTCCGCGGATGACCCGTGCCGCCGCCGAGTGAGGCTTCATTCTAGCGTGAAGCCATGGCACGGGGGCGCCCGGAAACCCCCAAGCGCTCTTCAATGCCGCAGCTGTCCGCCGAGGGGCAAGCTTCGCCGGAGTGAGGGGGGCTCTCGCAAGGCCGCAAGAGGGGGAACGAAGGCGCGAGGAAGGAGTGCGAGTCCTTCGGCCCGGAGTCTCCTCGGGCTTTGGATCGTGCGGGCCCCTCGGTGGCGGGGCTTCCTTGGTTTCCCGGGGAGGCAGAGCCTGCGCCAGTTCGCCGGGTAGTTTCGCGGGAGGCAGGGCGCAGACAGATCGGCTACGTAGGCGTACCAGATTTGGAATCGCCTCGTGGAAAGCCGGCGCCTTCGCCAACGAGGACGTGGAGAACTGTGCCTGAGACGGAGAGCGACGCAGCGCGGCGTACGGAAAGGACGGGTGCGCCGTGACGGAGTTCGCGTTCGCCTTCATGGACTGCGAGTTCGGCGGCCTCGACCCCGAGCTTCACGATATCACCGAGATCGCGGTCATCATCACGGACTACCGGCTCGCCGAGCTCGCCGTTCGCGAGTGGAAGGTGCGTGCGCGTCCCGAGCGCATCACCGCGGAGGCGGCCGCGATCTCCGGCTACGATTCGGCGGCTTGGGTCGATGCGTTCCCGATCCGTCGGGCGCTTTCGGAGCTCGCAGCGCTCGCGCCCAAAGGCAAGACCCTCGTGCCCGCAGGCCAGAACGTGCGCATGGATGTCCAGTTCGTCGAGCGGGCCTACAAGAACTGCGGACTCTCCTACCCGTTCGACTATCACGTGATCGATCTGGCAACGCTCTACTACGCCTTTTCGCTGGTCGCCGGCGAGACGGTGCCTGCACTCTCGCTCCGCCAAGCGGCGACGGCGGCGGGCTTGGTAAACGGTGCCGTACCCCATCGCGCCCTCGCCGACGCGCGGCTCACCCTCGAGACCTTCCGGTACTACGTCGGGCGCCTGGCACCGCGACCGCCCTCAGAAGTTGAGGCTCCGCCCCCGCTGCGCACGGCCCAGTAGTCAGGCCCGCATTCGCAGTTGCCATTTGCGCAGCGCCCGCAGATCGAAGTACGCGAGCAGCGGGAGGAAGATCCGCGCCGCAAGCCCGCCGGGGCGCAAGCAGATCGCGGAGCCGAAGTCGATCAAGACGGGGTGCCCATCGGCGTCCGCCATCACGTTGGTTCTGTGGCGCAGATCGAGGTGTGCGACCCCTCGGGCATGCATTTCGCGGATCGCCTTCTCAAGCTCGCCGAGGAATTCCGCCGGCAGAGCACCATACGTGCGGCGAGACATCCGACGTCCGGGCCGGTACTCGAGCGCGAGAGCCAGCGCATCCACGCATCCATAGAAACGAGGGATGGCCGGGTGACCTGCCAGTGCGCGGTAGGCTTTGGCCTCCCGGGCGATCATCCAGCGTCCGATGAGGTTTCGTACCAAGAAGCTCCGCGACGCGAAGTCTTTGATCACGACCTCCCGCT
The DNA here is from genome assembly GCA_035315025.1 of Myxococcota bacterium. Lineage (GTDB taxonomy): Bacteria > Myxococcota_A > UBA9160 > UBA9160 > UBA9160 > UBA9160. The sequence continues at coordinate 7,861 of DATFYN010000167.1, forward strand.
CTCCCACACGGGCGAGCGAGACGACCGGGTCGCGCCCCGTTCCTGGCTCAAGGACCTGGTGCACGTGAGCCGCGATCGCGGCGCGGGAGAGCTCGACCGTGGGTCGGCCTGCGTCGCGGTGGCTCGCGCTCAAGGCCCAAGCAGACGCCGGAGAGCCGCGGTGACGACGGGTTGAAGCAGCACGAGTGCAGCCGCGAGGGCCACGGCCAAGGCGGCCCCATCCTCGTTGTTGGCCCGAACACGCTCGGCGCTCCACCCTTCCCCGTGCGTGACCTCCGGATCGGTCCAGGGCCGGACAGCGGGCAGCAGCGCGGGAACGGCCACTCGATAGCGGCGGTACGCCTCCCCGTAGCGGCGCTCGAGCCGTGCGCTTTCGATTCTCTCTTTGTAGGGCAAGTAGTGGAGGAAGAAGAAGAGCAGGCCCACCCCGAGCAGCCAAGGAGCTGCCGAGCCGCCTCCCATCCAGAGTAACCCCACCCCGACGAGCATCGTCCCGGCGTACAGCGGATGTCGCAGGTGTGCGTAGGGACCCGAGACGGTGAGACGCTGGTTCTTGATGAGATGACCAGCGCTCCAAAAGCGCAGGCCCTCGCCCGCAACCACCAGCAAAAGGCCGACGCCGATCCGCGCCGGGGTGGGATCCGCGTGCCAGATCAGCACGGCCGCCATGGCGTACCAGGGGAAGATTTTCGGCCGGAGAACCCTTCGCAGAACGCCACGCTTCATGGGGGGCGAGGCTAGTCAGGGGGCTGGCTCGACGCAACGTGGCGTCAAATCCCATCGCTCCCCGGATCGTTGCCTAGGCGGCTGCGCACGATCTCCCAAAGCTTGCGACGAAGCCGTTCCTTGAAGGCGGGATCCGCCCTCACCTCGAGGCCGTCACCCTCGAGAAATTCTTGGAGTTCCTCGTCCGAGAATTCAGCACTCAACTCCGCATTCATCTCATCGTTCGCTTCCTGCATCGGCTGCTGGCTCGACTGGTCGGCTTCGGTTTTCTCGGTTGAGTTCCTCCCTCCCCGGAGGAATCCTTTCACGCCCACCCCCCGTCATTGTCGTTCAAGGCATGGTCACCGCGAAGCTTGGATCGCCCGCTTCTACAAGGAGGCGCTTCACGCGGTAGAGACACGAGCGGATCGCGTCGTTGGAGCGCGCCATCCGACGGGCAATCTCGCGAATGGGAAGGTCCTCAAGGTGCCGAAGCACGAAGACCTCGACCTGCCACTCGGCGACGGAGTCGAGCCGCTGGTGGATCGCATCGGCATAGCGGCGCATGGACAGCTCTTCCTCGGGCGTCGCCGCGCTCGCCGCATGCGTCGCCCAAAGATCCGGATCCGCTCGCTCGAGCCAAGCCTCGCGCGCTTTGATGCGGCGTAAGTGATTGTTCACCGTATTCTTGGCGATGCCGTAGAGCCAGGAAAGCAGGCTCGACTGCCCACGATAGCCGTCAATGGACCGAAACACCGCCGTGAAGGTCTCCTGCGCGATTTCCTCGGCGTCTGCGTGATTGCGCACGCGAATATAGGCGAAGGTGTAAACGCGCTGGAAGTAGCGCTCGTAGAGCCGATTGAAGTCGGCTTGGCTCCCCTCGCGGATCCCAGCGACGAGCGCCGGATCGGAAAACGGCTCAGCGGGAGCAGGAGCGGCAACTTTGGCGCAGGCAGAGCGAACGGCACGGTTCAACGCAGACTCCTCGCCTCGTGCCCTCCCAGGTCCAGGGGGCAACCCCTGACAACTAGGTGGCCCGAAGTGCGGGGAGGTGGCACAGAAAGGCGCGTCGCGACGAGGGATTCTCGGCGCTGGGCCGGGTGACGAGGTGTGTCGCCCTAGGTCGTAATCACGCCCTCAAGACCGGGTACGCCCTGCTCGAGGGCGCGCCGCATCCGGTAGAGGTTCGCCTTCACGGCGTCTTCGGACTTGCCGAGGGCGCGGGCGATCGCCCGAATCGGCTGTCGGCGCAGGTGCTTCAGGTGGAAGATGCGCCGCTGCAGGGGAGTCAGCTGCTGCTCGATCAGCGTCTCGCAGCGCGCCAGCAATCTGCGGGCATCCACCGCGCGATCGGCAGGCACCTCCTCCCCGGAAAGCTCTGTCGCGCCGAGGTCGTCGAGGGACTCAAGCCGCGGGCGACGGCCTCGGAAGCGGCGATTCACCTTGTTTCGGGTAATCCCGAAGATCCACACGAGAAGGGACGAGTTTCCGGCGTAGGAGGCAAGGCAGCGGAAGACCGTGACGAAGACCTCTTGGGTGACGTCCTCGGCCTCTCCGGGGTCGCCGAGGCGCTTCACCGCAAAGCGAAAGACGCGCGGGAAGTACGTCTCGTAGAGGAGATCAAAGTGTTCGCGACTCCCGGCCAAAATCTCGGTCACAAGCTGCGCGTCGCTCGGCCAAGCCTTCTCTGCGTTCGACAAGATGTGCTCTCCTGCGGCAGCTGCGAAGAGCATCGATTTGAAAATGGGGGACGCGACACCGGGATTAGGAAGCAGGCGGAGGATCCGTCTCGAGGACGAGACGAAAAGCAGAGCCGGCGCACCACCCCGTGGGTAGCAGGAACGCGCCGAATCTGAGGGGGAAGGACCCGCCCGCGTTCCGAAAACTCTGTGAGGCTCCCTGGGCTTTTTCCTTTCGATGCGTTCGTAGTCTCGGGCTTTTCAAAAGTGGGGATCAGCGTCCCGGGAAATCAATGAGCAAGGCATGTGCCATTAGACCAGGGTAAAACCGGGTACGCAAGCGGGTCTTTAGCCGGCCATTCTCAAACGGCTTTTGCCCAGAAAGAAGCAGCAAGGGGCATTTTTCGGCTTGGGGGGAGGGAAGAAGCGATTTTCCCTTTGTCGGAAGGGAGGTTCACCGACGCTTCTCGACATGGGAAGGATGCCAGTTTCCCCCCACACGGGAGCTTCCCTTCCTTCTGAATCGTCGGCCTCGGATTAGGACCCGGGAGCACTCTCCCGGTGGGCGAGGGCGGCGACATAGCTCCGCAGGGCTTGCAGCGCGTCTTCCGTGGTGGGGGAGCCGAACTGCAGCGCGAAGCCTGAGTGCTCCCCCACTTCCCGCCGGGTGACCTGGCCGGAGAGGCGAAGGAAGGCTGCCTCCCCGGGAAGCTCCAAGAGAAGATGGGCCTCCACCCCGACCGGGGGCGGATCGGCCGAGAACAAGAAGATGCCTCGTGCGGAGAGGTCACGCGTACGCAGAAAGACCTGGCGTTCCGAGTCCTCGTACGCCGCGCCAAGCGCCACCTGCACGCGCTCTGCAGCACGCCGCTCGCGGGCGTGCGGTGCCTGCGTGGTCACGGCCGTCCGGGGACGATCCACCACTTGCCCTCGACACGCTCCCAGCGGTCTTCGCGCTCCAAGGAGGTGCTCCAAAACCGCAGAGGTTTTCCGTTTAGCCCCACGAAGCGGTAGCGCACGAGCGCCTTTCCCGGTGCGTCGAACACGAACTCTCGCACCTCGCCCTCGAGCGGGCGATTCTTCTCGAAGTGCGCCTCGGTGAGCGCCTGTGCAAGGGCGGAATAGTAGTCCGAGTACTGCGCCTCCGTCTGGAAGTACTCGCGAAGCACGCGGTCGTTGAAGGTCGCGATCGTGTTCACACGCCGGCGGGTCAGGCGTCCATAGAAGGCATCGGCTCGCGTCTGAAAGTCGACGATCGCGGGGTCGTTCACGATCTGGACTCCGAAGGAGGGGTCGGCCGGCGGGCCGGCGTCGCCCCGGCACGCGACGAGAGCGAGTGCGGCAAGAGCGAGCGTCGCCCTCGCGAGACGGAGAGTGCTGCTCAACGGCGCTTGCCCCGTCGGGCCAAAGCGCGCGCCTCTCCTTCCGCCTGCGCGGCGGCAAGGCGCGCCACAGGCACTCGGTACGGTGAGCACGACACGTAGTCGAGCCCCGCCCGCGCGCAGAACTTCACACTCTTCGGGTCGCCGCCATGCTCCCCGCAGATCCCCACCTTCAAATCGCTTCGCGTCTTGCGCCCGTTCTCGACGCCGATCCGGATCAGGGCGCCGATTCCCTCCTCATCGATCGAAACGAACGGGTCATCTTCGAGAATCCCCTGGTCGATGTAGGTGCCGAGGAATTTTCCTGCGTCATCCCGGGAGAGCGCGTAGGTCATCTGCGTGAGATCGTTCGTGCCAAAGGAGAAGAAGTCCGCGTGACGCGCGATGGCTTCGGCCACGATGCACGCCCGCGGCACCTCGATCATGGTACCGACCGTCGGCCGCACCTTCACGCCCTCGTGCTCACGCAGCACGGCCGAGACTTCTTCCTCGATCAGCGGGCGCAGACGCTCGAGTTCACCCACGTGGGCGACGAGCGGGATCATGATCTCCGGCTGAACCTTCGCGCCGGACTCGGCGACTTCGCATGCCGCTTCAGCGATCGCGCGGACCTGCATGCGATAGATCTCGGGAAAGGTAATACCGAGGCGGCAGCCGCGGTGCCCGAGCATGGGATTGAACTCCTTCAGCGAGTCGATCATGCCCCGGACCTTTGCGGTGTCGCTCCCGAGGGCGGAAGCCACCTCACGGATCTCCTCGTCCTCGTGCGGCAGGAACTCATGGAGCGGAGGATCGAGCAGTCGGATCGTGACCGGCAGCCCCTCCATCGCCCGGAAGATTCCGACGAAGTCGCCGCGCTGCATGGGCAAGAGCTTCTCGAGCGCCCGGCGGCGCTGCTGATCATCGGAAGAGAGAATCATCTCGCGCACGGCCAGAATGCGATTGGGCTCGAAGAACATGTGTTCGGTGCGGCAGAGACCAATGCCTTCTGCCCCGAACTGCCGCGCGATCTTGGCGTCGTGGGGCGTATCGGCATTGGTGCGCACGCGCACGCGGCGCAGCTGGTCGGCCCAGCGCATGAGCTCTGAGAACTCCCCGCCGAGCTCGGGCGTCACGGTGCGGACCCGCCCCCTCATGACCTCTCCGCTGCTGCCGTCGATGGTGATCGTGTCGCCGGCTCGGATCACATGCTCGTCGATTTGCATGTCGCCTTTGTCGTAGTGAATGCGCAGGGCGCCGCATCCTGCGACACAGCACTTGCCCATCCCGCGTGCCACCACCGCCGCGTGGGAAGTCATGCCTCCCCGCGCGGTCAAGATGCCTTCGGAGGCGTGCATGCCGTGGATGTCCTCCGGAGAGGTCTCGATCCGAACCAGAATCACCTTTTCGCCCGCCTTCGCCCGCGCTTCGGCCTCGTCGGCGGAGAACACGACCGTGCCGACCGCGGCTCCCGGCGATGCCGGCAGGCCCCGTGCCAGGACCTCGCGCTCCGCCCGCGGGTCGAGGGTGGGATGCAGGAGCTGGTCGAGCGCCCGCGGGTCCACCCGCATCACGGCCTCCTCGCGCGTGATGAGGCGCTCGCGCGCCATGTCGACAGCAATCTTCACCGCTGCCCGCACGGTGCGCTTGCCTGTCCGCGTTTGCAGCATCCACAGGCGCCCGCGCTGAATCGTGAACTCGATGTCTTGCATGTCCCGGTAGTGCTTCTCAAGGCCCCGATAGATCCGCCCGAGCTGCCGATAGGCCGCGGGCATCTCTTCCTCGAGCGTCGGGAGATGCGACTGATCAGGACGACGCGCAGCTGTGTTGATCGGCTGAGGCGTGCGAATCCCGGCAACCACATCCTCGCCCTGGGCGTTTTTCAGGTACTCGCCGAAGAACACCCGCTCGCCGGTGGACGGGTCGCGGGTGAAGGCGACGCCCGTCGCGCAGTCGTCCCCCATGTTGCCGAAGACCATGGCCTGCACGTTCACGGCCGTGCCCCAGGACTCGGGGATGTCGTTCAGCTTTCGGTAACGGATGGCGCGCTCGTTTCTCCAGGAGCGAAAAACCGCCCCCACCGCTCCCCAGAGCTGAAGCTCGGGGTCTTGCGGAAAGGGCTCTCCCGTCACGTCCTGCACCACCTCGAGATACTCCCGCACGAGCCCACACCAATCGTCGGCGCTAAGGGCGGTGTCGAGTTCGGTGCCGCGGCTTCGCTTGAGCGCCTCGAGGCGCTCATCAAAGCGCTCCATGGGAACGCCGAGGACGATGTCGCCGTACATCTGGACGAATCGCCGGTAGCTGTCGTAGGCGAAGCGCGCATCGGCAGACGCCGCGAGCCCCTCGACGGTCTCAGCGTTGAGACCGAG
>DATFYN010000168.1:0-2581 GCA_035315025.1 Myxococcota bacterium
GGGATCGGCTTCGTGCCGTGGAGCCCGCTCGGGATGGGGTACCTGCCCGGTGGAATCACCGCGTCCGCGACCTTCGATCCCGAGTACGACCTCCGCGCGCGGTTCCCGCGCTTCACGCCGGAGGCGATCGAGGCGAACCGACCTGTTGTCGACCTGCTCCGGCGCGTCGGCGAGCGCCGGGATGCGACGCCCGGGCAGGTCGCGCTCGCCTGGTTGCAAGCGCACAAGCCGTGGATCGTCCCGATCCCGGGGACGACCAAGCTCCACCACTTCGAGCAGAACCTCGACGCGCTCGACGTCGCGCTGACCGCCGACGACGTCGACGAGATCGAGACTGGCTTCGCACAGATCGCAGTGGTGGGCGCGCGAGTTCCCGATGGGTTCCTCGCAACCCACGATATCGGGGCCAACCTGGGCAGCAGCTCGGCGGGAGGCCACGGTCGGTCTCCGCTCGCTGGAGCCGGCCCGTAGCCTAGTGGTAGCGCAAGGCGTCGACGAGCAACGAGAACGCGGGCGACGACTGCCGCCGGCTCGGGTAGTAGAGATGGAAGCCCGAGAACGGTGGCGACCAGCTGTCGAGCACGGTCTCGAGCGTGCCGTTCGTGAGGTAGGACGCGGCCAGATCCGCCGGCACGAACGCGAGCCCGATGCCGGCGCGCGCCGCGCTCAGCGCCTCGTCGACACCGTTGACCGTGACCTGCCCCTCGACGCGCACCTTCATCTCGCGTCCACCCTTCTCGAACTCCCAGGCGTAGATCCCACTGGGCAGACTCAGGTTGATGCAGCAGTGGCGAGGCAGGTCCTGCGGCTTCTTCGGCGGCGGGTGGCGCTCGAAGTAGCCTCGCGTTCCCACCACGACCATGCGCATCGGCGGGCCGATGGGAACCGCGATCATGCCGCGCGCGAGGTGCTCGCCGAGGCGAACGCCGGCGTCGTAGCGCTCGGCGACGATGTCCTTGAGCCCGTAGTCGACGAAGAGCTCGACCTTGATGTCGGGGTAGTCGCGGAGGAGCGGCGCCAGCTTGGGCAACAGGATCGTGTTCGCCGCGTGATCGCTGGTCGTGATCCGGATCGTCCCGGCGGGCTTGTCACGCAGCTCGGCGAGCGCGGACAGCTCGGAGTCGACCTCGTCGAGGTGGGGGCCGACCGTGCTCAGGAGTCGCTCGCCCGCCTGGGTCGGCGCCACGCTGCGGGTCGTGCGCGTGAGAAGTCGGAGCCCGAGCCGCGCCTCGAAGCGGCGGATCGTGTGGCTCAGCGCCGACTGCGAGACGCCCAGCTTGCCGGCGGCCTTGGTGAAGCTCCGCTCCCGCGCGACGGCGAGGAACGCGATCAGGTCGCTGAGATCCTCCCGAATCATTCATGACCTCCCGTCATAGGTGCATGCCGACCCTACCAGCTAATCTGCGAAGGTAACTGTTGCTACACAGGAGGCATGCAAACACGCAAGCTGGGCGGAAGTGGGCTGGAGGTCTCGGCACTCGGTTTCGGGTGCATGGGGTTGAGCTTCGGGTACGGCCCCGGGGTGGACAAGCAGGCAGGGATCGCGTTGATCCGCTGCGCCTTCGAGCGCGGGGTGACGTTGTTCGACACCGCCGAAGCCTACGGGGCCGCCAACGAAGAGATGGTGGGTGAGGCCGTGGCGCCGTTCCGCGATCAGGTCATCGTCGCGACCAAGTTCGGCTTCAAGAACGGCGATTCGGCGGCGGGGATGGACAGCCGGCCCGAGCGCATCCGCGCCGTCGCGGACGCCTCGCTCCTGCGGCTCAAGACCGATCGCATCGACCTGTTCTACCAGCACCGGGTCGACCCGAACGTGCCGATCGAGGACGTCGCCGGCACGGTCAAGGAACTGATCCGCGAGGGAAAGGTCAAGCACTTCGGCCTCTCCGAAGCCGGCGTCGAGAGCATTCGCCGCGCACACGCCGTCCAGCCGGTCGCGGCGCTGCAGAGCGAGTACTCGATGTGGTGGCGCGAGCCCGAGAAGGAGATCCTGCCGACGCTGGAGGAGCTCGGCGTCGGATTCGTCGCGTTCAGCCCGCTCGGGAAGGGTTTCTTGACGGGAGCCATCGACGACAAGACCACCTTCGCCAAGGACGACTTCCGCAACATCGTGCCGCGGTTCTCGCCGGAGGCGCGCAAGGCGAACCAGGCGCTGGTCGAGCTGGTCGCGTCGATCGCGGCCGGGAAGGGGGCGACGTCGGCGCAGATCGCGCTTGCCTGGCTGCTGGCGCGGAAGCCGTGGATCGTGCCGATCCCCGGAACGACCAAGCAGCACCGCATGCAGGAGAACGTCGGCGCCGCCTCGATCGAGCTCACCGGCGGCGATCTCGGCCGCATCGACGACGCGCTCGCCACCATCAAGGTGGAGGGCGATCGCTATCCCGCGCACCTGGCGGCGCGCGCCGGCAAGTGATGGCGATTCGCGAGGACGCGCAGCGCAACCACGACGCGCTGTTTCCCGATCACACGTCGACGCTCAAGGTGATGGATCCCGAGCTGATCGAGATCTTCGACAACTGGGCGTTCGGCGAGGTGCTCGAGGACCGGACACTGGACGCGCGAACCCGTCTCATGGTGCAAC
>DATFYN010000169.1:0-3719 GCA_035315025.1 Myxococcota bacterium
CACGCGCATGGTGCCCTACGCCGCCTTTGCGCTGAGCGAGAACACGGCGGCGTTTCTGCCCGTGCTCGAGCAGGCCATCCGCCGCCGCGGCCTGCCCAAGCGCCTGTACGTCGACAACGGGGCCGTCTACCGCTCACACCAGCTCGCGCTCGTGTGCGCGAAGCTCGGCGTGACCCTGATCCACGCCCGCCCCTATCTTCCCCAAGGAAAGGGCTACGTTTCACACTGCACCTCCTCCGTACGATTCGATGGGACCTCGGGGAAGCGCCGTCGCTTCGACAGCTTGCTCCCCTGCTTCTTGAGCGGCGGCGTGTCGCCAGGGTGCTCGTAGAGACACTCGCCCTTGTCGTTATAGGCGTGAGCTCGCAGCAGGCCGTGGGCGCGCCAGTGTTTCACCGTCTGCAGGGCGATGCCGAGCCGCTCGGCGATCTCTTGGCGCGTCAGCAGACCGGCGTCACGGAGGCGCTGGGGGCGTGACTTCAGGCCGTGATCGCGGGAGATCCGTTGCACCATGGAGACGTTGAACCGCTTGCCCTCACCGGAGACGAGCCCGCGCCTGTTGAGGAGCGTAGCGATCTCGCCCGTGGTGTGGTGGTCGAGGAGGCGGTCGATCTCGGCAACGACCTGCGCGGAGGTCTGCCGGAGCTGCCAGGCCCGCGGCGGGATCGGGAGCGTGAGGCTCTGGCTCGCACCGCCCTTGAAGCGGACGTGCAGCGTGATCTGCTCGGCCTTGATGAGCGTGACGTCCTCGAGCATCAGCCGCAGCATGCGCTTGCGCTCCCGCTGCGGCGTCTTCGGATCGCGCCAGAGCCGTGGGAAGTCGGTTGCCAGCGCGAGGATGCGCGCCCGTTGTTCGTCGCCAAGGACCGCGGCATCGGCGGCACGCTGCTTCTCGTACTGCTCCTGCGCGTCGGTGAGCGCGCGGAGCTTCTCGTTCCAGTCGGCCTCGAGCGTGTCGGCCACCAGGCGGTGGTCGGGATCGACCTGCAGGTAGCGTCGCCGGGCCAGCTCGGCCTCGTAGCGAGCGCGCTCCACCTGCTGGTGACGGAGGCGGTCGGCTTCATCGAGACGCGACTGGAGCTCTTGCTGTACTTGCAGCGCGACCTCCAGCGCCACCGGCGTCATGCTCTCCAAGAGGAGCGCGCCCATCGCCGCGTCGATGCCTGCGCCGTAGATGGCCTGACAGATGGGGCTCCCGGTCTCGATCCCCTGACGCTGGCAAACGTAGTCGGGGCTCACCTCGCCGCGCCGCGTGTGGTAACGGACCGTCATCCGGGTGCCGCAGACGCCGCACAGCGCGAGCCCCTGGAGGAGCGCCGGTCCCTCGCGCGGAGGGCTCTTGCGCCGATCCTGCCCGTGGGACTGCGCGCTGTCGAGCAGCCGCTTCTGGTTCTCCTCGTACTGCGGCCACGAGATGTAACCCGGGTGCGTGTCGGGCAAGAGCGAGAGCCACTGCTCGCGGGGCCTCTTCTCGTACGTGATCTTGCCATCCGGTCGCTGGCGTGTCCGAAGGCGGCCAAAGAAGAAGGCGCCGGCGTAGCGAGGATTGTGCAGCACCTGGAGCACTCGCCAGTGCCCGAGCGGCCCCCAGCACAGCTCCCCCCTGTGCGGCCCGGTCCGCACGCGCCGGGGGAACAACAGCCGTGCCGCGCGAAACGACTGCACGGTCGCACGGGCGGACCCCGTGCGCTGGAAGGTGCGAAACAGCTGCCGAAGGCTCTCCTGGACCTGCTGGTCGGGATCGAGGATCACCTGGCCATGGCTGTCATAGACCAGGCCCACCGGTAAGGGCGACCGCAGCTCGCCGCGCCGCGCCTGGCTCAGGATGCCGCCACGCAGCCGTGAGCGCAGCACGTGCAGCTCCGCTTCGCTCATCGTGCCCTTGAGCCCGAGGAGCAACCGGTCGTTGAAGTCCGCGGGATTGTAGACTCCATCCTCGTCAAGGATAAGAGTGTCGGTGAGGGCGCAGATCTCCAGCAGCCGGTGCCAGTCGGTGGAGTTGCGCGCCAAGCGCGAGACCTCCAGGCCCAGCACGATGCCCGCCTTGCCCATGCCGACCTCGGCGACCAGACGCTGAAACCCCGCCCGGTCGGCGGCTGAGGCGCCGGACTGACCCTGGTCGCTGTCGATGACGTGGACGCGCTCGACAGGCCAGCCCAGCGCGACGCCACGCTCGCGCAGGGCATACTGGCGCTTGGTGCTTTCGGTGTTCTCGAAGACCTGGCGCATGGTCGACTGCCGCACGTAGAGGTACGCGTCTCGCTGGAGGTGACTGGCTCGGACCTTCTGGTGTGCCTCGGCGTTCATGCGCTCGCCTCCCGGAGATGGAAAAGGGCCATGTTGGCCAGCAGGCTCACGAGATCGGCACCGCACTCATCGGGGAGCGGCTCGACTCGACGCGCGACCTCCCCCGCCTGCGCAGCGGACTCCCCGAGCGAGCACGCAGCCCATCCCTCCATCCACGCGACCATCCCGCTGCGCAGGAGCAGCGACAGGCCCAGACGGCTGCCCGCAGCGCGCCCCGCCAACACCCGGCCGCGTAGCTCCTCGTAGTACGCCAGACACGTGGCGGCGGCGGCTCTCATGTCGACGCCGGCCCTGGGCGCTGCAGTTTTTTTTTGTGCCGTGCCAAGGCCCGCTCGACGCTCCGGGGGTGAACGCTGCGCCCGAAGCGCTCCTTGATCCGCCGCGCCAGCTCCGCCGCCAAGAGTGTCCCCTCTTGAGACAGCGTCTCTTCTAGAAACGCGATGACCTCCTCGGACAGCTTGTGCGCGCGCCGGGGCCCGGGCTTCTTGGGGACCAGGGACGGGAGTCCCCCCGCCTCGAAGGCCCCCTGCGCCTGATAGAAGGTGGGGCGCGAGAAGCCGAAGGAGGCGGCGCTGCGGCTCACCGGCTGCCCCTCGACCTGGACCCGGCGCAGCATCTCGTACTTGACCTGCACCAGGTCGCGGGCGTCGAAGAACTCGCTCGAGACAAAGGACGCGTCGCGCACCTGCTCGGGGTGCGGGTGGAGACAGCCGTGCTCGCGAAGCCGCAGGATTTTGGGATCGGAGGTCCGGCGCCTGGCCATCGGGATCTCCCAGTTGTGTAATACTATTTATGCCAATACCAGGGATGGTGTCAAGCCCCTCTCGCCAGAAATATGCAATAAGATGCAGAAAGACGACCACTTTGACCCGAATCGGCCATCGACTGAGCTCGCTTGCCGGCGTTTTTGTCCTTACAAATGCGGCGCAATTGCCTTGACAGTCGTCCTGGGCCACGACGCGGCGCTGCGGGCCGCTCATGACCCGAGCTCCCGCACCAGATCGGCCAGCGCGCACAGGTCCGCCACGCGAAAGTACGACCGCCCGGCCGCAACCACCACGAACGGCTCCTGTGCCACGGCGCTCGTCCAGCCGGCCGGGATCGACTTCAGCGTGCCAGCCTCGTCGTGGAAGAAGACCCGGTCCTCGCCCCAGTTGTGGCGATAGGTCAGAAGCTCGAACTCGCGCCCGAACAGCGGGTGAAATGGATGGATCACGCGGAAGCGTCGGTGCGCAGCGTCCTTATCGGGTGCATTCGACAGCTTTCTCCAAGGGAAAAATCGAAAGATATTTTCGGACCGTACGGATGCAGCTCTTGCCCCTGCTCGGCGAGGCGGACTTCCGAAGCCTCGAGGCGCTCAATCGCCGGCTGTGGGCATGGATCGAGGGCGAGTATCACCAGGCGCCCCACAA
>DATFYN010000170.1:0-2494 GCA_035315025.1 Myxococcota bacterium
CTTTGATCCGGCGCCAAACCTCGTGGGGCCCGGTGCAGATTGGTGTGCCGCTGTTGCTCAGACCGAGAGCACGCAGGGGAATGACTGCCGTCGCTTTCCGTGGGAACCGCGAAGCGGGGAACCTGCTCGTGCGCCGCTACCGGATCTTCATCCCGCCAGCCACGCATGCCGGCATATGGGGCACCGATCTCGAAGCCGCCCGATGGGTTGCCGGTCCGCTTCGAACTGCGCTAGCCCCGCAAGGCAAACTGCGTTGGACGTGCAGCCCGATCGCAGGTCATCGAGCGGGCAAGCGCAGCAGCGCAGCGGCTTCGGCCGGTGTCGCAAGAGGTCGGTCGTATCGCTCGCAGAGCTGGCGTGCGCGTTCCACCTCATCGCGATTGCTCTTCGCGTCGGGGAAGTCCTCGAGTCCCACCCGGAGGTGCCCGCCGCGCTCGAGCGCCCAGCCCGCGAGCGGAGAATCGAGGAGCGAGCCGCCGAGCACCGCGACGGCCCATGAGAGGCCGCTATCGCCGAGCATCGCTAGGTAGAGATCGAGCGCCTCGCGGATCGGAGGGACACCGAAGTGCGGCTCGCCGCCGCCGAGGTAGCCGCGCTCCATGAAGTAGAGCTTCACGAGCGCGCCCGGCGGAAGCAATCCGGCGCGGTGATACGCGACGATTGCGCGAAGGAAGCCCGGCTCGAAGCACGCGACGCTCGGACCGAGCCTGAGCCGCGCGCAGTGCTCGACCATCTGTGTGACGTCGCGCGGGCTGTTGCGATAGACGAAGTCGACGTCGAGCGGGCGGCCGTCGGGTCCGCTCTCGCCGAAGTTGACCGAGCCGGGATCGACCAATCCCTGGCGGATCGCGCCAGCCTCCGCCAGATGCACGTGATGGCCGTAGCGCTCGTCGAAGGTCGCTCCGAGTCCGGTCGTCGGGTAGAGGATCGCGTCGGGCCGCGCGTCTAGGATCGGGCGGTACGCCTCGAGGTAGAGCGCAGCGCCTTCGCGCGGCGACCGCGCCGGATCGTGGGTGTGGGTGTGGACGATGGCGGCTCCGGTAGCGAGGCAGGCGAGCGCATCGCGCGCGAGCTCGTGCGGAAGCCGCGGGGCCGCGGGATTGCGGTTCGGGCCGGTGATGCCGTGACCGCGTTCATTGGCTCTCCTTCGCGCGTAGCCTAGCGATGCCTGGTACCGGGGCCCACCGGGGTCGGCACGATGCTGCGAGCGTTTGCGGCTCGAAATCACGGAGCGAATGCGAAGTGCACCTATGAGTTCGTCAATTCTTTTCTCAACTTCTCCTCCTGAATACGCTTCTCGCGCCGGCGTTGAAGGTCTCCCGCACTGCGCATGCGGGAGAGCGCGATCCGGTTGCTGCGCGCGGCGCGCCGCTCGCCAGGCGTGGGCAAGCAGCTCGCCAACCTGGGCCGCCACTGAGGACCCCCCCCTTGCAACTGAGTACCCGAATCGCGTGCGAGCCCCGCCGGTACGGCGGGGCTCAGCTGACCGCAGGTTCGGCCGAGCTTCCGTTTCCTTCCCACGCCTCCGTCCGGTCCTTCCGGAAGACGAGCCGAGTTCCCTTCCCGCGGGACCGTTCGTCAGATCTGTCGAGGCATCGCCCCAATCGTCTGGCGCCCATTGGATTTCTGCTCTGCGCTGATTGTGTACCTTGGCACGGCGCTTGCGAAGGGCGGAACCCAACGAATGGCGCAAGTAGCCTCGGGCCTCACCATCTTGCCTCGCAACCTGTGCCGACCAATTGGGAGTGGCCGCTCTATCACCTTTCGGGCTCTCCTGCCCGCACAGCGGGACAAAATGACTCTTTCTTCGGTTTGGAGCACTTCGCTTTTGGCGAAACTAGACGAATCAAGAGTCCTGAAAAGCAGCGGCGCGCGATCACCTTCCTGGACCGCAGCGTCGCCAGCACTATCTTGAACCAGTGCGAAGCAAGGCTGGCCCGGTCGCTGTTCTCTAACCAAAAGGAGAGTCCATGTCCCTCTACCGACTGCGCCCGTATCTTGCCTGGGCCGCCGCCGGCGTCTTGACGCTTACGTCCACCCCGATTCTCGCCGCGAAGCAGCCCTGGGACCAGCAGAAGGTCACGCAGATCGCCAGCCAGCTGGCGGAAGCCGTGTCGGGTGTGCGCGACGAGTTCAGAAAGCAGCCCCCCAGCACCATCGCTTCGATGCATGCAAATGCGCGCTTCCGCCTGGAGGACGAACTGCGCCTACTCGAGAGCGAGACGTGGGAACTCATGCGTCAGCTCAAATCCGGTGAGGGTCTCGACGCGACGCAGCCGATTTACGACCGCATCGGCCCTTTGGCCCGTGATGCCCGTGAGAACGGACGCAAACAGCTAGTAGTGGAGCCGGTACAGAAGCGTATCGACCGCGCCGAGGAGCTGTGGGCTCAGCTCACGCCCTACTACACGAATGGAGACGCTCCCGCCAAAAAGTAAGTGAACCGCTCGTGAGTTGAGGGAACGGCCAAGACTGCATTGCTCGCCATCACGCG
>DATFYN010000171.1:0-5412 GCA_035315025.1 Myxococcota bacterium
CGATCTGGGCATCGGCGAGGGCGAGCAGCGTCGCATGGTGGTGGGGGTGGATCGCGAGGACCTCGCGGTAGATCGCAATCTCGCCCTCGCGGTCGTCACGCTCGTGGCGACCGCGCGCGAGAGCGCCATACACGGCAAGGCTTCCCGGCTGCTGCTGGAGCGCCTTGCGCAGCGCGAGCTCGGCGTCGGCGGGTCGGTCCATACGCTCGTACACGCCGGCCAGCGCGAAGTAGCCGCGCAGGGCCGATGGGTCGGACTTCACCAGCCAGTTCGCCTCGGCCAGGGCGTCTGGCAGGCGGTCGTTGTCGAGATAGATGCTGAAGAGCAGGAGCGCTGCGTCGTCGTCGATGGGCTCGCCATCGGGGCCACGGAGCACGGCCTCCGCCTTGTCGGGCCGCTTGGAGAGCCGGTAGAGCGTGCCAAGGAAAATGCGGGCACTGTGGTCGTCGGGATCCAAGGCATGGGCCCGCTCGGCCTGCTCGAGCGCCTCCGCATAGTGGCCTTGGCGAGCAGCGAGCTCCGCAACCTTGCGCCGCAGATAGGCCGAGTCGGGGTCCTTCTCGACAGCGCGCGCGTACGCCTCAGATGCCTCGGGGAGCTTGCCGTCGAGCTCGAACTGTCGGCCGACGAGGTAGTCGTAGTCCGCCGGTGCGCCGGGCCGCACGATCACGGGTTCTGCTTCCCGCCCTCGACCGGTCCATCGCTGTACTGTCGCGCAGCCGGGGCTGGCGAGAGCAACGACCAGCAGGACCTTCGAGACCCGCAGCTTTCTCTTGGCCGGTGACGCGTTCAACGCTGAAGTCCTCGGGTGCATCGCACCCGTTCTCCCGTTTCTTTTCGGCGCGAACGGGACGGGGGCTGAGCCGACCGTCACCCGTTCACGGACGCCCCCGCCCGCTACGCAGGAGACGTCAGGTATCCCTTCTCCTCGAGGTAGCGGAGCAGCTCGCCCACGCTCTCCTCGACCGTCTGGCGCCCTGTGTCCAGCACGAGCTCGGGCTGCTCCGGCGCCTCGTACGGGGCGGAGATGCCAGTGAACTCCGGAATCTGCCCGGCTCGGGCCTTCTGGTACAGGCCCTTTACGTCGCGAGACTCGCAGGTCTCGAGGCTTGCGGTCAGGTACACCTCGATGAAGTCCCCCGGTCCAAGCAGGGCGCGCACCGCGTCGCGGTCGGCGCGATAAGGCGAGATGAAGGACGTGAGCACAATCACCCCGGCATCGGTGAAGAGCTTTGCCACCTCACCCACGCGACGGATGTTCTCGTTGCGATCGGCGGGCGAGAAGCCGAGGTTCTTGTTGAGGCCGTGACGGATATTGTCACCGTCCAGGACGTACGCGGCGTGGCCACCTTCTACGAGGAGCTTCTCCACGCCGATCGCGATCGTGGATTTTCCCGACCCCGAGAGTCCGGTTAACCAGACGGTGACCCCGCGCTGACCGAGGTTCTGTGCTCGGTCTTCGCGCGTGACGTGGCCGGGTTGCCAGGTGATGTGGCTGCTCTTGGTGGTAGGCACGAAGCAAAGGTAGCCGCGCGCTCCCGTTCAGGGGAGGGCGGAGCGAACGGCGGTGGGTGCGCGGCGCCCTTCGGAGCGCAGCCCCCGCACCTCTTGGATCACTCGATCGGCGGCGAAATCAACCTCCTCATCGGTCGTCCCCCGTCCCAGACCGAACCGGAGCGCGGAGTTCACGAGCTCGGGGCCGAGTCCGAGCGCTGCGAGCACGTGGCTCGGCTCGGACGTCGCCGAGGTGCAGGCGGAACCGCTCGAGAGAGCAAGCTCCGGCAGGGCCACCATGAGGGGCGCGGCTTCGACCCCAGAGAAGCAGACGTTGAGATTTCCGGGCAGGCAATGCCCGGGGGCACCGTTGCGGCGAAGACCCTCGAGCTCGTTTCGGAGCCGCTGCCAGAGGCGATCGCGCAATGCGCCAAGGCGTGTCGCCTCCCCTTCACGCTCCGCGACGGCAAGCTCGGCGGCCTTGGCAAATCCCACGACTAGCGGCACGGGGAGGGTACCTGAGCGCAGCCCTCGCTCGTGACCTCCTCCGTGAAGGAGCGGCTCGATACGCAAGCGGGGGCGGCGGGTGCGGACGTAGAGCGCGCCCACGCCCTTCGGTCCGTAGATCTTGTGTGCGCAAAACGACAGCAGATCGAGCTGCGCGGCATCGACATCCAGGGGGATCTTGCCGACGGCTTGCGCGGCGTCGCTGTGAAACGGTACTGCCCGTTCGCGGCAGATCCGGCCGATCTCGGCGATGGGCTGCAGCGCGCCGATCTCGTTATTCGCCGCCATCACCGTCACGAGTGCGGTGCGAGGGCCGATGGCGCGGGCCACGTCCCCGGGGTCGACGAGTCCGTCGTTGCCGACCGCGAGCACGCTCACAGAAAAGCCTTCGCCTTCGAGCGCGCGGCACGTATCGAGTACGGCACGGTGCTCGGTGCTCACCGTGATCACCTGATCGCGGCGCTCCCGCGTCGCGCGCACGAGCCCCTTCAGGGCGAGGTTGTTGCTCTCCGTAGCGCCACTCGTGAAGATGATCTCGGACGGGCTCTTCGCTCCGATGCAGCGGGCCAGAGTCTCGCGCGCAGCCTCGACCGCCGCTTCCGCCCGCCAGCCGAAGACGTGGGTATGGCTGGCGGGGTTCCCGAAATCGTCCCCGAAGTAGGGCATCATGGCGGCCACGACCCGCGGATCAGTGGGGGTGGTGGCGTGGTGGTCGAGGTAGACGGGGAGTTTCACGCCCCGAAGGACTGACCGCACCCGCAGGTCGATTTGGCGTTGGGGTTCTCGATCTTGAACCCGGACTCCTGCAGCGTGTCGACGAAATCGAGCCTCGTGCCGGTCAGGTAGAGGGCGCTTTTCTCATCCACCACCACGCGGATTCCGCCGCTTTCGACGATGAGGTCGATCTCACCCACCTGGGCGTCGAAGGAGAGCTGGTACTGCAGACCTGAGCAGCCCCCGCCAACCACCTTCAAGCGGAGGGCGTGGGTTCCGAGCTTGCCGTCCTGATCGAGCAGGTGCTTGATGCGGGCGGCTGCAGTTTCGGTCACTTCAACGACGGGCATGAGTACCTCCTGAACTCTGCACAGGACAGATAAGGCCGGGCCCCACCCCTCGTCAACCCAGAACCGCGGGGATCCCGCGCGGGCGCAAACGGACGAACACTTCCCGATTGCCCTTGGGGCCCGCGAGTCGGCTCTCGGCTTCTCCCACCGCCTCAAGCCCGAGCCCTTCCGCGCACGCCCGGACGGCCGCAACCGCCTGGGCGCGCTGTGCATTGTCGCGCACCACCCCGCCCTTTCCCACCTGCCCCTTGCCTACCTCGAACTGCGGCTTCACGAGAACCAAGAACTCGGCCTCGGGCGCGAGGACACGCAGCGGCGGAAGGAGAAGCCGCAGCGAAATAAAGGAAGCGTCCACCGTCACGAGTTGGACCGGTCCCCCGAGTTCTTCGCTCGTGAGGTCCCGGGCGTGGGTGCGTTCGAGAACCCTCACGCGGCGATCGCCGCGCAACTTGGAGTGCAGCTGACCGTAGCCCACATCGACGGCCACGACCCGGCGGGCCCCGTGCTGCAGGAGGCAATCGGTGAACCCGCCGGTCGAGGCGCCGACGTCAAGACAATCCAGCCCGCGCGGGTCGAGGGCGAGATCGGCGAGGGCGCCCGCAAGCTTCTCGCCTCCGCGGGAGACGAAGGCGCGGGCCGCACCCCGCAAGCGCACCGCCGCGTCGGCGCACACCCGGGTGCCCGGCTTCTCGACGGGGACGTCATCCACGAGCACGCGCCCGGCCAAGATGAGCGCTTGCGCCCGCGTCCGAGACTCGGAAAGCGCGCGTTCGACCACCAACTCATCAAGGCGGAGCTTGCGTCCCGCGCGCTTGCGGTGCGGGGCTTCGGGGCTCGCCCCGGCGGGCATCGGCGGCCGGCTTGTGGGAGAAGAAGGAGTGCGAGGCCGCTTCACGTCCTGCGGTGCTGCACCAGCTCGCGCACCGCACGGGCGATTCCCGGCGCGTCTAGCCCGATCGCGGAGAGTTCCTTCGTCGGGTTGCCGTGCTCCATCAGGCGATCGGGCACGGCGAGGCAGCGCACGGGCACGCACACCTCCGCGGTGGAGAGCGCCTCGAGCACCGCGCTGCCAAAGCCACCCATGCCGCTCGCCTCCTCGACCGTCACGACCGCACCGCAGCGCTTGGCGAGGGGCACGATGCGCTCCGCATCCAGCGGCTTTGCGAAGCGGGCGTTCAGGACGGCAACCGAGAGCCCTTCCGCCGCCAGTTCTCCCGCCGCTTCGAGCGCGGGATGCACGAGCGTGCCAAGCGCCACCACGACCGCATGGTCGCCATCGCGCAAGAGCTCGGCTTCGCCGATCGGCAGGGCCTTCACCGTGGGATCGAGCGGCACGCCGAAGCCGCTCCCCCGCGGATAGCGCAGGGCCGCAGGTCCCGGATAGTCGATCGCGGTGGCGAGCATATGCTGGAGCTCGTTTTCGTCCTTAGGAGCCATCACTACCATGTTCGGCAGCGTCCGCAGGTAGGCGATGTCGTACAGGCCCTGGTGTGTAGCACCGTCCGCCCCCACGAGGCCGGCGCGATCGAGCGCAAAGGTCACGTCTAGATTCTGCACACACACGTCGTGCACGACCTGATCGTAGGCACGCTGCAGGAAGGTCGAGTAGATCGCAGCCACCGGCTTCATACCCTCGGTCGCGAGCCCCGCAGCGAAGGTCACCGCGTGTTGCTCCGCGATCCCGACGTCGTAGAAGCGGTTCGGGAATGCGTCCTGGAAGCGGTCGAGGCCCGTCCCGCCCGGCATGGCCGCGGTGATCGCGACGATGCGCGGATCCTCCTTTGCAAGACGGATCAGCGTCTTCGAGAAAACGCCGGTATAGGACGGCGGACCCGGCTTGGAGGGCGCCAGCCGGCCCGATTCGACCTCGAATGCGCCAACGCCGTGATACGCGAGCGGGTCTCTCTCCGCCGGCTCGTAGCCGTAGCCCTTGGCCGTGATGGCATGCACCAGGATCGGCCCGTCGTCGTTGGCGATCATCTGCTTCACGTTCTCGAACGTCTCGAGCAGGACGTCGATCCGGTGCCCCTGGACGGGGCCCACGTACTTGAAGTTCAGCGCTTCGAAGAGCAGCCCCGGCGAGAAGAAGACCTTGAGGGATTCTTCCGCCTTGTGCGCCCAATGGAGCATGTCGCCGGGCATGGAGCCTAGAAACTCCTTCGCCCACCCCTTCATGCGCCGCACCATCGGTGCTGAGAGCTTGCGCGAGAGATAAGAGGAAAGAGCGCCTACATTGGGCGAAATCGACATCTCGTTGTCATTCAGTACGACTACGAGATTCTTCTGTTGCAGCTCGCCTGCGTGATTCAGCGCCTCGAAAGCCATCCCCGCAGTCATCCCGCCGTCG
>DATFYN010000172.1:0-3855 GCA_035315025.1 Myxococcota bacterium
CATGCGCATGAACCACTGCTCGGAGAGAAGCGGCTGTACGAGTGTGTCGCAGCGGTCACAATGGGGGACCTCGTGGGGGTGGTCTTTCACGCCGGCGAGAAGCCCCGCGGCCTCTAGGTCTGCGACCACACGCTTGCGCGCCTCGCTGACCGAGAGGCCAGCGTACGGACCCGCGTTCTCATTCAAGGTCGCGTCGGGGTGGAGAATGTTGATGGCGGGGAGCCCGAGCCGGCGTGCGCAATCGAAGTCGTTCGGGTCATGGCCCGGCGTGATTTTTACAACGCCGGTCCCGAATTCGCGATCCACGAAGGCATCGGTCACGATCGGGATCTCGCGGCCGAGGAGCGGGAGCCGCACGTGTTTGCCTACGACCGTTTGCCAGCGCGGGTCGTCGGGATGCACCGCCACGGCGGTGTCGCCGAGTAGCGTCTCGGGTCGCGTCGTCTCGACCACGACTTCGCCTGTCCCGTCGACCAGGGGGTAGCGGATCCCGTAGAGCTTTCCCGACACCGGCCGGTGAGGACTCTCGAGGTCCGAGAGAACCGTGCTGCAGCGCGGGCACCAGCTCACCAGGTACTCGGAGCGGTAGATCAGACCCTGATGGTACAGGCGGACGAAGACCTCGCGCACGGCACGGGAGAGCCCGGGATCCATGGTGAAGCGCTCCCGCGACCAATCGCAGGAGCAACCCAGGGCTTGGAGTTGCTCCACGATGCGGGCGCCGTAGCGCGCCTTCCACTCCCACACGAGATCGACGAAAGCCTCGCGGCCAAGGTCGTGGCGCGTCTTGCCCGACTTCGAGAGCTCCCTTTCGACCACCACCTGGGTCGAGATGCCGGCGTGGTCGGTGCCTGGCATCCACAGCACGTTCATGCCTTGGAGCCGCTTGTGACGAGCAAGCAGGTCTTGGAGGGTGTTGTTCAGGGCATGGCCGACGTGCAAAGCCCCGGTGATGTTCGGCGGCGGGATCACCATCGAAAAACGGGGTCGCGGGTCCGGCGGCTCGCCTGGACCCGGGGTCGACGCTCGAAAGAGCCCGCGCTCAAGCCACAGGCGGTACCAACGCGATTCAGCGGGCTTGGCTTCGAAGCGTGTGGGGAGCTGTCCGCCAGTCGCCGCCAAGGGAGGACGAGTGTACCGGAGCCTACTCCTCCTCGCCCTTCATCCGGCGGATCTCTTCTCTCACCAGCGCTTCCGCCATCTGCGGGATGACCTCCCACGCGATGGCCTCGAAGCGCTCGAGTACCTGCCGCACGATCGTGTCGGAGAGATCACTGAAAGCCTCCCACGCCACCTTTTCCAGGGTGTCGTGGATTCGCTGCCGCATGACCGGTGAAATATCCGGTGTTGTGGGTCGGGAAGCCCCGGCCATCTGTACGGGCTCGATCAGCCCACTGCTTGTGACCGCAGGAGCTGCGGGCATGCGAAACGGCTCCGGGCTGAGCGGGGCCTGCGACGGCGCCTGAGGCGCCGGCACGCTGGCTTCTGGAACCACGCGTGCGGGCGGGGTAAGCCGCGGCGGTGCGAGTTGGGTGAGCGTGGGGGCCGTAGGTGTATGGTCGCTCTGGCTCATGCCGCGCATCGAGGCACCCGGGTCAGGAGCCGCAAGGGGATCGCCGAGGTCCGACCAGGAGACGTCATGGCCACGACCCGCTGCGGGATCGAGGACGGTTTCGCGCGCCAAGTCGTCCGGGTCGAGGCGCGTAAGCGGGTCATCGGCGAGGCGTGGGCTCGAGACTGCCCCCGTGGACGCTGCCACCGAACGCCCGACCGGGACCGGCTCATCCTCGAAGAAGGCGACCGTCGCACTGGCACCGCCGCCGGTCGCGCCAAGCGTATCTTCGACCTCGAGCCCCGAGAGCTCGTCCTCCAACCCCCCCTGCTGCACAGGATCGCTCTGCCACGGACCGTCCGGATCATCCGCAAAAAGGGCGACCGTCGCCTCGGGCGCCGAGTGCGGCGCCGCCGTCTCGGTGAGGGGGCGGGTGGGCGCGGGGGCGGAGGAAGCGAGAGGCGCCCCGGTCTGCGAACGAGCCGCGTCTCTCGTCGGTTCCCCGAAATCCAGGCCAACTTCCGCTTCTTCGCCAAGCTCGAACGCTTCGCCACCCGGATCGGCTCGGTCGAGGAGCATCGTCCGCTGCCCGTCACCCGTCGTCTCGTGCTGGGCTTCGGTCTGCGGGTCTGCGAGTCCGAGCTCACCCTCATTCAGCAATTCGTCGTCGAAGAAGTCATAGGCTTCCTCTTCCACCGGCACCGCGGAGCCTCCGGGGGCAATCGCTGCGGCGGCTGACGCCGCCGGCGCACGCGTGGGCCCCGGGGCGGGGGTTGCGGGAGCGGGTGCGGGCTGTGCAGCGGGCTTCGCGCGCTTTGCGAGCAGACCATTCACTGTGTCGACGAGTGCCTGCGCCTCGAAGGGCTTTGTGATGTGACCGTCCGCGCCGACGCGTCGGGCGCGTTCCTCGTCGAACGCCTCAAACGTTCCGGTGAGCAGCAGCACGGGAATGTGTCGGAAGGCCGGATCGGATTTGATCGCCTCGCAGACCTCGTAACCATTCTTGCCCGGCATGACGACATCCGCGAGCACAATGTCAGGGTGCGCCGACCGGACTTGGGCGATCGCGTCGTCTCCGTTGTCGACCGTGAGAAGGGAAACGTCCTCGTTCGCGAAGGAGAGTCCGACGACCTTCTGGATCGTCACGCTATCGTCCGCAAGCAGCAAGGTCTTAGGCATGATCCCCCCGGCGGCGCTCGGGTCCCGGCGCCGATTCCACCACACTTCGCGTGTATTATCGTCGGCAAGCGCTCCGGGATTGAATGCTTTCTTTCGTTCCGCCTCAAGGGCCGGGGGTCGCCGGCCGCGGTGACGGGCAATCAGCGCCGGATCAAGTGACCCCGGGGTGACTCCGATACGCAGGGAGTCCGGGGCCGCTCCCAAGGGCCCCTCGGAGCCCTTCGCGATGATCCTGCGCTCTTCTGCCGCCTCGGACGTCGGCCGCCGCCGGCGGATCAACGAAGACCGCTATGCCCTTGTGCCCGATCTCGGCCTGTTCCTCGTGGCAGACGGCATGGGGGGGCACACCGCGGGCCAGGTGGCGAGCGCCCTCGCGACGGAGGCCGTGACCCGCTGCGTGCGTGGGGGAGGGCCCGGCAAGAGCAGCCTGGCGGAGTGCCTTCGAGAGGCCGTCTTCGCCGCGAACCTTGAGGTCTTCCAGACCGCGCAGGAGCGACCCGAGCTCTCAGGCATGGGCACAACGCTCGTGACGATGCTTTTTGCGGGCGGGCGCGCGGCGCTGGCTCATGTCGGCGATAGTCGGGCTTATCTTGTGCGCCGCGGGCGGATTCGCCAGCTGACCGACGACCATTCGCTGGTAGGCGAACTCCAGCGCCGGGGCGAGCTCAGCGCGGACGCCGCCCGCGATCATCCGCACCGACACGTCTTGACGCGCGCCCTCGGCGTGCGGCGTGCGGTGCAGCCTGACCTCGCGGAGCTCGAGATCGCGGGAAAAGACGTCTTCGTGCTGTGCACGGACGGTCTCACGACCCACGTGCGCGACGAGGAGATCGCAAAGGCAGTGGTGGGGGACGCGGATCCTGCGGAGACCGCCCAAGCGCTGGTCGCCCTCGCCAACGCGCGAGGGGGCGAAGACAACGTGACGGTCGCAATCGTGCGTTGCGATGGCGAAGCGGAGGGCTCGCCCATTTTCTCTGCGGTCGCTTAGCCCTACTTCGCGGATTCGGGTTGAGTTTTAGGAATTTTCGCGTGCCAAGTGCTTGATACGCAAGGGCCGAGAGGGCGAGAAACGGCAGAAAGCGGCTGTAGTGCCGACCCACCCTATTCCATTTCTGGTGGCTGCG
>DATFYN010000173.1:0-5633 GCA_035315025.1 Myxococcota bacterium
ATGGGTGATGTCGTCCTCGCGCTTGGCCACGAGACCTTTCAGAAACGCTGGCGCTGGCGCATGGGTCGCCGTCTGCTCGGGGACGGTATCGAATCGCTGACTCGGTTCTTCGACTCGTCGGGCTACGGAGGTGCACCGATCCTTGGCTTCGAGCGAATCGTGATCAAAGCGCATGGCCGTTCCAACGCACGCGCCATTGAAAACGCGGTCAAGGTCGCAGCCAAGGCCGTGCGCGATGACGTTTGCGGGGCGATCGCGGCGGGCATGCGAGAGACCGTCACGGACTCGAGCGCTTCATGACGCGCCGCTTTGTGTTTCTCGACCGCGACGGTACGCTCGTCCGCGATCGTGGCTACACACACAAGCTCGTCGACTACGAGCTCCTGCCGGGTGTGCGAAAGGGCCTCTTGCGCATGAGCCGGGCGGGCTTCGCCCTCGCGGTGGTGACGAATCAGAGCGGGATTGACCGCGGCTACTACGCCGAGGCGGATCTGCAGGCCTTCCAAGCGCACCTTTTTGCCGATCTCGAACGCAGTGGCATTCGCGTCGAGTGCACTTTCTTTTGTCCACACCTGCCCGAGGCGGGATGCAAGTGCCGCAAGCCCGCCCCCGGGCTGCTGTGGCGTGCCCGTGAGGAGCTTGGGGCAGACCTTGCCGCGAGCTGGGTGGTAGGTGACCAAGCCTCCGATCTCGAACTCGCGCGGCGCGCGGGCTGTCGCGGAGCGGTGCTGGTGGGTGTCGATGCGCCTCGGCTTGGCGAACTCGGGGAGGTCCCCGCGGTGCGAGACCTGGAGGAGGCGGCCGACTTCATCCTCTCACGGGGTGCTGAGACAAAAGGTGGGCGGCCGGCCTAGCATCGCTAGGCTAGGGCTGCTCGCTCACGTCGACCACCTCCCAGCCCCCGCCCACGACTGCGCAAGCGTCGGCCCCGGCCGTCTTCGCGTCCGGACACTGCACCGTGACCGTGCGCGAGCGCATGCTCCCGGTCGCTTGGAGCCGTACCTGAAAGCGCCGCTGCTTTGGGCTCTTCGGCGCTGCCGCGACCACCGGGGAAGAGCGTGCCGGGGAAGGAGCGGCCTCGTCGTCACCCACAATGAGCTGCGCAAAACCTGGGGGCGCATCGATGACGCGCAGGCCGAGTCCGCCCCCCGCCGCGGCCAGGAGCTGTGGCGGAACCCGCCGGCCGCGGGCCACCCGGGCGCGGACGGTGAGCTCAGGGGTTGTCCGGGTCGCTGCGAGATGGACTTCCACCTCTTGGCCGACATTGGAGGTGATCGCAGTCTGGACGAATATGCCGGTGGCCGAGACGTCGAGCACGATGCCCGACTGCCGCTTGCCGTCGATGACAAGCTCACAGGTAATCCGCCGCTTGATGCGCTTGGCTCGCTTGTGATCCACGCCCGCCAGCCTCCGCTGCCTACGCCCCCGGGTCTTGAATCGTCCCGAGGCCGGTCACACTTGAGTGCGCGACGCCACCCGGCGTTACCACGCCCCGTAAAGCCTGTGGGTCTGGGGGATCACGCGGACATTCGGAAGGACACGAGCTACACGCGCCTGCAAGCTGAGCATGCGCTCTGCTGTAGGTCGCTCGCGGACATGCAGTGCGGGGGTCACGGGCTGGAGCACGAGAGGAGTCGCGCGCGACACCGAGGCGATGCGCCGACATGCTTCGTCGATCTCCTCGTCTCGTGACGACGGAGTGATCACGATTTTCACCACGACCTCGGGTGCGGTCAGTGCAATGCGCAGGAACCGCTCGTGCATTTCGTGGAAGTCAGCGCTTGGGCCGGTCCTTGGGTCCGACTCCCGCCGCACATCGCTCGAAAGCTTCCAATCCATCGAGACGACGTCGATCGTTTCGACGACCTTGGCCAGCGCATCCGCAGCAACCCCGTGGGTTTCGAGCAGGATTCGGAGGCCACGAGCCCGCAGACCCCTCGCCAGGAAGCTTACGGCGTGTGGCTGCAAGAGGGGCTCCCCACCCGTGAGACTCGCGAATCGGTGCGATCGCGCTTCGAGTACGTCGGCCGCTTCGAGGACCTCCTCGAGGGGTACCGGGTTCAGCCGGCTGCGAAAGCGTGCGGTCCCGCGCGCAAGCTCGATGCGAAACTTGCGTGCCGGGCGCCAGGTGTGGGCGGAATCGCACCAGTTGCAGCGCAGGTCACATTCGCCGAGACGCACGAAGAGTGTGCTCTCGCCGACGTGCGGGCCCTCTCCCTGCACCGAAGAGAAGATCTCGACGAGATTCGCCGTACTCAGGCGCGTCAGCCCTCGAGGATGGAGCGCCCCATCGCAACCTCCGCTAGCGCCTCATCGATCCGTTCGGGGTGCGCGGCAGCACCCCTTATCCGAAAGCGCGCGACGTGGTCCGCATCGGGCAAGCTCTCAATCCAGACGTGCTTGCCGGCCAAGTGCTCGACCATGCCCAGCACGTCGAGCGAGCGCCGGGTGGAACCCTCGTCACTCGCGAGGACAAAGGTCTCCTCCCCCTCCGTCCATGCCAACGAGAGTTCCGCGGCGTAGCGCTCTCGGGCGATGCGTGCCGAAAGAAAGACGTCGAGGCCTACCGGCACGGGCACCATGACAAGGACGTACCCCCCGAAGTGGACCAGGCGGAAATCGCGTGCGGCGACAAAATCCGCCTCCGCAGGCAACGGCGGGGACGCCACGAGCGCAGCGTCCCGGGACAAATCGCTCGGCCGACCTGCCAGGAGCGGCTCGAGCTCGGCGCGGCGGTCGCCGGTGCGCGCGGCGGCAGCTTCGAGCCGCGACCACCAGACGCGACCCCAACGCTCGAAGTCGTGCTGGGTGAACCGGCCCGTCATAAGATCCACAAACTTGTCGGAGAACCGGCTGCGGCGGGTGAAGGTCGAAAGCACGAGGGGAATCGAGCTACGGGCGTGCGGCGCGACGTGCACCGCTTCGCGACCGACCGCTTCGCGCAGCGCCTCAATGTCCTCAGGCGGCCACCCGTGGTGATCGAACCAGAAGATGCGATCGCGGTACAGGCTCGCCGTCTGAATCGTCTCTCGCGCTGGCGACGCCATGAATCCGATCACGTAGATCGGTGTTTCCTCGCGCAGGTCAGGAGCCACACCCCGGAAGAACGTCATGAGATCGGATTGCGGATAGACCCAGATTCCCTCCAGCATGCGAAGGTCCCGAGCGAGCAGGGTCGCCGCCGCAAGCGAGTCACGATCCGCATGGGCGACGATCGCGGCTCGCCGCGGGCGTGGCGGTCTTGCCGGACGTGCCGGCTCAGGCAGGGGGTCCGCTTTCGCGATCCGTGCGCGTCGGCGCAGCTCACGCTCGCGCCGCATGCGCTCGCGTTCGGGGTCGGCCTCTTCTTCGGCTTCTTCCTCGTCGTCGTAAGAAGGCTCGGGCTCTTCGACGAACTCGGGAACGTCCGGGGCGAGGGGTGCCAGCGTCTCGCCAAGCTCAGACTCCTCCTCGCTCTCGAGCGGCTCCGGCTCGCTTGCCGGACTCGGGAGTGGACGCTCGTCTTCGGCGGACGACTCCACGTCACCTTCCGGTCCACCGTCGCCCTCTGCGCCCTCTCCCCGACGCACGCGGCCGCGTCCACGACCACGGCGACGGCGCCTTCGGCGACGCCCATCTGTGTCCTCTCCGAGTGAGCCTGCGGCCCCGGAGTCCTCTTCGGCAAGCTCGAATAGCGATACTTCCTCGAAGCGCGGTGCCGGGGCGCTTTCGCGGGGCGGAGGCGCCGGCGTGTACTCGGAGAACCCGGGAAGCCCCTCGTCCTCCTCCAGCTGCGAAGCCCGCATGCGCTCCGCGCCGGGCCTCGCCGCTCGGGCCGTCGTGGGCCGCTCCAAGCCCCGGGCGCCGCTGCGCTCCCGCGGGAGCTGCTCTGGAGGGCTCACAGAGGGCGCGATGCGCTCGGGGCGCGGGGCGAGCGGGCGATCCGCGGCATCTGCCGCTTTGCCTGCGCCCGTCGCGAGCCGCAGTTCCGGCTCGCGACCGGCTGCCCCTAGAATTTCGTAGCGGGTGACTTCCAGTGCCAGGACACCCAATACCCGGATGACGGCCGCGTCATATCGCTCTGCGCCCAACACAAGGCATGGAGACTCGAGCCGCACCGGAGGCGGCACTGACTCCAGGAGCCCGGGGAGCGCCGGGGCAAGCGCCGCCGCGGCGTCGAGGATCGGTCCGAGGACCGAAAGGGTGAGCTGCGTGCGCAAGGCCCCCACGGCCGGGCGGCCCGAGGCCGTTACGGCCGCGAAATCGAGTGCGTCGACATCCCGACCTCCGAGCGGCCAGCGCACGATCGCGCGCAGGCCTGCGGCTTCAGCGAGGCGGGGCGCAAGACGCGAGCGCAAGCCCGGCTCGCCGTCGCGAACTTCACGGTCGTTTAAATGCTTGCGGAGCGAACCCTCGAGTCGATCGAGCGCATCCGCCAGGGCCTCCGTAGACAGCCGCTCCGTGCGCCGACCGCCGACCCAGGTATCGAGGAGCACGCCGTCCTCGTCCACCCTTACCGCGGCCACGCGGCGCGCAAGGAGCACGAGTTCTACCGCGCGCCCAACGCCGCGGATTGCGCCACCGTGTTTCGCCGCAAGGCCCGAAAGGGCTGCGAGCGCGCGACGACAGAGCTCCTGATCCGCGGGGCGCGCGAGGTGGCGATGCACCTGGGAGGGGGCGACCACCGCAGGAGGTCCCATGGGCTCCGCTTCGACGGTCGCAGGAAGAGATTCGAGCTGTGGGACCGTCTCGGCACGCAGCGCATAGGGCAACTCACCGACGAGCCCGAGCCGCTGACGGGAAGCCAAGCTCCAGCTCGGAGCAACCGCCAGCGCCGTCCCGCGAAAGCCCTCTTCCTCCGCGAGCCGCGAGGCCACAGCAAGGACCGCGATCAGCGCGTCCCCCCCCGATCGCGACACCGCGACGAGGCAGCGCTCGCCTTGCTCCGACTCGCCGCTTCCCAAGAGCGCCAGGTTCGCCGGCACCTCGTCCGCCACCAGCGGCACGAGGGAGGCCGCGGGGATACGGGCCTCTTCGCCAACCCGCGAGAGCCACTGCGGATCAATGCCGCTCGAGCGCCCATCGTCGGCGCTGCCACTGCGGCGCCGACGTCCAAATCTTCTCCGCATCACATTTCTCCTGTCCCGCTAGCTGCTTTCGGCGCCCGCGGGTGTGAGCACGAGCGCCCCGGCCTCCACCAGGGCGGCGGTGGCCTCCAGCACGACGCGCTGAAGTTCGGCGAGGAGGCGGTCATTCGCAACTACGCCCGCCACGAGATCCTTCTGGCTAGCAAAATCGAGGAGCATCCCGCCCACGAGCTTGCGGTCGGAGAGCAGGTGTTTCAGGAGCGGATTCCAACGACTGAGCGGGACCTCGAAGCGCAGGTCTCGCATCTCGCCGAGATCCTCCGGCAGTCCCTCCCGCAGGATGCCGAGGAGAACTGCCTCTGCCCCCCGCGCGAGCGACACGCGCCAAATCTTGCCCTGGGCTAGCAGCACCCTTCCCTCCTAGGGCTTCACGATCAGTGAGGACTTTTCTTCCTCGCGAAGCTTCTCGAGCACAGGACCGAGCGTCGCCTCGAGCAGGGCTCGAGCCACCGGCTGGTCCACAACCGGACCCTCTCGCAGGCCGCGCGCCGCTGCGAGACACGCCCT
>DATFYN010000174.1:0-2901 GCA_035315025.1 Myxococcota bacterium
TGGGACGAAGAGTCCATTTCCGGACGGCCGATCGGATCCTCTGGGCGGCGCTGTCACGCTGCTGGCCCGGCTGGCGCCAAGCGCTTGTGTCGTGCGGCCGGCGACTGTGATCCGCTGGCACCGACAAGGCTTCCGCCTCTACTGGCGCTGGAAGAGCAGGTCGCGATCGCCTGGACGACCAACCATTGAAGCAGAGATTCGTGACCTCGAGCTGCTGAAGCTCGGCTTCACAGTCGCGCAGTCGACCGTGTCGAAGTACCTGCCTCGAAACCGCAGACCCCCCTCGCAGACTTGGCGGACGTTCTTCCAGAATCATCTTCGGGAAGCCATTGCCATCGACTTCGCGGTGGTGCCGACCGCCACCTTCCGGCTGCTCTACGTGTTCGTCGTGCTGAGCCTGGAACGACGCAGGCTCCTCCACGTCCATGTCACCACCCATCCCACAGCGGCCTGGACCGCGCGACAGATGGTCGAGGTAATTCCGAGGAGACGAACCCTCGGTACTTGATCCGCGATCGCGATGGCATCTATGGAGCGGAGTTCCGGCGACGCGTCGCGGGGCTGGGCCTTCGCGAGGTTCCCATTGCTCCGCACTCACCTTGGCAGAATCCCTACGCCGAGCGCTTCATCGGATCCTTCCGGCGCGAGTGCCTGGATCACCTGATCGTTCTCAACGAGCGTCAGGCTTCTCGAATCCTTTCCGCGTATGCTCGCTACTACAACCGTGCGCGCACGCATCTCGCGCTCGACAAGGACGCTCCGGAGTCGCGGCGCGTTCAGGGGAGAGAATTCGGACGGGTGATCGCCTTCCCGGAGGTCCGCGGCCTTCATCATCGATACGAGCGAGTCGCAGCGTGACGCGCAATCGCATTATCGGAAGCGACAGGGGTTTCCTTTTCCTGGATATCCACCACTCCGAAAGCGACGGCGATTCCCATCGCGATCGGAAACATCGTCTCACGGCTCAGGGATCGAGTTCGCTCGCCAACGGATAGCCGCTGAGCTCCGCCGCGGTTCCGCCGCCAGCTGCATTATCTTTAGCCAGCTCCGGCAACGCTGGGACCACCACCGCGATTAGCGTGCCACAAGGCGAGCACGTCAACTTGGTGGCTTTCTTCGTCGACGCGGTAGTAGAGGTGATATCGGATTCGCGACAGTAGGAGCCGGCGCACGCCGGCGATGCGTTCACTTCGAGCTCGCGCACCGATGTTTGGCTGTAGCGCGAGCAATGAGAACGCGCGCTCGATCTCTTCGTAGACTGCGTCTGGAGCCTTCGCGCGATTCTGGCGCCACCAAGACACCAGATCGCCGATCTCGCTGGCAGCGCGCCTAGTGACGACGACCCGAAAGCGAATGAAACTAGCGGGAGCCAAGATCGCGGAGCAGCGTTGCTCCTTCGACGACATGGCCGTGTTGTGCTTCGCGAATAGATTCGAGCAAGAGCGATTCGTCTTCGGGCGACAAGTCGAACGACTCGTCTCTGTCGGGGGCGAGCACGGTCACGGTCGCGCCCTCCGCGAGGGGTTCGCCCTCGACGACAACCTTACCGGCCACCACCTTGCCTGACGTGATGCGCATGGCAGGATTTTACCGCCGCCCGGTCGTTCGGGCGACTCCTGTCTACCTGAAAACTCGACCGACCGCGTAAACATTGACGATCTCGGTAAGCCAAATCAGGCTGGGTCGACCATGCGTCCTGCCGGCTGGTCGCTCCCCGCAGCCCAGCGCTCTCGCTTGCCGGCGAACTGCGCCTCTTTCCGAAGCCCTGGCTTTCGCCAGCCTACGCCGCCAGCGCCATCCGCGAGCGAACCACGTGGAATGAGGTTGTTCGCTTCGGTAAAAGCGCCCCCCCGCTACCACCGATTGCCGACGCCCGGCGCCCTCGAGGGGCCGGGCGTTTGGCACTTCTAAAGCCAGCGCGAAGACGCCCTCGACCCGGAACCCGCGCTCCGGATCCGGACCGACCCGCATCCGGCGGTTCCCAAGAAGCGCTCGAAAGGCTTCTCGCCGGTCCTGAACCGAGGCTTCAAACGCCGAACGCACCTCCCGCACACGAGCTTCGATCGTGGCTCGAAGGATTTCCGGCGGGATCTCGGCAGACCTGTCTGCGCCTGCGCCGGCACCCGACAGGCGGGTGCGTTCTCCCTCGAGCTCGGCCACCACTCGGGAAAGCTCTTGGCGGCGGCCGCTGCGTGCAGCGACCCGGCGAAGGGTCGCCAACTCCTCCTCGATCTCTTCGAGTCGGTCATGCAGGTCCGCAGGTTCAGGTGCGATGAGTTCCGCGTAGACGAGATCGGCGGCTCGCTCTACCGCGAGGGAGACGACCTCGGGCACGAGGATCCGCTCCCGAATCGCGCCGAAGATCCGATCCTCGAGCGCTCTTCGCGGAACCAAGAGAGCATTCTCACAGACGACTGGGCCCCTCCCCCGGTGCCAACCGCAGCCGTATCGCTCGGCGCTGTTCTGGGCGTGGAAGCCGCCGCCGCAGACCGCACACTCCAGGAATCCGGACAGCACATGCCGGCTCGGGCCGCGGTGGCCGCGTCCGGGAAGCGTCCCTGCAAAGCGGCTCCCGTCAGCTTGGCGCTCGTAGGCACCGGTGTGAAACCGGCGCCGCATCTCGGCTTGCACAGCTTCATGGGTTTCTTTTGAGACGATCCTGAGATCCGGGCAATCCCTGCGGATCCACTCGGACTCGGGGCGGACGAAGCGTCTGCGTCTTCCTGTCTCGTGATCCTTGATCCACTCCGTGCGGTTGAAGATGCGCTGCCCCATGTACAGGGGATTGAGGAGCATCTCGCGCACGGCAGTGGGCGACCAGGACGGCCGCCGGCCGCAGCGCCCGCGGTCTCGGGGGTACGACGCCTTCCGAGTTCAGTCTGTGGGCCACTTCGCGGAAGC
>DATFYN010000175.1:0-4230 GCA_035315025.1 Myxococcota bacterium
CCCACCTCGCGCGCGCGTTCACTCCCACCGTCGCCCAGACAAGAAGTGTAGCGACCGAGGCGCCGAGGAAGCTCGCCATCGCGACGCAGTAGGGAAAGTGCGCCGCCACGTACACACGAGAGACTGCATGAAGGGTGGCCCAGGCGAAGAGCAGGAGCTTCAGGCTCGTCCGTCGCACGGCCCAGATGAATGGTGTGAGGAGCGCAAACAGCGCTGCGGCGTGTCCCGACACGTAGGAGTTTCCGTGCCGGACATACTCGTCGGGAACGGCGAGCAACGCGGAGTTCCAAAGCGCGTTCTCGTGCGCGAAGGGACGTGGCCGGAAAGGGGTGTGCCACACCAGGAGCTCGATGCAGGCTTCTACGAGGAGGATCGAAAGCACGCTCAGCCAAAACGCCCGGCGAAGGCGTCCGAGGGTCTCGGGCGGCAAACGGCGATAGCTTCTTCCGGCCCAAAATAGCCCGGCGATTGCCAGGAGCGACGTCGCAAGGGGTGCCATCCATTCCGTATAGGTCGGCAAAAACGAGATCGAGAGCCACAGGGCGATCGCGCAGCCCACGACAGGTAACGCGATTTCGAGTGTCCTCGCGCGCACCCAGCCCCGTTCGACGGCTTCTGCACCGAGGCCCCAGAGGGAGAGAAGCACGGCCACGTAGGGAACCGAGAAGTCCGTGACGAGGATCATGAGCGCATTCAACCCAGGAAGCTTCGAGCTGTGGTTCACCGCGAGAAGGAGAGGGCGCTCGAGCTCATCGTGGAAATGGAACGAGCCTGCCCACACGATCGCGTAGATCACGAGGGTCCCGAACGCGACTTTGAGGGTCGGCTTCAAGGGCTCGAACGGTACAAATCCTACATGAAGAAGCGAGGAGGACCCGAACCGGGGCATGCCCACCCGCCAGCGCCCGCCTCGTTACTCTCGCTTCACGAGGGTGGAAAAGAATAGGCGCTGGGAGCCCAGGGGAGCCGAATCCGCGCCCTCGACCGAGACCCCTTCCAAGAGGGTAGGGCCGAGCACAGGTGGTTCGGTGCCCCCGGACACCACGAGTGTGCGCCGCGCGAGGGGCGCACCAGGGCCGCCGAGCTGCCCGAGATCGTCCAGTTCCGTGAATCTCCGCCGCAGGGCCAGAGAGAGCACACTCACATCGCGTTCCCGGAGGCCCACGCCATACACGCGGTCGGCTCGGTCACCCGCCTGCGTGAGCGTGCTGCGAGCCGCCTCGATCGAGCCACGCGCAGCGTCGCGTTCCATGAGCCACGGTGCCGCTCCTCCGGCCGCGAGGGCGACTGCCGCGAAAAGGACAGCGTTTGCAAAGGCCGGCCAGCGCCTCCAAGCCACTCCCACGAACACCCCGAAGAGCAGTGCGGGCAGCAGCAAGAGCGCAGCCTCGGTATGCCCCTGCCCCAGGAGCAAGAAGCTGCCCGCTAGACTCGCCCCGGCGAGCGCGGCGAGCGTGGTGAGGAGGGCGAAGCGAGGGAGACCCTCGAGGTGGTGAGCACGCGCCGCGTCACTCAGAGCCGCGCCGGCGAAGAGCGTCCAGCCGGGGAGCGCGGGCAGGAGGTAGAGCTCTCGCTTCGCGGCGGAAGCGCTAAGGACGAGAAGGCTTCCCGCAGCCCAACCGAGCGCAGCGCGCAGCACGGTCGCCCGCCCACGCTCGATCCCGGCCTCGCGGGCACTGTGCCAGGCTGTCCCGAGACCGGCGAGGGCAAGCAGTGTCCACGGCGCGAGGGCAACCGGGAGAACCTTCAGGTAAAACCAAAGGGGCGCCCTGTGGCCGAGCTCGGCTTGCGTGAAGCGCCCCCACGAGTTGCGGAGCAGCGCCTCCGAGACGAGATCCCATCCGCCTCGCGCAAAGAGAGCCAGCGCCCAGGCGCCGAGCGGAGAGAGGGAAACGAGATACGCCGCGACCAGGCCAGGAAGGCGCCCGAGCCCCGGCATCCCGCCAAAGACGAGGAGCGCGAGCGCGACGGAGCCGTGATACGCGAGCGCCACCGGACCCTTGGTGGCGACAGCGAGGGCGAGGCACGCGCAGGTCGCGACCCACCAGCCGGCCCGCGCCGCCGGGCGCTCGGCCAGCCACCACTCGACGGTGGCCAAGACCGCGCCGCTCGTCCACGCGAGCAGCTCGGGATCGACGACAAGTCGCAGGCTCGTCCGAAAGAACTCGGCCGTCGTCGCGAGAAGGAGCGCACAGGTCATGCCGGCCGCTGCCCCGTCGAGGTGGCGGCCGAGTGCAAAAAGGGTGGCCAGCGTCGCGAGCGTGGCGACGAGTTGCGGAAGACGAAGAACGCCGACCGCCTCGGATCCCGTGAGCCAGCACGCGAGGGCGGAGGCGGCGTACGGGAGCGGCGGCTTTTCAACAAACGGATGGTCGTTGAGCGTGGGAACCGTCCATGCGCCCGACCGCGCCATCTCGAGCGTGATCGCCGCCTCCCGCGGCTCGTCGGGAAGAAGCAGAGGCCGACCAATCGCGAAGGCGATCCACCCGGTCTCGAACGCCGCGAGCACAAGGCCAAGCGCAACCCACGGCCGGAGGCCGACTTGGGGCGCCCGCGGCTCATCGCTGGCGTGAGGCACGGGCGCGGAGCGTGCCACAGATGGCTCGCGCGGGCGCGGACTATTCCGTCGAGGCAGCTCTTCGAGCCCCAGGAAGACTTGGGCTTGGCGAGCCGGCCGGAACTCCCGTTGGCGCAATCCCTGATTCTCCCTCCATCGTGCTCCTTGCGACCCACAACCGTTGTCCCACGAGAAACCAGAGAAGAGCCTCTCCGCTCTCTCGAGCCTCCGCATTTGCAGTTGCAACGTGCGGGGCGGAGAGCCGCGACCCCGCGCTGTCCTCGACCGATCGATCTGCGTTGGAGGAGGTGCGGCGTGACACAGCCGCCCGCGCGGGTGGGCTCGGCCGAGGCGCCGCGCTAGCGCGTCCGCGCCGATCCGCTTCGCAAAACGAGGGTCGGGGTCGTCGCGCTCACGCTTAGTTTAGTTAGTTTAGTTGTTAGGGCCGCGCTGGCACGGGTCGCGTTCTTCGGTGAGTGGGGAGCGGCGAGTCGCGCCTTACCGCCGGTTCTTGGCGCGGCGGTCGGCCTCGGCGAGCGCTTCTTCGAGCGTTGGGAAGGTCGCCACGGGAAAACCTGCGGTGTTGTCCCCGCCCGCAGGCATCACGAGATACTCGACCGTCCGTTCAGGGCTCGCGCTCATGAACTTCGGGGCGGTGTCCTCGACCACGTAGAACTCTCGCTCCGGATGAAGCCACGCATCGCCCTCGTGCTCCCAGCCTTTTTTCTTGTTCTTTGGATCCACGGTGTCTTCCTCCACACATGCCCCCGCGGCTGGGGTTGGGAGGAGTTGGCGGGCCCGTCCGTACCCAGGGAGCGGAAGCGAGATCCTCCCTACCAACGGTTCGGGTGGAACAAGGGCCAACTAAAGCCCGTGAACGCTTCCGGATCGACCTCCGCGATCTGGATCCGTCGGAGAGCGAAGCGGCACGAGTGCCCCGCTTTCCTGCGTTCTGACTCCCCCTCAACGGAACGGCCCTCTCATGAGGTCGCCCGCAGGCGCTGCGGATCCCAGCCCTTGGAACTTTGTCGGGTGACGAAACACGGCAGACGGGTGCCGAGGATTGTCACTTCTTCCGCGAAAGTCCCGGCCCGCTGGCTGCAGCCCGGAGACTCCATCGGCCTCCGATGAGGTGCATTTCACTCAAGCTGCGGTCCACAACACACACGACTTCTGGTCGCCGCGACGGGAGGATGCGTTGGGCGGAAGAGGTAGGAATCCTTCCGTACGGCTCGGCACGATGGATGCGCGCCGTCTGCCAGTGACCTCACGACGGATCAGTCGGCTGCGTTGCCCTTCTCCTCGAGCTCGTTCAACTCAAGGCGAATGTTATCCCCGAAGGGCCCACCCGCGTCCAATGCTCGATGCAGGGTCTCGATAGCGAGCTGACGCTCCCCGCGCGCGAGCTGCGCCTGCGCCAACGTCTCAAGATCCGGTTGGAATAGTGTCTTCTCACGCCGGGTCGTCACGATCCGAATCCAGTTGTCCGCGAGCTTCGCGACGAGTGCGTCGAAGCGCGGGTCGGTACGGAGAGGCTCCAATCCTGGATCATTCTGGATCCCGCTGAACCCGTCGAAGCCTCGATCGGCCATTCGGCCGAGTGCCGCGAAGGCGCGATCCGAATCTCCTCTCTGGGCCTCACTCCGCGCGCGCAGCACGAGCCCCAAGATCCC
>DATFYN010000176.1:0-11672 GCA_035315025.1 Myxococcota bacterium
GGCTGAGGCAAAAAGGCTCGTGGATCTCGTGCAGAGGGAAATCGATGACGGAGCCACCAGCGTGGAAGAAATCCACAAGGCGATCGCAAACCTCCCTCTCGACATCCTCGACCGACTCGACGTCTTCGAGGAGACGGCGAAGGGCGCACGCAAGGTCCAGGAGGCCAGCATCGGCGCGATGTACGACGTGATCCGCAAGGTCAATGAGGAAGTGGGCAAACTCGCCAAGGAGCTGTTGACGGGCCGCCCTGCCCACAAGAAGGCGGAGCACGCACACGGAAGGTGAGCCGGTCCGGTGTGCAGCCACAGTTTGGGACCAGCGAAGGCGAGTCCAAACCAGTGTCCGACCCGGCGCGGCGCACACGAACATCACCGGAGGAGCGAGCGTGACGCGGAGCAAATGGCAGCAGGGAAGGCCGCGCTGGCTACCTCCCGAGTTCTTCGTGGTGAGGGCCGAACTCCCAGAGATCGCGGCTGGGGACAAGAACTGGCTCGTCGATAGCTCGGCGGGCTTGGCCCCCGCGACTTCCTTGACGCTCGACGAAGCAATCGCGGAGACCGAGAGCCGTCACGATCGCCAGGCTCAGTGATGCTCGAGACGGCGACATGCGGTCAATGCGGGCACACAGCACACGAGGGAGACAATCCGGCAAGCCTCGCGTGCATTTGGCCCGGCTGCGACTCCCATGTGTGGATACTCGCGCGATGTTGCGGATCGCAGGGAAGGACGCTTCCAGGGAGGTGCGCGGGCGCTCCCTTCACCGGAGGCCACGACCCAGCGTGTCCGGATTTTGAGAGCGACCCGGCGGACCAACACGGAAAGGGTGCGGCTTCGGGCGCCGGTCATGCGCGGCCACCGTGTACTTCGTTGCGCCGCTCGGCTTCTGGGTGATCGAGGCAGTGGCATTTCTGGTCGTCCAGCTCGCAGCGGTCCAGCACGTCGCTCCAGCGGCCATCCGCTAGACAGCCGGAATGCGCACCCTCAAACTCAGTCCGGCCCGATCAAGCGATATTGACGCGATCGCGGAAATACACGTTGCAGGCTGGCAGGTGGATCACGGCATTCTGCAGGACTCGATCCTGGACGGGCTTAGGGTCTCGGAACGGGCCGTACTCTGGGCCGATTGGATCTTCGGCCCTGGCGTCCACACCGTTGTGGCAGAGGTCGACGAACAGGTCGTGGGCTTTGTCCGCCTGTGTCCCGCGCATCCCATCGCAGACCCAGCCCCTGACGCGATTGAAATCACGCATCTCTACGTCCATCCCTCATGGCAACGAGATGGTAAAGGCACAGCGTTGCTTGAGCGCGCGGTGGATCTCGCCGGCGAAGATCAGTACGCCAGGCTCATTCTCTGGGTGCACGAAGCGAATCGCATTGCCCGCCGATTCTATGAGCGTTTCGGATTTTCACCGGATGGGGCTCGCCGCACAGATCCCGGCTTCCTCGAAAACGATGCGGCCGAGGTTCGGTATTGCCTGAGCGTCATCCGCCCCGCTGCCTAGCTGCTGCCTCGGACCCGCGCTTCGTTGCTCGCGCCCTCGGTTCCTCCCGTGAGACTCGGGGCGCCCAGACAAGAAGAGAGATCGAGGCCGCGCTCGCCGAAGCCGCCGCCTGGATCGAGATGTCGGGCGGCATGGCCTCCCCCATCCCCGACGGCTTCGATTCTCGAGCCCTGAGTCCCTGGACCCCGCGTTGGGCGGACGTGCCTCCCTACTTTTAGGCGCCAAAATACCTGGAACTGAGGAATGCCCCGCGCCTATCCGCCAGGGGAAAATCCCTAGTTCATACGTCGTTCCCGCGCGGGATCGATTCTGCGGCAAAGGTTTGAAAGCGGAAGTGCCTTGGGCGCTGTGCGCGCGCGCGAGGGTAGGGTGTCGTACTGGGAGGAGGGCGAGGCTGGTCGTGACACGGCACCCCCGCCGAGCAAGCTACCTCAACAACCCCAGAGGTGGTTCGTCTCGAATCGGCCCCGCCCTTCTCTCTGTCGCCGCAAGGAGGGCGTTGTGGCAAGTCCCCTGACATGTTCTGCCTATCCCGCCCGCAACCGGGAGGACGCCGAGCGCCGCGCCAATGTCACTGCCAGAGAAGATGGCTGGACGATTCTGAGCTGGGATTGGCACCCTGACCCGACCCAAAGTCGGGGCCGAGAGGGCGGAGTCCTCGTCGTTCGATTCAACGCGCTGCCGCAGGAACCTCGATTTGAGCGGTTAGGAGCGTGACGGCGCTGGTGATCCCCGAATGGCCGAGGTCCCGTTGGTGCTAGGGCAAGAGAAGGTCGGAAGGGATTCCCCCACGCAATTCCATCTCCTTTCCTTCGAAGGGCCGGATGGC
Source organism: Myxococcota bacterium (assembly GCA_035315025.1). Lineage (GTDB taxonomy): Bacteria > Myxococcota_A > UBA9160 > UBA9160 > UBA9160 > UBA9160. The sequence continues at coordinate 2,333 of DATFYN010000176.1, forward strand.
TACTCGCGAGCCGGCGGAATCGCGAGCCGTATTGAAGGTCTGGCGCGGGCGCTGGCGGGACTTGGATTTGAGACTCACCTGTGGTTCGTCGGCGACCCCGCACTCTCCGGCCACGAGTCACACGGTCGTCTCCACCTCCACCGCTGGTGCCAATGGATCAGCCGCTACCACGGCGGCGTCTACGACGGCGAGGAGAGCAAGCACCCTGATTTCGCCGCGTCGTTGCCACCCTACCTGATGAATGAGGTCCTCCGGCCGCACCTCGCCCAAGGCTGCCATGCGGTCATCCTCGCCGAGGAGTGGCAGACGGCGAATGCCGTTCTGCACCTCGACTGCCTGCTGCGACAAGAAGGACTCCGAGAGAACGCGAGCATCCTTTGGAATGCGAACAACGTGTTTGGCTTCGATCGGATCGATTGGGACCGCCTCGCTGAGGCCTCGGTCATCACGACCGTGAGCCGTTACATGAAGCATTGCATGGGGAGCCTCGGCGTCGATCCCATCGTGATTCCCAATGGCCTGTCCGCAGACTCTTTCCTTCCGCCCAACCGCGCCGGCGTTGGCGAGATGCAGCGCCGCCTGCGCGGACGCACGGTCATCGCAAAGATGGCCCGCTTCGATCCGGACAAGCGTTGGCTCGGCGCCATCGAGATCGTGGGCGAGCTGAAGCGCCAAGGGCACCGGCCGCTGCTGATCGCCCGCGGCGGCGCCGAAGCGCACGGGCACGAGGTACTCGACGCGGCCCGCGTGGCGGGATTGCGGGTCCTGGACCGCAATGGTGACGGGACAGGTGTGCGCGCGCTTCTTGAACGGCTGGAAGGCACCGACGAGGCAGACATAGTGAACCTGAAGGCCCCGGTGGATCCCGAGAGCCGGCGCGTGCTTTTCCGAGGAGCGGATGCCGTGCTCGCGAACAGCAGCCACGAACCCTTCGGCTTGGTGGGGCTCGAGACGATGGCTGTGGGCGGAATCGCCTGCACGGGCATCTCCGGCGAGGACTACGCCGTACCCGGTCGCAACGCGCTCGTGCTGCAGACGCCGGACCCGCGCGAGTTCGTCGCTCTTTTCCAGCGCCTGAAGGCCGACCCCGCACGCGCCGAGTCGATTCGCCGCGCAGCGCGGACGACGGCCAAGCACTACTCTTGGCCCGAGGTCATCAAGCGGCTCCTTCTGCCGCGCCTCGACCTTCTGCGGTCCCGCGCGGCATAGGCGGCCCTACGACGAGCAGGGGTACGGTCGATGTCTCCTTCGCAGCGACCCTACATGGGCGCAGTTCCCTACGGCGCTTCTGGCGGGCGCACACGCGCGAACGACCAGTAGTCGATGAAGCTCAGCCTCCTCGCGCTCGACTATGACGGCACGATCGCCGAGAACGGAGAGCTCAACGCGGAGGTGCGGAGTGCGCTGATCGAAGCGCGCCGCAAGGACATCACGCTGGTCCTGGCTACCGGTCGCATCCTCGGGGACCTCCAGCGCCTGCCCTGCAGCCTGGACCTCTTCGATGCCGTGGTTGCAGAAAACGGCGCGGTTCTGAGTTTCCCCAGCACCGGCCGAACAACCCTGCTTGCTGAGCCCCCAGAGCCGATTTTCGTCCAAGAGCTCACGCGACGAAACATCCCCTTCCTTGCGGGCTCCTGCCTGATCGAGTTCCACTCGGAGTATGCCGAGTCCGTCTTCGCAGTGATCCATGAACTCGAGCTGCCCTTGGCGGTGGTCTTCAACCGCGGGCGTGCCATGGTGTTGCCCGAGGCGGTGAGCAAGGGTACGGGCCTGCTCGCGGCGGCACGCACGCTGCGCATCTCTCTGCACAACGCCGTTGCCATCGGTGATGCGCAGAATGATCACGACATGCTCCGTGCCTGTGAAATCGGTATCGCTGTCGCCTGGGGCAGCCCGGCCCTGCGGCGGGCCGCCGACGAGATCGTGGAGGGCGGTAGCCCTGCTGCCGTGGCCGCGTTGATCCGGCGCCTGATCTCCCAGCCGTCCCTCGACATCAAACCGACCGGGCGGCGCCGGCCTTTGTATCTCGGCCTGCTCCCGGGCGGCGAAGCGCTCACGCTCGCCGGGCTTGGGCGGAACATCCTGATCGTCGGCGACCCGCAGTCTGGCAAGTCTTGGCTCACGGGGCTGCTCTGCGAGCAGTTGATCCTGCAGGGCTACTGCGTGTGCGTGATCGACCCCGAGGGCGACTATGGCACGCTCGAGAGCCTGCCCGGTGTGATCGTGCTGAACGCCGACGGCAAGGGGTTCCCGCTCGACCAGATCGAGCTCACCCTGCGCTACCCGGACGTCAGCGTAGTGGTGGACCTTTGCAAGCTTTCGCATGACAAGAAGCGTGCTGATGTCGCCGCGCTATTGGAACGGATAGCCAGTCTTCGGCGCCGCACAGGGCTGCCTCACCGCGTGGTCGTCGACGAGGCGCACTACTTTCTAGGGGATCCAGACGTCACGGGACAGCTCGATCTCGACCACGGTGGATACTTTCTGATCTCCTATCGAGCTTCTGAGCTGCACCCCGAAGTGCTCTCCTCCGCGGAGGCCCTACTCGTCACGAGGGAGAGCGACGCGGCCGAGGCAGAAGCGCTGCGCAAGCTGGTGGCTCAGGAGTGGTCTCCCGAGGACTGGGCGGCAACGCTGCGCAATCTGGAGCTGAATGAAGTGTTGCTGCTCCCGGGCGCCAAGGAATCTAAGACGGACGTGTTGCGCGTCCGCATCGCCAATCGTCTGACGCCTCACGTTCGCCACAAGCACAAATATCTGGAGATCCCAGTCTCCGACGATGCGGCGTTCGTGTTCGCGCGCGAGGGTGTACTCACCGGGCAGCGTGCCCGTACGCTGAAAGAGCTGACCGATGTACTGTCCGCCGGAAACGCACACAGCTTTGAGCAGCACCTCGCGAACGGAGACTTCTCGCGCTGGGTCGAAGAGGTGATCGGCGATTCGGAACTCGCGGCAGGGATCCGCTCCATGGAGACTGACTGGCGGGCCGGCCGCAGCGATCGACCATGCGAACGAATCGCACACCTGATCCGCGAGCGTTACGGCTCCCTGGAACCTGGGCGAGGAGGCGAGGCCGAACAGTCAGTGATGGGATGACCGCGGCGCGTCGGATGGGAATGCGAAGCCTTGAGCGCGAAGCCGCAGCACTCGAGGCCACGCTGGGCCGCAGCTAGAGCTCGCGCCTATCCGTCAAAGGCGACCGCAAGGTCCGTTCCGAGCTTTCTTAATGAATATATACGCTAAATAGTGTATATCTGCACTCGCACACAGGGAGCCGGACGGACGCCGGCCCCAGTGGGCGGTCAGATTTAGGGTATCCCCCCGTGTCTCCGTTCGACTCCGCGTTCTGCGGTGGCAGCGAGCACCCCCCCATCGACTCCAGTTCTCTCAACGTCTACCGCGGATGCGCCCGAGCTGTCGGCGCAGGGCAGGGGCGAGAAGTTGATACGCAAGCGTCGAGGGTGGGAGGTTTCGGGCGGCCGCCAGGCGCTTGAGCTTTGCGAGCTCGTCCGTTGTGACCATCACCACCACCCGCTGGGTCCGTCGCTCATCGGCGGGTAGCTTCGGTCGACCCGCCCCAAGCCTCGGTCCTCCCCATTTGCCAGACATTGGGCTGATGCTAGAGCCCAGCATCTTGAATTGCAAGCATAGCGATATGGTGGCCGTCGTCCGGCTGGACCGGCTCGCACGGAGCGTGCGGCACCTCGTGACGCTGGCTGGCGAGCTCGAGGCCCTGGGCAACGACAACAGCAATGGGATCGACAACATCGTTGTGACGCCCGTACCCGAACCCGCTACGGGGCTGCTCGTGATGGTGGGAATGCTTGGCCTCGCGGTGGCCCGCCGCAGAACGGGAGTGAGCGCTTAGTTTAGCACTACCCTCGCCGGGCATCGTGGGCCTCGCCGCCCGACGCCACCGTGCGCGAGGCGCCTCGCTCGGAGAGCGCGCCTCGGCGTGGCGCCCCAAACCCCGCCGCTACGCTCGCCAGCGCGGGCACCGGGCCGCATCTGTCGTGTATCGCGTGCCCGGAACAGCCCATCTTTCTGACACTTTTCCCCTGGACAGACCACCTAATGCTTAGCGAGCAGATACCGTCTCGGCGAAGAAGCTCTTCGAGATCGTTCGCGATCCAAACCTTCGGCTTACCCGGATTTGCGCGAGAAATCGCCTCGGGCACGATCGACCATGGCCGAATCGGACCCATGGTGGGAGGAGTAGCCACTTAAAAGGAGCGGTGCCATGTTTCGCGGCAATTCCTTAGGTAGTGCAGCCGGCCTCTGTGCTGCGTTGCTGTTTTCCGTTGTACCGCAGTGTATGAGTGCCGACATCAGTTACTTTCAAACTAACCTCGTCTCCGATGTGCCCGGACTCGCGGCCCACACAGATCCCAACTTAAAAAATCCCTGGGGGGTCGGCTTCTCGCCGACATCACCCTTCTGGGTCTCCGATCAAGGTTCGGGCACTGCGACTCTCTACGATGCCGCGGGAAATACCGTGCCGCTGGTTGTCTCGACCCCATCGATTGGGTCTCCTCCGACAGGACCCACCGGCCAGGTCTTCAACGGAACCAGCAGTTTCAACCTCCCCGACGGAAGCTCTGCGGAATTCGTTTTCGACACCCTGGATGGACAGATCCTCGGCTGGAATGCTGGTACCGGTACAACCGCAGTCAGTGTCGTGACCTCGCCTGGGGCCATGTACACGGGACTTGCACTCGCCAACGTCGGAGGTTCGAACTATCTCTACGCTGTCGATATAGCTGGACATATTAATGTGTTTAATACGTCCTTCGGCAACGTCACGAGCACAACGTTTGCCGGCAAGTTCGTTGACCCCAACCCTGTGGCGGGGTTCAATCCTTTCAACATTCAGAACATTAACGGCAACCTGTACGTGACATATGCGGCCGTCAATGCGAAGGGGGTTGGGTTGCCGGGCGGCTATGTCGACGAGTTTGACAGCTCTGGCACCCTTCTGCAGCGAATAGCCACGGGCGGCTCGCTGTATGCTCCATGGGGAATCACGCTAGCGCCCGCGAGCTTCGGCCATTTCGGGGGCGACCTCCTGATTGGCCAGTTCGGGAACGGAGAAATCCTCGTCTTCGATCCCTCGACTAATCAATTCCTGGGCACTATCAACGGGACAAACGGTAACCCCATTGTTAATCCATTCCTTTGGTCATTGGAGTTCCGCACCGGAGGGACGGCCGTCAACCCGAATGCGCTTTATTTCACGGCTGGCTACAATAATCAACTGGATGGGTTGTTCGGAGAAATCCAGGCGGTACCTGAACCGCGCACGGGCCTCCTCGTGATGCTGGGCGTCGTGGGTCTCGGGGTGACACGGCGCAGGCAGGCGTCGACCGCGTAGCAAACCTCTCGGCGGGTATTGTGAGCCCTGCCGTCCGACGCCGCCATGCGCGAGGCGCCTCGCGCGGAGAGCGCGCCTCGGCGTGAAGCGACGAGCCGCGAGCGTCATCGGCTCGGCTGCCCCATACACGATTCGTAGGGGCTTCCGCCGGGGATCTTCTAGGTGGGTCCAAAGCCGTAGCTTCCTACCGCTCCAATCCTCCACGTACCGGGTAACCTCTCGGCCCGCAGCACATCGCGGAGCTTGACTTTGTCCGAGGCGTCCCAACTTCCCTTGAAGATTGCCGCGAAGACCTTGCCGTCGTGCTCGTCGGGCAGCGGCTCCATTTCGAGGTCGAGACTCTTTAGGGCTCTGCGGACCTTTTCGATAGCGTCGTTAGCCCCGCCGGTGTCGAACTCGACTTGTACCTCTTCTGTCGTCACCCACTGACGGTAGCCGCTTGCGGCTCAAGGTGCCTCCGCCGCACACCGAATAGCGGCGCGGGGGGGGCACTCAGTGGCTGCTTTCAATCCGTCCGCGGCGGGCAAAGGCAGAAACCATGGCGGAGCAGCTCTCTACGCTGCTCTCATGGCGGCGCGAACAGCCCTAGCTGCTCTAGTCAAGGCTGTCGAGGCCGAAGACGGGCCTGCCGTCTTGGTGGCGCTGGAGGCCGCGCGTGATGTGCTCGGCACGCCGCCACCGGCAAACTAGCGGCGGCGGGTGTGGCGGGAGTCGGCCTCGCCGTCCGACGGCGCCATGCGCGAGGCGCCTCGCGCGGAGAACGCGCCTCGGGGTAGCGCTACGTCGCGCTGAACGCGTACTTGCCAGCCTGACCACGCGCTGCGCGCCGCTGTTCATGCGTACGACACGCACCGCGCCAACTTGTGCGGACTCCTGGAGCACCGTCGGGTGCGCGTCGCCGGGAAACGCCGGCGGCCGCAGGGAGGGAGGGACCGGTCTGGCCCGAACTTGAGAGGGAACCGCACGCGGCGCCGACGGCCCCGGGTGGTTCCCTCTCTCTTGTAGGGAATACCTATTTGTGGGAGAGCTTGTGGGCCTCCGCGGTGTGTTTGTGGGCATGCTCACTGTGCTCGTGGGCGGACGTAGCATGCTCCTTTGCTTGGTCGTGCCGCCCGTGATCGTGATGGTGGGCGGCCATGCGGTGATGGTGCGCGGCGGTTTCATGATGGGCGGCCGCGTTGTGGTGATGATCGCTCGACGCGTGCTTGGACTTTGCCATGAGTACAGTTCCCTTCGATTGATAGGAGGAAGTTGTGCGCAAAATTGCCCCGTTCCCTGTGTTGGCGCAAGCTTGGTTCCGCGCACGCGCCCACGGGCGAGGACGCCCAGGGAGTAAGGCATCAGACTCGATTCTGTCAGTGACGACGCACGGCGAGCGCTGACCCCCCTACGATGCGAGGCGCCTCGCTCGGAGAGCGCGCCCGTCGGTAGCCACGCGCCCCGCCGCCACGCTCGCCAGCGCGGGCAGCGGGACCTTCGCAATATTTTTACGCCACCCGGGTACGAGATGTGGCCACCCTCTGTTTAGGGGGGGATGGCGGGCACCGCCATCTCTCAGAGAACGCTGAGGTCGTCGCGCCCGCGGACTCCGACTCTTCGGATCCTGGTCTAGGCAGCGTGCGACGGAAGGGGAGCGGCGACGAGCGCCTGCTCCTGACGCTTCCTGTTAGGAGTAAGCCATGCACCGAACGCTGTCCTACCTACCCGGTGTTCTGCTGCTCACCTCCGTCACGCTCACCCAGTTCGATGTGACGTCGGCCCGCGCCGCGAGCCTTGAGGCTTGGGCCGGTGTCGTCGGTGGCGCAGGTACGGCGTCGATTCCGAACAATTGCACCACCTTCGGCCCGCCAGCAGAGCTGGCCCCGATGTTCGGATCGCAGTCGTTAGGGATGCAGGTGCTGGGCGGCAACACAGCCTGCGGCTATAGCGGCGGCTGGACCGACCTCACAGCCGCATCGGGCCCGCTCCCCAACAGCGCGAGCCTCGCGCCCGTCATCCTCGGCAACCCCGGCTTTAGCGGCTACTTCGACGGCACCTCGAACTCGACGGCGAACTACGCGTCGCTCAGCGCGTCGGCGCACGCCAACATCTCCGGCGGCACGCCGGGGAGCCCTGTCGCGCTGTTCGACTCCCAGGGCGCCTCGTTCTTTGCCGACACGCTGTCCGTGACCAGTCCCCTGCTCGCGAACGGGAGCGCCGCCTTCGTGCAGTTTCTCTTCGCCGTGAACGGAAGCTTTTCGGCGCTGGGTACCCCGGGTCCGTTCCTGTTCGGCAACACCTATGGGCAGCTGTCCCTCACAATGAACGGAGGGCCGGTCTACGGAATCATGAGCGCGACCGTGAGCCGTGGCGGCACCGGCTCAGTTTTGAATGGAACACCTCCGGCCGGCTGGACCACGTCACAGGGCCAGCTATCGGGCTCGGGAACATTCGAGAGCCTGCGGCTTCCGGCGGTGGTGGGTCAGCAATGGGTGCTTAACGTGGGGTTGCTCGATTGGGCCTATGGCACTGCCGACAGTAGCCTCGGCGCGACCCTCACCGGGATCCAGCTATTCGACTCGCAGGGCAATCCAGTCTCGGACTTCAGCCTGACGTCGATGTCGGGAACGCAGTACGTGCCCGAACCCAACACCGCATTGCTGGTGGTCGCAGGCATGGGCGCCTTGGCCAGTCGAAAGCGCCTATCGGCTTGACAGCGTCTTGACAGTTCCCGGAGACCCGGGAACCTGCTGCTCCTCGGCTCCGATCTCGCAGGCTTCACGGCCGTCGGAGCACGTCACCCGCGACTGTGGCGGTCCCAGTATCACTCGGCATCGACACGCCCCGGCTTCGGTCGGGGCGTTCTCCTTTTGGGCGGCGCAGCTCGTGAGCCTCGCCGTCCGACGCCGGCGTGCGCGAGGCGCCTCCCGCGGAGAGCGCGCCCGTCAGACGCCTCTTGGGTCGCTCTTGCACCCATCTGCGTCGCTCGCCGCTACCCTCCCATCTGGCGCGGCCAAGTTGGCCGCCGAAGAGCCCGACCGCGCGAAGGCGAGCGAAGCTCATCGGGCTCGCGGTGGAATCATTCACGGCCTCTGAACAGTGCATGCCCGACCTGAAGCATCCCGACGAACTTCTTGGTGCGCTCGCGCGCGTGGTGCAGGTACTGCGCCCGCGCGTCGAGAACACGATCGATCGCGTCGGCGCCTACGAGGGTCTGCCGCTCTCGGCGCTCTTCCCCGCACCCGACCGTGTGCCCACCGTGACGCGGAGCACACGCTGGCGGATCGGGGGTGTCGCGAGCGAGGATCTCTCGTTCGCGTCGCTGCACGAGCCGATCGAGCCGGCGTTCCGGCGCTACTACCACGCGCGCCGCCGCCGCATCCACACCGTCTACGCGCGCCGCATCCGTCGCGCGAGTGGACTCGAGCGACCGCGGCTCCTCTACATCCACGGCTACATGCAGCCGGAGACGCTTATCGAGGAGCTCGCGCTGCTCACGACGATGGCCGCGGTGCTCGACATGGAAGTGGTGCAGCTCCAGCCGCCGTACCATGGGCGCCGCAAGCCGAAGAGCTCGCGTCTCGACGGTGACCTCTTCTGGACCGGCGATGTGGTGCGCAGCATCGAATCGCTGCGGCAGACGGTGCTCGATGCGCGCACACTGCTCGCGTGGATGCGCGCCGAATCGACGCGTCCAGTCGGGATTGCCGGGCTCTCGCTCGGCGGCGCCTTCACCGCGGTGCTCACCTGCCTCGAGCCGGGCTTCGCCTTCTCGGCGCCGTTCTTCGCGCACATGGATCTCGGCGCGCTCCTCGCGCACGCGCCGGTGCTAGGCGCGATGCGCGAGGACCTCGCGCGCTTCGGCTGGCAGGTGGAGGACTTTGCGCGCTTCGTCGCGCGGCTCGGCTGGAACGAGCTCCGGCCGGTGATTCCGACCGAGCGCATCCATCTTTTTGCGGCGAAGGACGACCGCTTCTTCCATCCGGACGT
>DATFYN010000177.1:0-8539 GCA_035315025.1 Myxococcota bacterium
CACGCGGCTTCGGGCCGATCGGGGCTTCGGCGGCGCCGGCGGCCATCTGGTGTCGACCCGTCGCCGGCTCGGCGGCGGCCTCGTTTGACGCTGATCCAAGATGTCACTAGTCTCCTACTTGCGGTTAATTCGCAACTAGGAATCGATGGACAAGATCGAGAGCAACGAGGTCGAGCAGCGACTCGAGCGGTTCAGGGCGGCCGCCAAGGAGGCGGGCGTGAAGCTGACTCACCAACGTCTCGAGATCTTCCGCGAGCTCGCGTCGAGCTTGGAGCACCCGGACGCCGAGACGGTCTTGCGCGGCGTTCAGGCACGGATGCCGACCGTGTCGCTCGACACCGTGTACCGCACGCTGTGGATGCTCAACGATCTCGGGCTCATCACCACGCTCGGCCCCCGTCGCGGGAGCGTGCGCTTCGACGCCAACCTCCGGCACCACCATCACTACATCTGCGTCCGGTGCGGGTTGACGAGGGATTTCGAAAGCGCCGATCTGGACGGGCTCCGTATTCCTCGCGCCGTGAGGACCTTCGGCAGCGTTGTCGACACCCACGTCGAGGTTCGAGGCACTTGCGCCGAGTGTGAAACGGAAGCGACCGAGCGGCAGCGCCCCAAGCACCCCCAACAGCCCCGAGGCATCAAGAGGACAAAGACATGACGGACAAGAAGAAGCTCACCACCAGCGGCGGTGCCCCGGTCCCCGACAACCAGAACGTGAAGACGGCGGGGCCCCGCGGCCCGATGTTGCTCGAGGACATCTGGTTCCTCGAGAAACTCGCCCACTTCGATCGCGAGGTGATCCCCGAGCGCCGCATGCACGCCAAGGGCTCGGGCGCCTTCGGCACCTTCACGGTCACCCACGACATCACAAGATTCACCAAGGCCAAGATCTTCTCGCGGGTGGGCAAGAAGACCGAGCTCTTTGCGCGCTTCTCCACCGTCGCCGGCGAGCGCGGCGCTGCGGACGCCGAGCGCGACATCCGCGGCTTTGCCATGAAGTTCTACACCGAGGAGGGAAACTGGGACCTCGTCGGCAACAACACGCCGGTCTTCTTCCTGCGCGACCCGCTCAAGTTTCCGGACCTCAACCACGCGGTGAAGCGCGACCCGCGCACGAACCTGCGCAGTGCTCGCAACAACTGGGACTTCTGGACCTCGCTACCCGAGGCCCTGCACCAGATCACGATCACGATGAGCGACCGCGGGATCCCGGCCAGCTACCGCCACATGCACGGCTTCGGGAGCCACACGTTCAGCCTCATCAACGCCAAGAACGAGCGCTTCTGGGTCAAGTTCCACCTGCATTGCCAGCAGAGCATCAAGAACCTGACCGACGCCGAGGCCGAGGCGCTCGTCGGCAAGGACCGCGAGAGCCATCAGCGCGATCTGTACGAGAGCATCGAGAAGGGTGACTTCCCGCGCTGGAAGATGTTCATCCAGGTGATGCCCGAGAAGGATGCGGCGAAGTGCCCGTACCACCCGTTCGACCTGACCAAGGTCTGGTTCCACAAGGACTACCCGCTCATCGAGGTGGGCGTCATGGAACTCAACAAGAACCCGGCGAACTACCACGCCGAGGTCGAGCAGGCCGCCTTCAATCCGGCCAACATCGTGCCCGGCATCGGCTTCTCCCCGGACAAGATGCTGCAGGGGCGGTTGTTCTCTTACGGCGACGCGCAGCGCTATCGCCTCGGCGTGAACCACGCGCAGATCCCGGTGAATGCACCGCGCTGTCCAGTCCACAGCTATCACCGCGACGGCGCAATGCGGGTCGATGGCAATCACGGCGGCACGCTCGGCTACGAACCCAACAGCTACGGCGAGTGGCAGCAGCAGCCGCAGTTCGCGGAGCCGCCGCTGTCGCTGGAGGGAGCGGCCGACCACTGGAATCATCGCGAGGACGAGGACTACTACTCGCAGCCCGGAAAGCTGTTCCGGATCATGATCAAAGCGCAGCAGCAGGTGCTCTTCGAAAACACCGCCCGCGCCATGGGCGACGCTCCGAAGGAGATCAAGGTGCGCCACATCGGCAACTGCCTGAAGGCCGATCCGGCCTACGGCGAAGGTGTCGCGAAGGCGCTCGGCATCGCGCTCATCGACGTCCAGAAGTGAGGTGAATCTATGGAGACCAAAATGAAGATCGACATCGGCATCGACACGAAACAACGCGAGGGGATCGCGGGAGGGCTATCACGCGTCCTCGCGGACACGTACACGCTCTATCTCAAGACTCACAACTTCCACTAGAACGTCACTGGCCCGATGTTCCAGACGCTGCACCTCATGTTCGAGACGCAGTACAGCGAGCTCGCCCTCGCGGTCGATCTCGTCGCCGAGCGCATTCGCGCGCTCGGCGTCACGGCGCCCGGCACGTACAAGAAGTTCATCGAGCTGTCGGCGATCAAGGAGGACGACGACGTGCCGAAGGCCGAGGACATGATCCGGCGCCTCGTCGAAGGGCACGAGACGGTGGCGCGAACGGCGCGCGAGGTCTTCGTCGCGGCGGAAGGCGCCAGCGATCAGCCGACGTGCGATCTGCTCACGCAGCGCATGCACGTGCACGAGAAGACTGCGTGGATGCTGCGGAGCCTCCTCGAGTAGCGGGGGGAGGCCGGCGGGGCTTTACTGCGGCAGAGCCCCGCATCGGGCGATGCTGCTCCCTGCGCGGCTCCGCGGGCTGCGCGCGCCGTGGGCGGAGACGGCATCGGAGAGGAGCTGGTGATGGGCGTCGAAGAGCCCCTGTGCGCGTTCATGACCCACTGCGGCTGAGAAACGAGCGAGCCATTGCAGCGCCGACGCTATGCTCTCTCAGGGATTTCTTCGCGACCCGAGAGGCGCATCATTCATGATCGATCTGCGAAAGCTCAGCTTCGGAGGGCCTGCCGCGATCGTGACGGGCATGGGGCTGATCGTCGGCCTCGACGCCGCTACGGCAGCAAAATCCACCGTCGTAACCAGCTTGCTCATTATCGGAATCGCGGACAACCTGACCGATTCACTCAGTATCCACATCTATCAGGAGTCGGAAAGACTGGCTGAGCGCGACGCATTTCGCACGACCGTCGCAAATTTCTTCGCTCGGCTTTTCGTATGCATTAGCTTCATCGTCATCATTCTGCTGCTACCGGCATCAACTGCCATCCCCATTTCGATGATTTGGGGCTTCGTCTTGTTATTGCTGTTGAGCTGTCTCCTGGCAAGGATACGCGGCGTTGGCGTCGTGTCTGAAATTTTCAAACACTCTGCGGTGGCTCTTGCTGTGATCGTGCTCAGTAGAGCAATTGGGGCTTGGCTCCCGGCCATGATCGGCTCGCCATGATTGATATCCGTCTGACGATTGATATCGCTGCTGCTGCATTTCCGTTGATGCTCCTTACGAGCTTGAGGCTGCCAAGCCGAGACCCGGACGAAGCCAACACGCGGGACGCGCACGGCACGCAGCGTCGAACAGCCGGCAACGAAGCCCCGCAGGCGGCAGTAGGCCTCACCGTCCGACGCCGCCATGCGCGAGCGCCTCCGAATGCGATCCGGTCAACGGGCATCCTAGCCCGGGGACCTGCATCGCCCCCTGGCGAGGCCGGGTGAAAGAGAAGCGGCGCGAATCAGGCCTGGCGGCGACGCAATGCGAGGATGGAGAGACCCACAAGCATCAGACCCACAGTAGCCGGCTCTGGCACGGGTGGAGTCTCATCTACAGAATCCCTAACATTTGAGAGAGCTGCGATACTGTTCACGGATGCGGAAGTTACATTCATGTCCTTAAAGACATGGAGAAAGATTGACGGTCCAATGCCGAGGAGGTCTTGGTGGGGACTGCCAGGAGTGACTCCCAAGATGGGGAGAAACTCGCAGCCACCAGCGAGCGTGGTCTTCGCGCAGTCAGGTCCTTCCGCCACTGTTGCGGTGGCGGTTCCAGAAGTGACCGCGGTCTCCAATAGATGAACACTCGTGATTTCAGCCACGGGTGCCGTTATGTCGTAGTTTATCTGGATGTCTTCCGACCCGATGCCGACCAGAGACAGGTTCGGGTTGAATTCAAACCCCCAAATCGTTTGCCCCGTACCTGTACTGGTTCCCGGGTTATCCAAGGTAAACGACATTTGACTGGCGACTGGCACGAGGCCTGTCCCAGTCGCGCTCGGGGTAAAGGTGAAGTTGCTAAACACCAGGTCATTAATCATACACGAGCCTAAGGCTTGCAATGTGGCATAGTTGCTCGCTGTAGGGCAAAGTGGAGCCGCGAAGCTCGGTAGCGCGGCGAGCACAAACAGAAACGCAAAACAGGAAGAGACTCTTCTTACGCTCACTTCATTCACCTCCGATTCAGCATAAAGAGGCCGGTGTACGGTGCCGTCGAGCCGTCCCTGAGGTCCGTCGCCGTACCGCTCACCTCGAAGCTCACGGCGACAGCGGCCAAGTCGACCGAGCCGTCGGCACGGCGCCGGCCGTCCCGGCATAGCCAACCAAGAATGCGAACGCGGCGAAAAGTCGAAGCCTGACGTTTGATCTCCGTCCCAGCGAGCGCACTCCGCTCCGCCCCCGCCGATGGGCGAATCGCTCTGGGTCGGAGGAGGAGTCGCTCGGGAGGCTCCGTCCCTCCTGGGGGCCGGAAGCCACGCGCCATCCCTCCGCTGTTAAGGAGTGGTGTCGAAAGGGGCGGTTGTGGCAAAGCGGCGGTCGTGGTGTCGGGGAAGCTCTCGCTGGGCTCGCTGCGGCACGGGACCGACCCGCCCCGCTTTTTACTCAAGAGGCCCCGTCGCAGGGTCGATCCGCGACCCATGCGTGCGTCTGTCGGCCTCCTCCTCCTTTTAACCCTCGTCCTGGCGGATCTGCCTAGCGGGGCCCGCACCCTGGTGCGCTACCGGAAGAGCGACGGCTCGGTCGGCCTCGTGGACGATGTCTCCAAGGTGCCCGCCGGGGCCACGATCCTGGAGCGGCGAGCCGGCGCGCACGTGGCGGCCCACCTCGGACTCGGATCCACCCTTTTTTGGTAAACAAAAAAAATGCGCTCGGGTCTTTTTTGGTCCGAAAGGTGCGCGGCTGGTCCCCGCGCCCGACGGCAGCCGGCCAAAGCCGCTGCACACCCCCGCTGTTCGCCGGAGGGGCTCCTGACGAGCGCAGCCGATGAGCATTCGTGGCGCGAGGGCGCGCGGGAAACGGAAGCTGGCGGCGATCTACACGAAGGCGTGGGGCGTGCAATATGCCAATGGAAATCTATCGGCTGTGGCATTTGAGACGGAAGGGGACGTGATCGCGTATCTGCGCGATCTACTGAAACCATTCGACGAGCTTGGTCGGCCTCCGTGAGGAACCGTCGAGCAATCTCGCTTTGGGTACCGCGATTTCTACAGAAATGCGCGCTTAATCCGTGTGCTCATCACGCTGGCGAAGGCGGAGGCGGTTCGATGATGCCGGACGACGCGCGCAAGCTTTGGCGCTTCGTCGACCCAAAACCTCGCCAGTCGCGCAGGACAAGAGTTCTCGCCGAGGCCTGCTCGCGCTCCGGCCGCGTGCGTTCGGCTCCGGCCGCGAGCGAGCACCGCAACTAAGCAGGGCAGCGCAGCACACGGGTCTTTTTTGGTAAACAAAAAAAATGCGCTCGGGTCTTTTTTGGTCCGAAAGGTGCGCGGCTGGCACCACTCGTAGGTTGCGATCGCTCGCTTCGCGCATCTCGCCTTCTGCCGCATACCTTCGCCATTTCAGCCTTACACCACCGCGTTTGCGCAGCATTTGACTTTTGGCGAAACCGCATGCGAAGTTACCGGTCGGTAGGTCGGAGTGAACGCGGGGCTTCTGAACCCGCCCTTCGCAGGAAAACTCAAAGTCGGTATCGACGGTTAGATTAGGGAGGAGGTATGAGAAGGCGGCTTCAGTTTCTAATCCTGGCTGGCGGCCTGGCTCTGATGGCGGCGCCCGCATGGTGCCAGAGCACCAGTGCGACGGTGAGTGCCACCGCGCCACACGGCTTTTGCGGACACAACTATGCGATGCTGATGACGGGAGCCGAACCCAACCTCAATCCCGCCACTGGATCGGGGAACACAACGGGGCCAGGAGGATTTCCCGGAGCACTCACCGCCATCGTTGGCGTTGGCGTCATCCAGTTCTCCAGAGGCTGTACATCGATCAGCGGCGAATTGATCTACAACGACGGCGACATCCAATTCACCGGAAACGGCGGCACCACCGGCGTCAGTGCCGGCCCGGCAGCCTGCTACTCGTCAGTATCGATTTTGCAGGGTCTGCCGTGCTTCGACGGTAGCAATCACTTCACCAATGGAAGTGTCACGAGCGCCGGAGCGCCGCCGGGGATGGCGCTGCTGCAATTCACCGCCAACTTCAACTATTTTGACTTTGGCCTGGGAGCCAGCCCCACGGGCAGTATGCCATTCGCATTCACGATCCATGAGACGGCCGGCGACTCCACGCTGGTCGGGATCACGGTTCCATCACCGACCGCACCGGTTCTCACTTTGACGATGCAGGAGCAGGATCCAGAGTTCAACCCTGTACCCACGACCTTTGGCAAAGCTCCGTACCGGGGCAATTCAGCAATCATTTGCACTGGGTACGGCGCTAACGATGACGACCTGATCGCGCGTATCGCCAATTCGCAGTCCGGTGGAGTCGCGGGAAGCTACGGCACTGCCGTAGGTTCGGTGCAAATCTTCTCGAGCGGCCAGGCCGGCGGTCTCCTCAGCTTCAATAGCAATGATAACCTCCAGGTCAGCGGGAGCACGGCACCTCCGTCCAACAACACAGCTTGCGACTTCACAGAGGTGCTCGATCCGTTTGATCCGCCTGGCGCATTTGGGGACGGTACGAGCAACCTTTTCACCACCATCAGCAGCCCTTCCACCGACCCGAACTGCACCAATGCGAAGTCGGCGGGCGGTGGATTTACCACCAGCCAGGTGGCCTGGGGTCCCGACGATAGCAACGCCTTCGCGACTGTGACCGGTCTTACTGAAACTTCTTTCCCGTTTATTCCGCCGGGCGAGATGTCAACTTGCACCCACCTCGCAAGCACACCGGGCTCGGTCAGTATTGCTCCGTTTTTTATTAAGTTGACCGAGAACGCTACCACGGGGACCGCGGCCATTACGGTGACTAACACCAGTCCGGTTGGCTGCGACATAACAGCGACGCTTGGCGCCGTAACCGGAACCGGTACGCTCACATTGACCAGCGGCACCAACACCCAGACCACAACCGTGGAAGGTGGATCGCCCGAACTGAACAATGCTGCGACCCTCGGCGTCAGTTGCACACAGCCGCCGAAGGACGGGAAACCATCCAAGGCTGAAGCGACGGTTACGGTGTCCTCGGTGGCTTGCCAGTTGGAGGGAGCCACCTCGATTCCGGTTATCTGCAGCAACAACGGCAGAGACTGAACCACCTTCCGCATCCGGGCTTCCGTCGTGTGCGCGCAGTTTGGTCCGATCCGGATGCGATAGGCGGGACACCCCGATAGCCCGAGAGCAGGCCGGCCATCGGTAGGAATCGACCGCGGTACAGAGGGCAAATTAGGCGAGGCTCGCGGCCGCCCATTCGCTGGTCCTCCCAGCCGTCGCACCCATCGTCCGCGTACTCCTGCAGCCGTCGCAGCACAGCGTCGAGGCGCGCCACGGGTTGCTCGCGGCTCACCACGAGGACCCGCGAGCCTGGCAGTGCCGGAAGTCCGGGCCACGGACTGGTGCCGAGTCCCCAGGCGCGAGCGAGCGCGAGGGCGAAGGTTGTTTTCCCGCTCTTCGGCCGCTCCTGCAAGAGGTGCAAGTGTGGCTCGGCATCTAAAACTCCTGGGAGGGGCGTGGCGGGCGTCGATCGCGCTCTGCGAGGCCTGGATCAGCGCGTGCAAGGAGGGCGGGCGGGCCGCTTGCTCGCGCCGGAGCTTCAGTCGTCTGCTCGTTCTTAAGCCACGCGCCCATGGCTTAGCCTTCACTTCTTCACCTAGCGACCACTGATTCTCCCTCACCACCGCCGTCAACGCGTTGGTCTACTTTCTTCCCGCGGGTAGGACACCACCCTCGCGCGGCTTCGCTTCGACCGCATAAACGGAGACCGTCGCACTGCCACGCCGTTAGCGAAGGGGCTCAGCGCGCGCGCGGCGCTACGCTCCTCTCGTGGCCGAGTCCTTCTACCCGCATCCTGCTGCTCAAACGTGCGGATCGTGCGTGTTCCTGCGGTGGAAACCAGACGGTGACGCATTGATCGGACCGGCGCCGGCCCTCCACCCTGCCTGCTGGTCGTACCCACGATACGGGCCGCCCGCGAGTATCTGGTCGGGGCAAAGGCTGTGCCCGGATCGCGTCGAGGGGCGGACGCGGTAGGGGCCTGGTGGTGCGGGTTCCGCGGATCGCGCTCCGCCTCGGCAGCTCATGTCGCCGTGTGCGCCACGGATCCTGCGGGCGCTGTTTTCCTTCGGGTGCCGAAGTCCTTCGGCTGGACAGGTAGGCCGCCGCTCAGTCTTGGCGCGCCTTGACCGTGAGCAAGAGCACGCCGCTCTCGCCGTAACGATCGGGGTGGCACTTTGCGGACG
>DATFYN010000178.1:0-7736 GCA_035315025.1 Myxococcota bacterium
AGAGCTGCGGGAACAAGACAGACTGTGTGGTAGAGTCGGTGCTCACGAAGGCCTCTCGATGTGTGTGAAACTGGTGTCGCAACCCATTTCTAGCGCATCTGGGGCCTTCGTACTTTCAACCCTCGTGAATAATCCGGGCTAGTGCACCGCCGTCGAGATGAGATCAATCATGCGACGGTGTGAGCGGATAATCGCGCGCGCCGGTTTGGTCCATGCGAACGGGTGGGGTTGTGATTCCAGGCACGCATGAAGGCCTCGAGATGCGCGCGGAGGGCGCGGGGGGAGTGGAAGTCGATCAGGCTGAGGGATGGCTTCCCGAGGATGCCGAAGAAGCCCTCCACTGATTGAGCCACGAGGCGCTGGCCGGCGGGGAGTGGAAGTGCACCTGGGGATGCTGCGCGAGCCATGCTTTGACCTCGGGCGTCCCGTGGGACGACGAGTTGTCGAAGATGACATGAAGCTCGCGGCGTGGATACGCGCGCACGACCTTGCGCATGAAAGCGAGGAAGTCGCGCGCCCCGAGCGTAGGGGCAACGGCTGCTGCGTGCGCTCTAACGCCTGGATCGAGGTTTTCTCATCCACGCTGAGCACCCCCGCGTGCTCGGGCGGGTTCAGATAGAGCCCCACCACGTCGCGGACCTTCGCAACGAAGGCGGGGATCCCGACTCACCTTGTACGTCCGCGTCTGATGAGGCTTGAGGTCATTGCGTCGCAACAGCTCCGACACGCAGCCGCTCGTCAGCCCGACCGCCTTGCCCAGGAGTCGGGTCGTTCAGCGGCTGCGCCCCGCCGGCGGCGGCGACATCGCTAGCTCGACCACGCGCTCGACGGTCGCCGCCGGTACGGCGTGATCGGGCCGCGTCGCGAGGCCCGCCCGCCACTCCGCCCTCGAGAAAGCGTCGCCGGATCCGTGAAACCGCTTCCACGGACAGGTGCAGGCGCCGCGCGATCTCCGCACCCGAGATTCCGTCCGCGCTCCACAGCACGACGTGCGCCCGCCGTGCGACGGCCGCCGTCTCCGCCGGTCGTGCCACGAGTCGCTGCAGCTCGCGCCGCTGCTTGCTGGTAAGGGTGACCACGTGAATCCGTCCCATCCCACGTGGGACGGATCGCAGTCATATTGATTCAATATCGACGGCGGTGCACTAGTGTGTCGTCGGGCTCGCCTCTTCGGGATCGAGCTCCAGCTCGTCGTTCCCCCCTGCGGCGCTGCGGGGCGTCCCGTTCGGGCGATCCTCTCGCGGAGCGATCGCCGGCGCCGCCGTCGGCTCGACGGAGTCCTGTGCCTCTTCGGGGAGGAGCGCCAGGTCGAGCCCAGCCCGGAGGCCGGTCGCTTGTTCTGGGCAGAGCGTCCGCGCGCCTTCCGCCAGGTGCTCATACACCGCGCGATACTGATGCGTCATCGCACGCAGGAGCTCAGAGGTCTGGCCGAAGTGCGCTCCCACTTCGCTCCGGTATTTCCCGAGCGCCGCCTGGCTTGCCGCGAGCTCGGCCTCAAGCTCGCGGCAGCGCTTCGCCGCAGCCCGGCTGGAGGATCGGCCCATGAGCAGGCCCGCCACGGCGGTGCCACCCAAGACGAGGATCGCAAGGAGGAGGGAGGGAAGGGGCATAGAGGGTCCGCCTTTTCGGTCAGGGTCCGTGGGGGAATCTCCGCTTGCCGGGAGTTCCGACGGAGAAACCCACTCTATCCGACAGAGCGGGGTCTTGGAAGAGCGCGGTCCTCCACCAACCCCTCGCAGCGTGCACAAGCTCGCACAGTGCAGTCGTCCGCCGTCTCTTGAAGGCGGCGGCTTCGGAGACGGTTGAGGGGCCGACCGGGACCCGAAAGCGCGGGCGGCGCAAGACGCGAGCGTCATCGCGGCTCGCACATCCCTTCCAGTACGGAACCTGCCGTGGTAGAGGGGGGCCCACCCGCAAAGCAGGAGGGGTCCCATGGCCACGATTTTCACCCGCATCATCCGCGGCGAACTTCCCGGTCGCTTCGTTTGGAAGGACGACAAGGCGGTCGCGTTCCTCACCATTAACCCGATCCGGCCAGGGCACACGCTCGTTGTTCCGCGCGAGGAAATCGATCATTGGCTCGACTTGCCTCCCGCCCTGCTCGCCCATCTGTCGGTGGTCGCGCAATCCGTCGGGCAGGGGCTCCAGCGCGTCTTTCGGCCGGTGAAAGTAGGTGTCATCGTGGCGGGCCTTGAGGTGCCCCACGTGCACATTCACCTGATTCCCGTTCAAAGCCTCGGCGACTTCGACTTTTCGAAGGCCGATAAGAATCCCGATCCGAAGGCGATGGACCGTGCCGCGGCGGAGATTCGGGCAGCGCTGCGCGCAGCAGGACATGCGCACGCCGCCGACTAGCGTCATGGGGCACGTCCCCGCGGTCCTCGTGCGAGACCTCACGAAGCGCTTTCCCGCGGCCGTGGCGCTCGGCGGCGTCTCATTCGAAGTGCAGCGCGGGGAGATTCTCGGCCTTTTGGGTCCGAACGGTGCGGGCAAGACCACCACCCTGCACGTGCTCCTCGGTCTTGTCCGACCCACGACCGGACACGTGCGAATCTTTGGCCTCGATCCGCACCGCGAACGCGCGGCGGCATTACGTCATGTGGGCTTCGCCTCGCCGGAAGCGCTCATGGACTGGCGCCTTACGGTCGAGGAGAATCTCCGCGTCTACGCAGAGTTCTATGGTGCCGAGCGGGGTGCCGTAGCGCGCACCCTTGCAGTGCTCGAGCTTGAGAGCGAGGCGCGTACGAAATTTGGACAGCTTTCGCTCGGCCAGCAGATGCGCGCGGGCCTCGCACGCTCCCTCCTCCACAGTCCCGAGCTCCTGGTTCTCGACGAGCCCACGGCGAGCCTCGATCCCGACATCTCCGACAAGACGCGGCACCTCCTCCTCTCTCTCCGCGAAGAGCGAGGTCTCTCTATCCTGTATACCTCGCACGACATGGCAGAGGTCGAAGCGCTCTGCGATCGCGTGGTCTTTCTCCACCACGGACGCGTCGTAGCCGAAGGCACACCGCTCGCGGTGTCGCGACGCGTCCTCTCACGCGCCGATCTTGACGCGGCTTTGCTGGAGGAGGTCTTCCTCAAGATCTCGCGGGAAGGCGGGGCGTGAGCTCGCCCAGCGGAGAACGCGTGCGGCGGGTGCGGGCTCTCGTTCTGCGCTACCTGCTGCTCTTGCGCCGTGACCCCGCCCGCGTGGTGGACACGTTCTACTGGCCCCTGATTGACATCGCGGTCTGGGGCCTTTTGACGAGCTTCGTGGCAGGCCGGGGCGCAAAGCTCCCCAACGCAATCGGCGTCTTTCTCGGCGCCGCAATTCTATGGAACCTCTTCTTTCGCTGCGCACAAGACGTCTCGGTCTCCTTTCTCGACGACGTGTGGTCACGTTCAGTCGTCACGATCTTTGCCTCGCCGCTCTCTTTTGGTGAGTTCGCGCTGGCCATCATGTTGCTTGGGCTCGTAAAACTCATGCTCACGCTGGCCGCAATGAGTATCGCCGCCTGGCTCCTGTACGCGTTCAACCTCTTCTCGCTCGGCATCGCCCTCGTACCTTTTGTCGCGAACCTCGTCCTGCTCGGGTGGTCGGTCGGGCTTGTCTCGCTCGCTCTCATTCTCCGATTTGGCGGGCGCTGGGCCATCGTTGCTTGGAGCTTGCCCTTTCTTCTGATGCCCTTTTCGTCGGTGTTCTATCCTGAATCGGTGTTGCCACCGGTCGCGAAGGTCGTCGCACGGGCGATTCCCGCAAACCACGTATTCGAAGGCATGCGGAGCGTGGTGATGGACGGCCGCATGGACTGGGGCCGCCTCGGCTGGGCAACCGCCCTGAACCTCCTCTACCTTGCGCTCGCCGCTGCGGTGACGGCGTGGGTTTTTCGCGTGGCGCTGCGCCGGGGGCTCCTGCCGAAGGTCCGCTGACACAAGGAGCGGATTCCAACCACCCACTCACGGGGAGCCGCGGAAGCGGTGTTGGGCGGATGGCTAAGGCCCGGGCGCCAAGCGCGAGCGCCTAAGCGAAGAGCGCTTCCATCGGGTGCGGCTTCTCGTAAGGCTCTCGCGCGATATTGGCCAGGGCCGCTGCAAGGTCGAGATGTGGTACGGCCTGCGGCTCCCGGCAATAGACGAAGGCCGCGGCGCAGTAGTCATCGCTGCGCTCCGCGATTCCCATCGCCAAGGCGCCGGGACGCGGGCGCATGAGCCAGCCCTGGCCTGCTCCGGGGTTCGTGCGCTGGTAATGCTCGAACGCGGCGTCGTCTCCGTCGCGAAAGACAGCGAATCCAATCTGCTGGATGGTGACGCGCAGCTCCGTTGAGAAAACCACCGGATCGGGCACGTGCCACCTGTAAAACGCGGCATAGCGAGGGAGCGCAACGCCGGGTGCACGAACCTCAAGCGGCGCTCCTTGCCAGAGCGAGGCGTGCGGGCCGAGGCCCCATGCGCTGCCGACGTAGTCCTCAAGACCGGTGCCGCAGATGGTCGGGAGCGCACGATCGCCGTCGCGGTAGATCTTTACCTCGCCCTCGCCCCACCACGCGCCGGCGTCAAGAATCCGGACGCCGACAACGCAGCCCAAGAACCGGCCCGGCCCCTCCAATCCCTCGGCAATCACGAAGTCCCGTCGCAAGGTCGTTGGGTTCTCGCGACGGAAAGCGACGTGCAGGTAGCCCGCTTCGGCGGACACGACCGGCTCAAGCGTGTAGTCAATCTGATAGAACAAATCGGTTGCGTGGACTGACCCATTCGTGAGTTCGACGCGGACGCTGCGCCGGAAGGGCATCGGATAGTACGCGTTAAAGCCCCGTCCTTCCTGCGCCGCAGCGAGCGCGGAGCTGAACGGAACGGGCCTGCCGTGGGGGAGGCCGAAAAAGTCGAGGCACGGCACCGAAACGCTTGGCTCGGCCCTGCCGTCGTAGAACACCTCGAACCAAAGTGCGCGCATACGTTCTGGTGGAGCGGGCGGAAATGTCATCCACCAGTGTCGGAGAGTGCCGGGGCCCTGCAGGTCGGCAAGGATCACCTTCTCGCGCGGCGCCAAGCGACGCGACGGAGTCCCTTTTCGGCCGCTCAAGGACGATCCCCCGGCTCCGCGCTCGCCCGTCGGATTCTCGAAGCTGACGGCGCGCGAGTCGAGGGAGAGGTCGATCCGCGAAGGATCCGCTTGCCACATCCCGCGAGTTTACCGTCAACGGTCGCCGCCGTGGCACTGGCGGAGCGTCGCGCGCGCGCCGCCCGAAGAGCGGGCTTTCTCACGGCCCGCAGCCTAGTTTGCGGGTCCCGCGCGGGCGCACACCGAACGAGCCGCCACCCGGCACTCCCCGCTCGCTCTTCGGAGCGCCGTGGTGAAGGTGTTCGCGCAGGAGAGTATGCTTGCGGGTTCACGCCGCCTCCGGTGAGGAGACCCCCCATGGCTCTTTCCATCGCCGAGATCCACAAGATGCTCACGGCCCCTGGCGCGCCCTTCGAAATCGCGGAGGTCGAGATCCGCGGAATCAAGACGCGCGTTTGGACAAATACCCTGCCCTCGTTGCGGGTCCTGTTCGACCTGAGCCGCCTCCACGGCGACAAGCCGTTCCTCGTCTACGAGAACGAACGGATCAGCTTCGAGCAGCATTGGCGTCGCGCTGCGCATCTGGCGAGCGCCCTCGCAAGGGATTTCGCCGTTCGCAAGGGCGACCGCGTCGCCATCGCGATGCGGAACTTCCCCGAGTGGTCGGTAGCGTTCTGGGCGATCGCCGCCGCGGGCGGAGTGGTCGTGCCGCTGAACGCGTGGTGGACGGGCGAAGAGCTCGACTACGGGCTCCGCGACTCAGGCTCCGCCGTTCTCTTCGCAGACGACGAGCGCGCGGAGCGCCTCGCTCCGTACCTTCCGGGGCTCGGTCTGCGCAGCGTGGTCGTGGCCCGTGCCCGGGGTAAAGTCGCGCCCGGCCAGCTGCGCTTCGAGGAGGTCGTCGGGACTCCGGGGGCCGACGCGAAACCGCCCGACGTGGCCCTCGATCTGGAGGATGACGCCACGATCTTCTACACCTCCGGCACCACCGGTCGGCCCAAGGGCGCGCTGGGAACGCACCGCAACATCTGCAGCAATCTGACGAGCCTCGCGTTCGCGCAGGTGCGTGGGGCGCTGCGCAGCGGTCTCGCGCTGCCCTCACCCACGGAGCCGCAGTCACAGAGCGCGCAGCTCATCTCGGTGCCGTTCTTCCACGCCACGGGATGTCACGCCATCCTCGTCTCGAACACCGCCTTCGGCGGGAAGCTCGTGATGATGCACAAGTGGGACCCCGAACGTGCGCTCGAGCTGATCGAGCGTGAGCGCATCACCAGTTTCGGCGGTGTTCCTGCAATGGTTTGGCAGGTTCTCGAATCCCCGAGCTTCTCCAAGCGCGATCTATCGAGCGTGACAAGCGTGGGATATGGCGGCGCTCCCGCGGCGCCGGAGCTTGTGCGGCGCATCAAGGAGGCCTTTCCCGCGGTCTCTCCCGGCAACGGCTACGGGCTTACTGAGACCTCCTCGGTCACCACCTACAACGGTGGCGAGGACTACGTGCGCAAGCCCGAGAGCTGCGGCGTTCCCGTGCCCGTGTGCGATGTCAAAGTCGTCGACCCCAAAGGGAGCGCTCTGCCCGTGGGCGAGGTCGGGGAGCTTTGGATCAAGGGCCCAAACGTCGTGAAGGGCTACTGGAACAACCCCGAGGCGACGGCCGAGACCTTCACGGGGGGGTGGCTTCACTCCGGTGACCTGGCAAAGATCGACGAGGAGGGCTTCGTGTACATCGTCGACCGGGCCAAGGACATGCTGATCCGAGCCGGTGAGAACGTGTACTGCGTCGAAGTGGAGTCAGTGCTCTACGATCATCCGGCGGTGATGGACGCCGCGGTCGTGGGGATCCCGCATCGCGTGCTCGGTGAGGAGGTCGGGGCGGTGGTGCAGGTCACTCCGTCCTCGCGGGTCACGGAAGACGATCTGCGCAAGCACGTCGCGGCGCGGCTCGCGGGATTCAAGGTGCCGGTGAAGATCGAGATTCGGCAAGACCCCCTGCCACGCAACGCGAACGGCAAGATCCTAAAGCGCCAGCTCAAAGAGGAGCTGATCGGCACCGACAGCAGCGCCACCCGATGAGCGGCTCGGAGCTCCGGGAGCTCTCGGGCAAGGTCGCGCTGGTGACCGGCGGGAGCCGCGGGCTCGGCCGCGCCATGGCGCTCGGCTTTGCGCGCGCGGGAGCCGATGTCGCGATCGCAAGCCGCAAGCTTGCGGCATGCGAGGCCGTAGCGAAGGAGATCGAGGCGCTCGGCCGCAAAGCATTCGCTCACTCCATCCATGCCGATCGGACGGATGAGCTCGACGCACTGCTCGAGGCCACCTGGAATCGTTTCGGCCGCCTCGACGTGGTCGTCAACAACGCGGCTACCAACCCCGCGGCGGGTCCCTTGGCGGACAGCACGGGTGCACTCTTCGACAAGGTCTATGGGGTCAATGTGAAGGGTCCCTTGCATCTCGCCGCGCGTGCCGCGCAGCGCATGGCGGAAGCGGGCGGCGGCGTCGTGATCAACGTCATCACGCAAGGCGCTTTCAAGCCTGGAGTCGGGCTCGGGCTCTATTGCTCGAGCAAGGCTGCGCTCTACGCGCTCACCAAAGTGATGGCACAGGAGTGGGCAGCCTGGAATGTGCGCGTGAACGCGCTCGCGCCAGGGCCGTTCATGACGGACATGATGAAGGGAGCGGCGTCGATCCCCGGCTACCTCGA
>DATFYN010000179.1:0-9594 GCA_035315025.1 Myxococcota bacterium
GCCGGTCTCGGCAACAGCCCGCGCACGATCTTGGAAGAGATCGGCCGCATCCAGAGCACCGACGTCGTGCTGCCCCTGGCCGACGAGCCCCACCGCGAGCTCCGCATCCGCTGCGTCGTCCGGCCCGATCCAACCCAGGCCATGCTGCTCGATCGGCTCGGGCTCACGCTTCCCGAGCGACTCCGCGTCCCCCCGCGGATCGACGAAATGTAGTGCCGACTTTTGAACGTACCTCCGCGAAAAGCCACGAATCCGACCCGACAACTGGCGAAGTTGGGCTAGGGGACGCACGCCTCGCCAAGAGTTCAGAGGCGAGGGCTTCCATCCTCGAAACGGGCGAGGCGCGGACGATGTGGCCTCAGTGGGCCTGTCGTATGGCGAGGCTGCCGGACGCCGCGCTGTCGGGATGCACCGTGTATTCCACGTATTCGCTAAAGACCTTGACCGGTACCCAGGCCGCCACCTCCGAGAGGTGCGGCATCCCAGTGGTCATCGCACCTGTGGGATCGATCACCCAAGGATCGTCCGGGTTCTCGAACCACAGCGTTACCATGTGGTGCTGGCCGTCTGAAGGTCGCATCACGATCGCGCGGTACACCTCGTCCGGCCGGAAACCTGCGTCGAGGAGGAAGCGGTAGGGAAGCAACTCGAGGCCGTTACAGCTGGCCCCGTTGTTCGCAAGCGTCTCCTGAAGGGTGGCCCAGCGCGCAACGGGTCCATTCGGAATGTAGTGGTGCCTGGCCTCGCTCTGGATCCAGGCGGCGACTTCGCGCGCCAACTCGCGCTTCCGCTCGGCACGGAAGGCGAAGTACTCGGCCCTCAAGTCTCCGTGTGTGCCCCCGGGACCGATCGTCGTGCCGACCCCTTCGGAGACCCGGGCTCCCAGCGATCCCTCCGCCGGGCGCAGCATCTCGGTGTCCGAGAGTGCGCGCTCCCGGGCCTGCCAACCTCGGATGGTCGGGGTCCAGATGTCGTTGGACTCCGGTGTGTCGAAGAATCGGTAGTGGGCGGGCCCGACCGCGCTCGACCCAGTGCCCGCGCAACCGCAGCCGAGGACAACGGAGGTGAGTGCAAAGGCACGCAAAAGTAGCAGCGAGCGGGTTGCGGCAGAGCGCGGCATCTCCCGAAAAGGGTCGGCGCCAGCCGCTCCCCACTTGAGCGGAACCTAGCGTCTTAGAAGGGGATTCTGTCGCCTGGCGAGATTCCCGAACAGCCACGGGCGAGGCTTGCGGGCTCCTGCCGGCCCGTGCGCGCGAAGCGGACCGGCAGCCCCTTTCGGCAGGAGGCGGTTTAGGCCGGGAGATTGAAGATCCGGCCGAGCACAAACAGGAGGACGAAGAAGCTGACCATCGCGGGGATGCCAAGAAGAATATAGAGGTACGCGATGCCATCGAGCTTGCCGCGTGCCATGGGCGGGACCCTCCGTGTCTTTCGGAAACCAGTGGTGAGTGAACTGCGGCGCGCAAGCTAGCGACGGGGCGGATTGCGGTCGAGCCTTGCCGGGGAGACCTAGGGGACCACGCTCACCCGCACCCCGTCCCGGGCTGGGGGCGTTCCGACCACAAGCTGCTCGTCGCCCTTCAGCCCGTGGGTGATTCGCACGCGATCGCCCACGATGCCCGCCGTCTCCACATCGCTTCGCCGGGCGCGGCCGCCGTCCACCACCCACACGTAGCTACGGCCGTCGTTCTCGCGCCGCAGGGCGGCCGACGGGACGAGGACCGCCTTGCTGTTCGCAGCACCCCCAACCGGCACGTCGGGGAGGAATGCCACCCGCGCGCTCATGTCGGGCAAGAGTTTGCCTTCGGGCTCAAGGATCCGGACTTCCACCTTGAGCGTGCCCTTCTGGCGGTCCACCTGTGGGTAGAGCTTTACGACCTCGGCGGCGTAATGGGCGTTCGGGTCGGCGTCGGGTGTCACCTGGGCACGCTGGTGGAGGTGAACCTCCGACAGGTCGCTCTCGTTCACGTCCACCTCGGCCCGCAGATCATGCAGGTTCGCGAGTCGCACGAGATCACCGGATCCCGCGAAGCCGCCGGGCACCGCGATCTCGCCCGCTTCCTTAAGCTTGGCCAGGACCACACCGTCATTGGGAGCGCGCAGGGTGGTGTCCTCGAGGCTCACCTCCGCCTGGGCGACTGCGGCCTCGAGCTCGTGGATCGTGGCCCGGCCCACCTCGACTTTATTGCGGCGAATGTCGAGCTCGCTGGGTGCGAGGTAATGGGCCTTCGCGAGTTCGGTGCCGCGAGCGAGTTCGGATTCCGCCAGGCGGAGATTGGCACGCGCCACCTCGAGCTGTGCTCGCGTGCGGTCGAGCGCGGCGCGGTACTCGCGATCGTCAAGCTGAACGAGAGGGTCGCCTGCCTTGACGATCGAGCCATCGTCGACCAGGTAACGCTCGACGCGACCCGGCACCCGTGCGCCGATCGCGACGACCTTGTCGCCGGGTACGATGTAGCCCGAGCCCGTGAGCACGGGCGCATCCCCGAGGGCAGAGGCATCGGTCAAGACGGCCGGAGCCACCGTCACCGGTGTCGCCCGGAGCTCGATCGCCCCGATCCCGAGGGCGATTGGAGCGGCGATCGCGAGCCACACGAGCGGGTTCCACCTGCGGGCCCGCCCCTTGGTCTGCGCCGACTCGCTAGACCGTTCTACCCGCAGCGCCGCCAAGTCGGCGCGCAGCTTCTCCTCCCTGCTGATACTCACCGGGCCTCTCCCGTGCGTGGGCGCGACGACCTCAGTCTAGCGTTCAGGCCTTGCGGAGCGCCTCGATCGGACGAAGCCGCGCCGCTCGATAGGCTGGCCCAAGACCGCCGAGAAGACCGATCATGACTGCGAGGGCGCAGGCCAGCGCCAGGTCTCCGACCCCGATCGAGAGCGTGACCACGTTGGTGGTGAAGGTCGAGGAGGTGAAGGCGATGCCGCCCTGCACGCGCCGCAGGCCCGCCGCGAGGGCGAGAGAGAAAACCACCCCACAAAGGAAGCCTGCCAGCGAAAGTGTCAACGCCTCGACCTCAAACGAGGTCAGAATCGCGCCCCGCGAGAAGCCAAGGGCGCGGAGCGTGCCGATCTCAGCGGTGCGGGACTGCACGGCTGCGTACATCGTGTTGGCCGAACCGAATCCAGCGCCGACGCCGGCCAACACGGCGATGGCGATGACGAGGACGTAGAGCGAGTTCGCGGTTTCCGACTGCTTGGCGTAGTACTCCACTTCGCGCGAGGCTTCGAGCGCGTACTGCGGATCCGCATCGATGTGCGCCTTCAGGCGATCGAGCTCGGCGCGGCTGGCCGCGCGCAGTCGCACGCCCGAGTACGGCGTAGGCCGCCGAGAATCCTCCGCGAGCTCCTCGACGTCGGCCCAGACCTCACTCTCAAGGGAAGACCCGGCGGCTTCGAAGACCCCGACCACCTTCCAGCGGCCGCGGCCGAGATGCAGCTCTCCGCCCTGCAGCGCGCCCTCGTAACGACCCACCATCGCCTTGCCGACGATGACCTCGTGGAGTCGCGGGCGGAACATGCGACCCTCGACGATTCGCACCCCAGAGTGGACCTCGAGCGCAATCGGCTCGACGCCGCGCACGAGCACGTTCTCCCGACCGCCGCTGCGGGTCTGCAGGAAAGGCTGCACAACGAGCTCGGGCGAAAAAAGCGGCATGTCGTCCGCGTTGTGCGCGATGCCTTCGCGGTAGCGAAGGGACGCCGCGGCCTCTCGCGTCAGCTGGCTCGCGCCGTCGTTGTCCGAGCCTTTGCGGAGCACCACGAGATTCATCGGATCACCGCTCGAGATGAAGCTCCGGCGAAGACTCGAGATGAGACCGAGGAACAGACTGCATGCGACGACGACGAGCGCAATCACCGCGACGGAGAGCAGGCTCCGCAGGGGCCGCAGGGCCACGTTGCGGACCGAGTAGCTCAAGGGAAGCATCAGAACACTTCTCGCAGGGTGTCCGCGACCGGGCGTCGAGCCGCACCGTAGGCCGGTGCAAAGCCCGCGAAGATTCCGATCGCGAGCGAGAGCACGAGGCCCTGGATGATCACCCCGGGAGTGACGCTGAAGCCGCCAAGGGGACCGAGCGCCGCGATGCTCCCCCCTAGCCGCTTGAGGGACGTCGTTACAACCCAGGCCAGCCCGACGCCCACCGCGCCCGCGGACCACGAGAGAACGACGGTTTCGGCGAGCAGCATGGAGAAGATCACGCGGCGGCGGAAGCCGATCGCGCGCAGCACTCCGATTTCGCCCGCGCGCTCGCGCACGGCCATCGACGCGGTATTGGCCGCGATGAAAACGATGCACAGGGATACCAGAGCCGTCACCATGAGGAGGATCTGGAGAAAGCCCTGCAACGAGCCCAGGAAGTTCGAGAAGAAGGTCTTCTCGGTCTGCGAGGTCGTCTCGTAGTCGGTGTTGCGCGTAAGCTCGTCGATCCGCAGCATGACGGAGTTCACGCGGTCGGGTGATGGAACCCGCACCCAGATAATCATCACGATCCCAAGGCCGGGCCGACCCTGTGCCTTGATGGCCTCGTCCAAGTATTCGCGATTGATCCAGACGATGGGCGAGCTGTCCCTTGGAATTTCCCCGACGATCCGTAGGTCGAGATTCACGTTCCACACGTTGCTGCGTAAGGTGACCCGATCGCCCACCTTCCAGCCGTATTTGCGCATGGTCTGGCGGCCCACGATGACACCATCTCGGTAGCGGGCGAACGCCGCCACGGCCTCGGGGGCGAGTTTGTAGTCGGGATAGGTGCTGGGGATGTGCTCCACCTCTACGGCGAAGCTCGGGAAGGTCACTTTCCCTTGCTCCTCGAAGGCTCCGCCGAACCACACCATGCCGACGGCGTCCGCCACGTCATCGAGGGCGCGGATCTTCCGCATGAGCGAATAGGGCATCCAGAACACAAGACCACTCTTGTTGATCACGCCCACGCGTGTGTCGCTGGCGACACTCGTGAGGAGCGCGTCGAGCCCGGCGGGCATGGTGAGGAGCAAACACACGAGCAAGACGGCCAGAGCGATGGCGCTCCCCGTGAGCGCGCTGCGCAGCGGGTTGCGCAGGAGATTCGCGATCACAAAGCCCGTGTAGCCCATGTCTCGTTCTAAGCCCTCGGCGTGATGGCCCGCCCGGGGCTTCGTGCCGGCGGGGCCTCGCCCATGAGGCCCCCTCCGGCCGCCACCCGCATGGCCGCCCCGGCGCGCTCGGCCTCTTCGCCCTCGAGCAGCACTCCTTTGTCGAGGTGAAAGACCTCGTCGACGAACCGCAGCGCCCGAGGGTCGTGGGTCACCATCACGATCGTCTTTCCGAACTCCGCGCTTAGCTGGCGCAAGAGGCCAAGCACGCCCTCGGCGTTGCGAGCATCGAGGTCTCCGGTGGGTTCATCCGCCACGATCAGGTCGGGGTCGCTCACGAGGGCGCGCGCGATCGCGACCCGCTGTTGCTCGCCGCCGGAAAGGATTCGCGGCAGGTACTGGAGGCGGTGTTCGAGACCCACCACCCGCAGGGCAATCTCAGCGCGGCGCTGGCGTTCGCTGCGGCTAAAGCGAGTGAGCAGCAGGGGCAGCGCCACATTGTCCCGCGCGGAAAGCACGGGCACGAGATTGAAAAACTGGAAGATCAGGCCGACGTGGCGCGCGCGCCAGCGGGCGAGCTCGTCCTCGGTCAGCTGGTTCAGTTCTTGGCCCGCCACCCAGACCTCGCCCGAGGTCGGTCGATCGATGCCCGACACGAGGTTGAGAAGGGTCGACTTGCCCGACCCAGACGGGCCCATGAACGCGACAAAGCGCCCGCGTTCGACCCGCAACGAGCAGGCCTCGAGTGCATGGATCTCATCGACACCGCGACGATAGAGACGAGACACGCGGTGCAGCAGGATGAGGGGAGGCGTGCCGGGGGCCGATTCAACGCTCACGAATCGATCCTAGCTGCCGCCTCGAGCCCGGGCGATACTGCCAGGCGGGGGGTGCGTGTCGCAAAAGCGTCAGCTCGCGATCGTTGCATTGCTCTACTTCGTCGAGGGCTTCCCGTACGGGATCTCTCACGGAGTCTGGCCCGTCTACTATCGGACGCACGCCGCATCGCTCGAAAGCGTCGGCTTGCTTTCAGGCCTGAATTTGGCCTGGTCGCTCAAGTTCCTCTGGTCACCCGTCGTGGGAGCATGGGGCAGCGCGCAGCGCTGGATTGCGGGGGCGCTGTGCGTCATGGCCGCGGCGTTGATCGCGCTGGGTACCGAGGATGCCGCAACGATCAGCCTGCTCGCGTGGGCGACCCTCATTGTGTTTTGCGCAGCCTCTGCCACACAGGACATCGCGATCGATGCCTACACGATTGGCCTTGTACCGCGGGGCGAGGAGGGTCCCGCGAACAGTGTACGCATCACGGCCTACCGTCTCGGGCTGGTGTCGGCGGGGGGCCTGCTTCTCTTTATTGCAAACCGAATCGGATGGGCGGCCACGTTCTCCCTCGCCGCGCTTCTCCTCGTCGTGCTGGCGGGCGCGGTCTCGCGGACCCCGCGTGCCGAGCCGCCGAGGGGCCACCGATCTGCCGATCCTCGACCCGCATTCCGCACATGGCTTGCTCGGCCGGGCGCTCTGGGCGTGCTCGGTTTTGTGCTGCTCTATCGCCTCGCGGACCTTGCGATGGCGCCCATGCTGCCGCCGTTCTGGGTGGACCGAGGGGTCACGCTCGGCCGCATCGCCCTCGTCTCAAACACGCTTGGACCGATCGCCACGGTCGCCGGTGCGGTTTCAGGCGGTGTGTACGTCGCGCGCCAGGGGATCGGAAGGAGTCTTTTCGCCCTGGGTGCCCTCGCCCTGCTACCGAACCTTGGCTATGCGACGGTCGCTGCCCTGCCAGAGCTCGGCAATCCCGGCGTCTACGCCGCATCGGTCGTCGAGTCGTTCTGCGTCGGCCTCGCGTCGGCTGCGTTCCTGGCCTGCCTCATGCGGATTTGCGAGCGCGAGCACGCTGCGGTCCAGTACGCATGCCTGTCCGCCCTGTATGCACTCCCCGGCACGTTTGCGGGCGTGGTGTCGGGCTGGGCTACGCACCGCGTGGGCTACGCGAGCTACTTTGCGCTGACAGCGCTTCTTGGACTTCCCGCCTACGCTTTCCTGCCATGGGTGCGCCCATGGGTGCAAGAGGCCTCCAGCGCAGCGAGCCAAGGGAAAGGAGAGCGATGAGCCGCGACGAGCGCTCTGCGGGGTTCGTGATTGCACGCGTCGGGGGCGGACTCGGGCTGCTTTTGGCGACGCTCCTCGTGCTCCAGCCCTTCCTTGTCCCCATGGCCTGGGCTGCCATCGTCGCCTACGTCACCTGGCCCCCGTACCGAGCCGTGCGTGCACGCACGCATCGACCGCATCTTTCCGCGGCCGCCTTCACCCTGGCCTTGGCGCTTGGCCTTGGCATTCCCCTTGCGTCCATCTTGGTCGCGCTCGCAAGCGAGGCGACACAGCTCATCTCGGCCCTGCGCGACTGGCTGGCCCAGGGGGCGCCGTTCCCGGACTGGGTCGAAGCGAGGCCGTGGCTTGCAAAGCCTCTTATGGAGCTGCGCTCCGAATCGGTCTTCAATCCCACTGCGGTCGCGCAGTACGTGGCGAAGTACGGCACCGAGGTCTCCGGCCGTCTCATGGAGATCGCGGGAGGAATCGCAACCAATTTCTTCAAGTTCGCGATCATGCTCGTCACGCTCTACGCCTTCTACATCGATGGCGAACGCCTGATCGCGCAGGCCCGCCGGCTGGCGCCGGTCGTCTTCCCGAGTGCAGGGGAGCGTTTTCTAGACCACGTCGGTGGGGTGGTCCGAACGGTGGTGTTCGGCCTTCTGGGAACTGCCCTCGGCCAGGGCATCCTCGCAGGAATCGGGTTTGCGATCTTTGGTGTTCCCTCGGCCGTGGCGTTGGGCGCTCTGACCTTCGTGCTCTCCTTCTTGCCGGTCGGACCGCCGCTTGTCTGGGGGGGTGCGGCGATTTGGCTCCTTTCGCAGGGAAACCGCGGGGCCGCGCTCGGCATGGCGATTTGGGGCTTGGCCCTGGTCAGCACGATCGATAGCGTGCTGCGCCCGGTTTTGATGAGCTCGGGGTCGACCCGGATCCCCTTCCTGCTGCTCTTCCTGGGATTGCTCGGGGGGCTTTTGGCCTTCGGGACGCTTGGTCTTTTCCTCGGACCGGTCTTGCTGTCGGTCGCCTTCGCCCTCCTTGCAGACTTCCCGCAGCGAAAGGACACGGGCGCCGGAGCCGCCTAGCAGCTATTCGCGCCAGTCTGCGGGGACGCCCGCCAGGTTCGCCTCAACCTCGAGGTCGCGCAGGTGCTTTTCCGTGCGCTTCACCTCCTCGCGTTGGTGCTTTACCTCCTGGGTGAGGGAGAAGTTCGCGGTCGATTCGTTTTGGGTGGTGGCCTGGACGCCGGGCGGAGCCACGCTCCAGGGCGACTTCTCGGCTCCGGTCTCAAGCGCCTTCTCGGCCTTCTCGAGGCCCGCCCGTGCCTTTTGGATCTCATCACGCGCCTGCTGGAAACGCGCGCGCCATTCCGTCTTGGTCGCTCCACCCTTCTTTTCGACATCGAACTCGACCGAGGAAGGGAGCTTGAGGAGGCGCTCGAGGTCGACGGGCTTGGCCGGCCCCGAAGGTGGAGGCGGCGGAGGGGTATCGTCCGCTCGGCAGGGCTCCGGCGCTCGGAGGGCGAGCAGCGAGAGCCAAAGGCCCGTCGCCAGTCCCCCTGCCGCCCTCCACCATCCGAGCCGTCCCAAGTCGCCCCCTGGGTCCTTTGGACACAAGTGTAGCTGCGAGTTCGCGTCTCGTGCGCAGTCAAGGCAGGGGGCCGCGCGCCGATACGCTCTGGGAAGGGACCCGCAGTGCCGACCCACGGCGGGCGATTGCGGGCTCGGCCGGCTCCCCGGTGCGTCGGGAGCCTCGGAGGGCGTTCCGGGATGGAACGGGAGAAGGTTCATCGCCTCCTGCGCCTCGGCCTCGAGAAGGGGGCGTCCGACATCCATTTCCAGGTCGGCTACTTGCCGCTCTATCGCTTCCACGGCGACCTCGTGGAGCTTCGCTACAAGGTGCTCACGCCGACGGACACAGAGGCGATCGCAAAGCTATTGCTCGAGGGCGATCCCCGCCAGGCGAACATGAACTGGAACGAGCTCGACCTGGCGTTCGAACTGCCCGGCGAGGGCCGCTTCCGCGTCAACATTTCACGACAGCGACGCTTCTTCAACATCGTGTTGCGTGTGATCCCTCTGCAGATTCGCAGCTTCGAGGATCTCAACCTCCCGAACGTGTTGCATGACCTTGCCCTCGTCCAGCGCGGCTATGTGCTTGTGACGGGTGCCACGGGCATGGGCAAGTCAACCACGCTCGCGACGATGATCAACGAGATCAACCGGACCCGGAAGGCGAAGATCGTCACGGTGGAGGATCCGATCGAGTTCGTCTTCACCCACGATAAGAGCATCATTACGCAACGCGAGATTGGCACCGATACATCCTCGTTCCCGGACGCCCTGCGCGCTGCGCTGCGCCAGGATCCCGATGTCATCATGGTGGGCGAGATGCGCGACCTTGAGACGGTCGACACGTCGCTCAAGGCTGCGGAGACCG
>DATFYN010000180.1:0-12007 GCA_035315025.1 Myxococcota bacterium
GGCTAGTGCCCGGCGACGGCCGGCCGGACTCGGACGACCGCGTTCGGGTGGCCGGGCACGGAGCCGCGGAGGAAGAGCAGGTTGCGTTCGGCGTCGACCTTCGCCACCAGCAGGTTGCGCGTCGTGGTCCGCGCATTGCCGTGACGGCCCGGCATGCCAAGGCCCTTAATCACTTTGCCAGGATCGCTGTTGGAGCCGATGGATCCGCCGTGCCGGAAGAACTCGTGGGTCCCGTGACCTTCGGTATGCACGGAGAAGTTGTGGCGCTTCACGACGCCCGCGGTGCCGCGGCCCTTGGAGGTCGCGACCACGTCTACGATTTGCCCTTGCGCGAAGACGTCTGCGCGAACCGCCTGGCCCACCTCGAACTTTGCGGCATCCTCAGCCGAGAGCCGACTCTCCTTCAGGGTTCGCTGGGGGGCCACGTGGGCCCTTTCGTAGTGACCCTTCAGGGCCTTCGGCACGTTCTTGGGGCGGCGCGCGCCGAAGCCGAGTTGGATCGCGGAGTAGCCGTCCTTTTCGGGGGTCTTCTTCTGAACGATCGGATTCGGGCCCGCCTCGAGCACGGTCACGGCGACGCTCTGACCCTGTTCATCGTAGAGGCGGGTCATACCGATCTTTCGACAAAGCAGTTCAATGGCCACGGGAATCCTCGATCCATCTGGCTGGGGGTCCGGAAAAGCGGCCAGCACTATAGGGGGAGCGCAGAGGCATGTCGACCCATTCGCATACCGTGACCCTGATACCCGGCGACGGAATCGGCCCGGAGGTGACCGAGGCCGCGGTCCGGGTGGCAGAGGCGGCGGGAGCCAAGATTCACTGGCAGCGGGTTGAGGCGGGCGCCGAAGTGGTCGCCAAGTACGGCAGCCCCGTCCCCGATCACGTGCTGAACTCCGTCCGCACGAACCGGGTGGCCCTCAAAGGCCCGATCACGACGCCCATCGGAGAGGGTTTCCAGAGTGCCAACGTGTCGCTCCGCAAAGCCCTGGATCTCTACGCCTGCGTGCGCCCCGTGAAGAGCGTGCCGGGCGTCGAGACGCCATTTCGGGACGTGAACTTGATCGTCGTGCGCGAGAACACCGAGGGCCTTTACTCCGGGCTCGAGCACCGGATCGCGCCCGGCATCGTCGAGAGCCTCAAGATCGTGACCGAGCGCGCGTGCACCCGGATCTCACGCTTCGCATTCGAACTGGCCGAGCGCATGGGCCGCAAGAGGATCCATGCCATCCACAAAGCGAACATCATGAAGCTCGCCGACGGCCTGTTTCTCGAATGCTCTCGGAAGGTGGCGCGTGAGTACGCGGAGATTGAGTACAAGGAGATGATCATCGACAACTGCGCCATGCAGCTCGTGAAAAATCCCAAGCAGTTCGATGTGCTGCTGCTCGAGAATCTCTACGGCGACATCATCTCCGACCTCTGCGCCGGCCTGGTCGGCGGACTCGGCGTGGTTCCCGGCAGCAATGTCGGAGACGACTGCGCCGTCTTCGAGGCGGTGCACGGGAGTGCCCCGGATATCGCCGGCAAGCGCATCGCGAACCCGGTGGCTGTGATCCTCTCGCTCGTCGAGATGCTGCGACACCTCGGGGAGGAACGGATCGCGCACGCCATTACGCGCGCAGTGCACGCGACGCTCGTTGAGCCCGAGCACCGGACGCGAGATCTGGGCGGCACGGCGACCCTCGATGCCATCACGAACGCGATCATCGATCATCTCGAGTAGCGGGGCCCAACGGACCGAAGCCGCGCTCGGGCGATGGGCGAAGCTGCGCGCCTCTTGCCCGCGCAGCGGATTGCGCGCCAAATCGGGTGCGGCATGGGCGCGCTTTCGGCGCCGGGCGGAGTCACGGCCCCGACCTCCGCGGCGCGCCTTTTGACCGCACGGCGTCTTGCCACCTTCGCCGCCTTGGCGCTCGGACTTGGGGCGCTGGGGGGCCTTTCCGCGCTGCGCCTTCACGACGGACCCTTGGGTCCCCTCCCGGGCGGCGCACTGGTCCGCGGGACACTCTCGGAGGATCAAAAGCCGCGCTGGGAAGCCGCCGGGATCGGCCCGACGATCGAGCTCGAGGTCCGCCCCGGGGCGCCCTGGTCTGTCACCACCTGGGCGGTCGTTTACGAAGGTGACCTCTACGTGGCTGCCGACTTTCTGAACCCGCTAAAGCGCTGGCCCTATTTCGTGCTCAAGGACCCCGCGGTCGTGGTCCGCGCGACCGGCCGGCGCTACCGCTGCTCTGCCGTCCGAGTCGAAGATCCGGGGCTCGTCGCCGCGCTGCGCCAGGCGTTCGCCCGAAAATACGCACTCACGCCGGACGGATTTGCGGCGCACACGTCGCTGTGGTTTTTCCGGCTCGAACCGCGACCGGCGGCCGGGACGCCGGCCGGCTAGCCTCGGAGGCCGATCTCTTTGCCCACCCACCCCCGTACGGGGTGGCGTGGGCTCTTTGTGCTTGGAGTTCTCTTGAGCGAAGCGATGGCTCCTCCCGTGCGCGATCTCGGCGACGTGCTGCGCCGTGTGGGCGCGCGCGAAGGCGTCGTCCATTTGACGGGGCTGCGCGGTGCGGCGCGGGCGGTGGTGGGCGCCGAGCTCGTGCGCAGCCACGGCACAAGGCCCGTTCTCTTCCTCGCACCCAGCGCCAAGGCTGCCGATCTCCTGCTCGAGGATCTGCGCACCGTTCTCGGCGAGCCGCCCGCCGAGCGCGGGGGAGCCGTGCGTGCGTTCCCCCGCCACGATACGCCCCCCTATGACCGCTTCTCGCCCCAGCCGTTCGTTGTCGCCCAGCGCATGGATGTGCTCTACCGCTGGCTCGCCAGCGAAAAACGGATCGACTCGCTGGTGCCTCGCCAGAGCGCCGCGAGCGAGCCCGGGCCCGTGGTGGTTGCGCCGTGGACGGCCCTCGCGTTGCGCGTTCCCGCGCGCGCCGCCGTGCGGGCCCGCACCGTGCACCTGGAGCTCGGGCAGACCCTGGACCGAGACGCCCTCGTCGAAACACTCACGGCGGCGGGCTACCTGCGCATGCCGATCGTCGAGGAGCGCGGCGAACTCTCGGTGCGAGGCGGAATCCTCGATGTCTTCCCGCCGCAGCGGGCGCTCCCGGTACGGATCGAGTTTCTGGGCAACGAGGTCGAGTCGATCCGCGAGTTCGACCCCGCGAGTCAGCGCAGCCAGGGGACTCTTGGCTATGTCGTGGCCGCGCCTCCGCGCGAGCTTCTCGTGACACGCGAGCTCGTGGTCGAGCGGGAGCCGATGCTGCGCCAGCGCGCCCTCGCACAACGCGTACCCGAGCGCGCCATCGACGAGCTGATCGACGCGCTCTTGCGCGGCCACCTCCCGCCGGGCATCGAGGCGCTGGCGCCGCTGCTCCAGCCGGCGGTGGAGACGGTTCTCGACTTCCTGCCCGAGGACACGCTTGTCGTGATCGACGACGCCGCGGCCGGCCGCAAGCGCCTTCTCCGCTACACGGAGGAGCTGCTCGCGGGCTTCGACGCCGTCCGGAGCACGCAACGCACCGTGGCCACCCCCGAAGAGCTCACGCTCCACGCGGACGCGCTCCTCGCCGCGGTTGCGGCGCGTCGCCCCGTTCGGCTCGAGCGGCTCGAGGTCACGGACGCCCTCGAATCCACGGGCGGGGTTCGCTTTAGCGTGCGCGCTTTTGGCCATGATGAGCTCGTGCGCGGGCTCGTGAAAGCACGCGCCAGCGAAGCCGCGCTTTCTCCGCTGATCGACCGCCTCGCGGGGTGGCGCGACGAGCGCTTGCGGATCGTGCTGACCGCGCCGCAGCTCTCGGGCGCCGAGCGGTTGCGGCAGCTCCTCTCCGAGTACGCCGTGGCCACCCGCCTCGCGAACGAACCGGCTCCGGTATGGCGCTGGTCGGCGCCGGGGCGGGTGGAGGTACGCGTCGCGGGCCTGTCCGAGGGCTTCGTGCTGCCGCTCGAAAAACTGGTCGTCGTGACCGAGGAGGAGATCTTCGGTCCGCGCGAGAAGCGGCGCGCCCGGGCCAGCTGGCGCGAGGGCGCGGCGGTTGAAGGTCTGGCGCAGCTCGCGCCGGGCGACCCCCTCGTCCACGCCGAGCACGGAATCGGGGTGTACCGCGGCCTTGTGAACCTCGAGCTCGGCCAGGCGTCCGGGGAGTTCCTCAGGATCGAGTACGAGGGCGGAGACAAGCTCTTCGTGCCCGTCCATCGCCTGAACCTCGTCCAGCGCTATGTCGGCGCCGACGGCCAAACGCCGCGCATCGACCGCCTCGGCGGCACGACCTGGGCAAGCGTCAAGCACAAGGTCAGGCGCTCGCTCAAGGACATGGCGACGGAGCTGCTCGCCGTGCACGCGGCCCGCGAGCTCGCACCGGGCTATGCCTTCCCGCCGCGCGACCGCCAGCTCGAGGAGTTCGAGGCGGCCTTTCCGCACGAGGAGACCCCCGACCAGCTCGCCGCGATCGACGACGTTCTCGGCGACCTCTCCCGCGAGCGCCCGATGGACCGTCTCGTGTGCGGTGACGTCGGCTACGGCAAGACCGAGGTGGCAGTGCGCGGCGCCTTCCGCGTGGCGATGGAGGGCAAACAGGTCGCCGTGCTCGTCCCGACCACGGTCCTCGCACAGCAGCACGAAGAGACCTTCGGCAAACGTTTCGCAGGCTACCCGATGCGGATCGAGACGCTCTCCCGCTTCCGCACGCCCAAGCAGACGCGGGCCATCCTCGAAGGGTTGGTCGACGGCAGTATCGATCTTGTGATCGGAACGCACCGCCTGCTGCAGAAAGACGTGCGCTTTCGCGACCTCGGCCTGCTTGTGGTGGACGAAGAGCACCGCTTTGGAGTCGCCCACAAGGAGCGGATCAAGCAGATGAAGAAGACGGTGGACGTGCTCACGCTCACCGCGACTCCCATCCCCCGCACACTCCAGATGGCGTTCACAGGCCTGCGCGAGCTCTCGGTGATCGATACGCCGCCCGCCGAGCGCTTCGCCGTCCGCACCCAGGTCTGCCGTGTCTCCGAGTCCCTCGTGCGCGAGGCGATCCTGCGCGAAACAAGGCGCGGGGGGCAGGTCTTCTTCGTACACAACCGCGTGCACACGATCGGGCCGGTGGCGGAGATGCTCGCCCGCGTCGTCCCCGAGGCAAAGGTTCTCGTCGCACACGGCCAGATGAGAGAGCTTGAGCTCGAAAAGCGAATGCTTGCATTCTTGCACGGGGAAGCGGACGTACTGCTTTGCACGAGCATCATCGAGAGCGGTCTCGACGTCGCCCGTGCGAATACCATCCTGATCCATCGCGCGGATACCTTCGGGCTTGCCCAGCTTCACCAGCTGCGCGGGCGGGTGGGCCGCAGTCACCACCGCGCCTATTGCTACCTCCTTGTGCCCGATGAGGATGCGCTCTTGCTCGACGCCAAGCGCCGACTCGAGGCGATCCAGGACTTCCATGAACTCGGCTCGGGGTTCAAACTCGCGAACATGGATCTCGAGATCCGGGGGGCCGGGAACCTGCTTGGGGGAGAGCAGTCGGGGAACCTCGCAGCACTCGGCTACGAGACCTACATGCAGATGCTTGAGGAAACGATCGAGGAACTGCGCGGCCATGTGCGCGACGCGGAGATCGATCCCGAGATTCGCCTTCCCGTAACGGCCAGACTGCCTGAGGACTACGTGCAGGAAGTGTCGCAGCGCCTCGTGCTTTACAAGCGCCTGGCTTCTGCACGCGAAGGCTCCGAGGTGGACCGGATCCGCGACGAAATCCTCGACCGCTATGGCCCGCTCCCGCGCGAGGGCGAAAACCTTCTGCGGGTGATCCGGCTCAAGATCGCTGCGCGACGGCTCGGCATCGTGACGCTCGAGGTGCAACGCGGCGACATCGTCCTCACGGTGGGCCCTTCGGCCAAGATCGACCCGCAGCGGCTCTTGAGCCTGCTCACCCAGGCGGGCGGCGCGATGCGTGTCACACCGGACCATAAAATCTATGCCGCGGCGCCCGGCACCGGTCCGGAGGGGCTCTTCGACGCGGCGGCACGGCTGCTCGCCAATCTCGGGGCATCCCCCGACGCTCCCGCGCTCAAGTCCGCCACGACCCCAACCGATCGGGGGACGCGGAGGGGACGACGATGACCCAGGCTTCGATCAAAGGCGTGGCCTTCCAATCCGTCGCTGAGGACATCCACCGGCTGCGGACGCAGGGGCGCATCCGCGAGAACGATCTCGAGACTCTGCTCAAGCCGGGAGACATGGCCCATCTCGACGAGATGGTCGTACCGAGCCTGTGGTATCCCATCGATGTGTATGGCCGCTGCCTCGATCTGCTGTGCAGCGTGGAGGGGCAGGGACGCCCCGTCTATCTCGTGACGCGGGGGGTAAAGGCCGCGGAGCGCATGATGGCTGTGGGGGCGTACCGCCATTTCCTGGCGGCCGCGGACCGCTGGGGCCAGCGCGCAGGGCAGGCCATGGTCCAGCTTGCTTCGGCCATGTACAGCTTCATGGAGTGGGTCATCACTCATGACGAGTCCGCGGACGTCTCCACCATCGAGGTACAGGGCGCCGCGGACTTTCCTGACTCTGCGCGCTACACGACGCAGGGATTTGTCGAGGTGCTGTTCTCGCGGATCGGCGGAGCGCCGGTGGAGGTCGTGACGCGCCGGCCCCGGCCCGATCTAGTGACCTACGAGATCCGTCGACGCTGACTGCGCCACCCCGCCCGTGCGATGATCTGCGCCATGACGGACCAACGCCCCGAGGCGCTCCTGCAGCAGCTCCGGGCCCGTGCGCTCCCCGCTTGGTTCGATGGCGCCAAGCTCGGTGTGCTGCCGCACTGGGGACCCTCGGCGGTGCCTGCGTGGGCGGAGCCAATCGGCAACTTCCACGAGATCGCGAAGGCGCATGGCTGGGAGTACTGGTTTCGCCACGACGCCTACCCCGAGTGGTACTGGAACACCATCCGGATCGAAAACAGTCCGGCCCGCGCCTGGCATGA
Organism: Myxococcota bacterium; assembly: GCA_035315025.1. Taxonomy (GTDB): domain Bacteria; phylum Myxococcota_A; class UBA9160; order UBA9160; family UBA9160; genus UBA9160. Next base: position 6,957 of record DATFYN010000180.1, read on the forward strand.
GGCAACCTTCGGCAAGAACTTCGAGTACCAGCGTTTCGGTCCGATGTTCGACGAGGCCGCAAGGCAATTCCGGCCCGAGACCTGGGCAACGCTCTTCGCGGATGCAGGTGTGCGCTACGTCGTGCTGGTCTCCAAGCATCACGACGGCTGGACGCTTTGGCCGAGCACGACGCCAAACCCCTTCATTCCCGGTTGGCATGCGACGCGCGACTTGGTGGGCGAGCTCGGCGCCGCGGTGCGCGCGCGTGGGCTGCACTATGGCCTCTACTACTCCGGCGGCCTCGACTGGACCTTCGAGCCAGGTCCGATCCGCGACCTGCCTTCTCTCATGAAGTGCATTCCGCAGAGCGCGCAGTACCTGGCGTACGCCAACGCCCACTGGCGCGAGCTCATCGCCCGCTACGCGCCCTGTGTGATGTGGAATGACATCGGATATCCGCGCGATGCCGATCTCGTGCAGCTCTTCGCCGACTACTACACCGCGGTGCCCGACGGCGTCGTGAATGATCGCTTCGTGTTCGGGAGTCAGCCCCATCTCGACTTCAACACGCCGGAGTACTCGACGATAGCGGACATCTATCCGCGCAAGTGGGAGCTCACGCGCGGGATCGGCCTTGCGTTTGGTTACAACCGCAACGAGACGCCGGCCCACAGCCTCTCGCTCTGGGAGCTCGTTCACCTGCTCTGCGACGTCGTCAGCAAGAACGGAAACCTTCTGCTCGGCGTGGGGCCCATGCCCGACGGCACGATTCCCCCGCTGCAGCGCGAGCGCTTGCTCGGCCTTGGGCGCTGGCTCGCCGCCTGCGGCGAAGCGATCTACGGCACCCGACCCTGGCGGCGGGCGGCGGGCGTCACGAGCGACGGCACGCCGGTACGCTTCACGCAGAAGGGCGGGGCGCTCTACGCGCTCGTGCTTGGGTCACCGTCAACCCGCAAGATCGAGATCGAAGGACTGCCGATCGCCCCTTCGGCGCGCGTGACACGCCTGGCTGAGAACGACTCAGGAAGCCCGGCTTTCGCGCTGCAGATCGATCCCGCACCCGCCGTGTAACGCTTCGTTCCTCGCAAGCCTGGCCCACACAGCCGAACGACGCACGGGAGCGGCCGAGCTTCTTTGCAAGGCCCTGGGCTCCGCATCCCCCCTACGGCCTAGACCCGAGCGACCATGGACCCCTGCATCGCCGCCGCATGCTCGGGCACGGGCTTGTGTGTGAGCCACGCCTCGAGCATGGCATTCACGCTCTCGGGTGCCTCTTGCTGTACCCAATGCGAGACGCCGGGCAGATAGCGCAGGGTGAGCTCGCGCACGTATTTCTCGGTGCCAAAGGTCGTGGCCTTGGTGAGGGCGACGTCTTCCTCTCCCCAGATCATGAGGGTCCGCGTCTCGATCCGCGGATAGCCGAGCGCGCGCTGGCGGCGCGCCCCGCCGCCCCGCAGCAGCGCCCGGTAGTAGTTCAGCATGGCCGAAAGGGCGCCCGGCCGCGCTGCGGCGTCTTGGTAGACCCGAACCACTGCGTCGGGAAACCGGCTCTTGTCGACGGCGCCGCGCCGGAAGGTTTCGCCGATCGCGTGTGCACCGCGCAGGCCGAGGAGCCTTTCGGGCAGCCAAGGAATTTGAAAGAAGAACATGTACCAGGAGCGGCGCAGCTGTGCCGCGCGGCGCAGCTCGCGCTCCGCGCACGCCGGGTGTGGCACGTTCAGAATCACGAGCCCGTCGAGGGGTCGCATGGCGCGCAGCGCAAAGTACCACGCCACGACGGCGCCCCAGTCATGGGCAAGAAGGACGGTCGTGCGCGCACCAGAAGCGTCGATGAGGCCCGCCACGTCCTCGATCAGACGCTCGATTGCGTAGTCTTGCATGCGCGTGGGTCGATCGGTCCCACCATAGCCGCGAAGATCGGGCGCCCAGGCGCGGTATCCAAGGCGCGCGAGCAGGGGGAGCTGAAAGCGCCACGAAAACCAGCTCTCGGGAAAGCCATGGAGGCAAAGAGCCAAGCGATCGCCCTCGCCGCACGCGGCGACATGGAAGCGAAGGCCGTTGGCGCGGACCTCCTCATGGCGGACCGCTTGTGCGGCCCCGGGCACAACGAGGTCTCCGTGCGGCTCCATTCCCCCCTCGCGTCCCGCCCCCCGGCCGGCGCGCAGTCTACCGGGGTGCTTCGGTGCGCGCCGCCAGTTGCTAGGCTCGGCGCCGGCGAAAGGAGGAGTCCATGACGCCGGCTGTCCGCCGATGGGTCGTCCCGCTCACCTTAAGCTTCGCCGTTTCCGCAGCGGGCGACGGCCGCGCCGACGAGCAGCTCGTGGACGGCATCGCCGCCCAGGTCGGCCCGGACGTGGTGCTCGTCTCCGAGGTGAACGAGCTCGCCAACTCGGTCGAAACCCGGGCCCGCGCCGCGGGGGCAAGCGACGACGATATCACCAAGATGAAGGCCGACATCCTCGAGCGCCTGATCGAGCGGCGACTGCTCGAACAAATGGTGAAGCGGGCCGAGCTGCAAGCCACCGACGCCGAGGTGGACAGCACGATCAAGGTGATTGCCAAAGAAAACGGCTTAACGCCCGACCAGCTCCGCCAGAGCGTCGAGGCCGGCGGGCTCTCCTACGACGCCTATCGGGAGAAGATCCGCTCCGAAATCCAGCGCACCAAGGTGCTGAACGTGATGGTGCGCTCGCGGGTGAAAGTCGACGAACGCGAAGTGCGCAAGGCGTACGACGAGCGTTACGCCAAGCAGCCCGACGGCGGCGAGGAGGTGCACCTACGCCACATCCTCGTCACCTTCGGCGGCGAGTCGCGGCGCGACGAGGCGACGGCTTGCGGCCAGGTGCGGGACGCCCTTAGCCACATCCGCGCCGGCGAGCCGTTCGAGCAGGTGGCACGCCATCTCTCTGAGCTCAATCCCGAACGCGGCGGCGACGTGGGCTGGGTCCCGGCGTCGACGCTCGCGGGATGGATGCAGGGGATCGTCCACAAGCTCGAACCCGGACAGACGAGCGACGTCATCCGTATGCCTTTCGGCTGCAACCTGCTCCAAGTGGTCGAGCGGCGCGAGTTCAAGAAGAAGTCCTACGAGGAGGTGAAGCCCGATCTTACGGCCATGTTGTTTGAGCAGAAGACGGAAGAGGAATACGTGAAGTTCGTCAACCGGCTGCGCAGCCAGACCTATATCGAGAAGAAGGACGCGGTGGCGAGCGTGCCGAAGGTGGCGCTCCCGCCCACCTCGAGCCATGACTTTTCGGAAGGGTCGCTCGACGCTCCGTGACCGGCGCCGCCACGCACATTACGATCCGCGGCGCGCGCGAGCACAATCTCCGCGGAATCGACGTCTCCATCCCCCGGGACCGCCTCGTCGTGATCACCGGGCTGTCGGGTTCAGGCAAGTCTTCCCTTGCCTTCGATACGATCTACGCCGAAGGGCAGCGCCGCTACGTAGAGTCGCTCTCCGCCTACGCCCGCCAGTTCCTCGAGCAGATGAGCAAGCCCGATGTGGAGTCCATCGACGGGCTCTCGCCCGCGATCTCGATCGAACAGCGCACCACGAGCAAGAACCCGCGATCCACCGTCGGTACCACGACCGAAGTCTACGACTACCTGCGACTGCTGTTTGCGCGCGTCGGCCGTCCGCACTGCTGGTCCTGCGGCAAGCCCATCGCGAAGCAGACCCTTGAGCAGATGACCGACCGCGTCCTTTCCCTGGGCGACGGCGCGCGGGTACAAGTGCTGGCCCCAGTCGTCCGGGACCGCAAGGGCGAGTACAAGAAGGAGCTCGACGCTTTTCGCAAACAGGGCTTCGTGCGCGTCCGGATCGATGGAGAGTTGCGTGAGCTCGCAGACGACATCGTCCTCGCGAAGCAGCACAAGCACAACATCGATCTCGTGATCGACCGGCTCCAGGTAAAGGAGTCGGTGCGTTCTCGCATCGCCGAGTCGCTGGAGACCGCGGCAAAGCTCGCGGCGGGCCTCGTCAAGGTGGATGTCGGGCCAGGACGCGAGGAGTGGCTGCTTTCGGAGTCGAGTGCCTGCGTGGACTGCGGCATCTCCTTCCCTGAAATCGCCCCGCGCACCTTCTCCTTCAACAGCCCGCATGGGGCTTGCCCGCGCTGTGCGGGTCTCGGAACGCGCGATGAGTTCGACCCCGCCCGCATCGTCCCGGACCCCGAGCGTTCGCTCGCACGCGGCGCGATCGAACCGTGGGGCGGAAAGCGCATGCCGCGTTACTACGCGCAGCTCCTCGCCTCCCTGGCCAAGCATTTCGGCGTGTCGATGGACACTCCCTGGGGAGCGCTCCCGCGCTCCGCACAAGAGGGAATCCTGCACGGCACGGGGCGCGCAGAGGTTGGGTTCACATTTGAACGGGAGGGACGTGCGCAGACCGTACGTCGACGCTGGGACGGCGTCATCGGTGAACTCGAACGCCGCCACGAGGAAACCTCAAGCGACGCCGTGCGCGAGCAGTTGGCGCGCTACATGAGCCCCCGCCCCTGCCCGGATTGCGGTGGCGCGAGGCTGCGTCTCGAAGCGCGGAGCATTCGGCTCGGGGGGCGCGGCCTGCACGAGGTCACAGCGCTCTCGATCGCCGAGACGGTGATTTTTCTTGACGCTCTCGAGCTCTCCCCGTCTGAACGCACGATCGCCGACCGCGTGCTGCGCGAGATCCACGACCGTCTGCGTTTTCTATGCGACGTGGGGCTCGATTATCTAACGCTCGACCGGGCGAGCGCGAGTCTCTCCGGCGGAGAGAGCCAGCGAATCCGCCTCGCGACACAGGTGGGATCGAGCCTGATGGGTGTCCTGTACATCCTCGACGAACCCTCCGTCGGTCTTCACCCCCGCGACAATGCACGTCTGCTGAAGAGCCTCTTGCGCCTGCGAGATCTCGGCAACAGTGTGATCGTCGTCGAGCACGACGAAGCGACGATCCGCGCCGCGGATTGGGTGCTCGACATGGGACCCGGTGCAGGCATCCATGGCGGCGCACTCGTGGCGGAAGGGCGCCCGGACGAGATCCTTGCGCATCCCGAGTCGCTGACCGGGGCCTTCCTCTCGGGCCGAC
>DATFYN010000181.1:0-4289 GCA_035315025.1 Myxococcota bacterium
TCCCCCGAGCGTGAAGACCGCGACGAGCGCGCCGAGCGCGGCACTCATCAGGCGCGGCTCGGTTGCGATCCAGGTCCAGCGGCGGCCGACCACCAGACCACCCGCCAGCCCCGCCGCCGCCCAGGCCAGCCCCGCCATGTAAGCGGCCCACACCTGCTCCCGCCGAATGGCCCAGAGTCCAAGGGCCATTGCCACGAAAACGAGTGTGGCCACAGTGGTCGTACTCTCCCGGCCGAAGGTGAAGACCCAGGCCAGCAGCGAAAGAACGAGGACTGGCGACGACAGCAGAACCATACTGGCCTAGAGTGCGCGGCCCTGCTCCGCTGGCTCGGCCAGGTTCTCACGCTGGCCCAGCCGCGAGTTCCGCTCGGCGATGACCAGCCCAGCCAGCGCCGTGGCGAGGGGATAATAATCAACCACGGCCAGAGGCCGTGGTATTAGGAAGGCCCCCCGAGGGGGCCGACTACGTGAGGTTGCCCCCGTTGGGGGCGTGGAGTTGGAGCGGTCCAAGCTTTCTCCCAGGCACCGGCAGAGGCTTCTCCGTTGATGACGACTTCCAGGCTTATCCGCTGTCATGCGAGAGTCTTCCCAAGCCCTGACGAGAATGGGATAAGCACGCCGGATCGCTCGAAGCTCTTAGGGTCACACGGCCAGAGGCCGTGGTTTTAGCAGGTAATAACGGAGAGCACAAGAAGTTCGTCGGTCCGTACCAAGGCGCGTACGCCCCAGACCAACCTCGACAAGCAGCCCGCTCTATCGGACCCGGCCGCTCCAAGCCTCGACGACTGACCGTCCCTGAGCTTATCGCTCAACTTCAGTCACCAACCCGTACCACTCGGGCGAGCGCGGCGAAGCATCTGTTACGCGAGTTTCGGCCCCACGATCCCAAAGATGAGCACCCGGAAATTATCGACCCACTCAGCAGAATACTTCGCTCGGATTTGGAAGCGGACGTGCGCTCAGCTGCAGCTGCCATGCTCGGAAGCTATGGAGACGCAGGCGCGATTAGTCCTTTGATTAACGCTCTTGACGATGGAGCGCTAACAGGTATCACACTCAGCGCGCTCTTCTATCTGGCTATATACATAAAAGATTCTCGAATAGCTGACGCGATGGTTCGTTTGTTGGAAACACCACGAGTTCTCTTTGATACACAACATGCCATCCGGATCTTGGAAGAGTTGAAGGACGCGCGAGTCGCCGTGATCGGATTGCGCCTCCTTGATCAAGCCCCGGTTATTCTTCCTCACGTCGAAGGGGTTGCAGACCGAACGCATGCTGAAGCGTATCATAGGTCCAGCGTGCGCAATCTGGGAGCGTTCGCATTCGCAAAATTTGCAATGAATGCGACCGAGGAGTTGGTCAAGCGATTGACTCATGCGGATGCAGGAGTGCGTGCGGCATCGACGGCGGCTTTGCGTGACTGCCCCAACCGGGGTCCACACCTCGCACCGTTTTTGACCCCTTTACTCAACGATGTCGACGCCGGCGTGCGACAGCAAGCCTTCATGACGCTTCGATGTCTAGAGCCGGCTCCACAAGTCGAGATTTCGACTGCAAGGCTTGCGGAGATCGAAGCGCAGGTCGTGGCGCAACTCGAGAGAGCGTCACGATCGCAGGGCCGCTTTTAGTGGCTCGGAACATCTGCGCCATGGTATGACTTGAGAGCCAGTTCAACTCGCGTTGCCAGATCATCATGTATCTACAGCTTCCGGTACATTTTCTGGCGCTTCATCGGATCGGCAAAATCGCCGCAAATCTGCGTGCTGCGAAGAGATAGCGGCAGTGCGCCGCCGAAACGAATTCTTGTCCCGTCGAGTCGGGGCGACAGGACACCGTTAGAACTTTTTCGCTCCGGCGTTCAGGGACTACCGGCGACAATCCGTGCCGCTCTGTGCCAGGCAGCGACAGGCTGAGGTCGGAGAGTCGGGCCTACTCGGCCGATGCCCTTCGCGAAGCTCAATTCAGCTTGACGCGTAAGCAATCGCTTACGTATATTGGCTGCATGGTGGTGATTCCCAATCGCGAGCCCGACGTCTTCGCAGCAATCAGCCATCCTGCACGGCGCCGGATGCTCGACCTCCTCATCGAGACCGCCCGCTCCGTCAACGCGCTTGCGGAACATTTCCAGATGAGCCGGCCGGCCGTCTCGCAGCACCTCCGCGTCCTGCTCGATGCCGGCCTCGTGACTGAGCAGCGGCATGGTCGAGAACGCTGCTATCGCCTCGTCCCTGCGCAGCTCAGGCCCGTACGGGACTGGATGGCGTACTATGAGCGGTTCTGGGATGAACACCTAGTACTTCAGCGCTGGGTTAGAACGCCGATTGCGAGAAAGTGGCTTGTTTCACAGGGATTTTGATTTATAAGCCAAGTTCTAATCGAAATTCGCAAAAATGACTTAAGTTCCTGAAAAATAATAACTTGTGACATCGACAGTTGTCTAACATGGCGCTGTAGTACTAGAGCGACTTGAGAAACATCTAACAAAAAGGGACGAATGGTGACTGAGAGCATGGCGAAGCCGAAGGCCAAGCGCGCGTCTCGTGCAAGCGGGGCGCGCAAGCCCGCGGCCAAGGCCAAGAAGACCGCGAATGCAGGCACGAAGGCCAAGGGACCGGCGAAGACAGGCTCGAAGGCCAAGCAGAGCACGGGCGAGGCCAAGCCGATCAAGGTGCGAAAAGGCGAGAAGGTCGCCGTCGTCCTCTCGGGCGGCAACCCGCGCATCGCGAAGGCGGACGGCGACGCCCCGGTGCAGGTCCTAGCGGGTATGAGGAGCCGTGAGCGAGCGACCGGGAAACCCGCTTCCCGGCTCATCGACCAGCGGATCCGCGACCTGGGGGGATGGCGCGGGGAGACCCTGGCCCGCATGCGGGCGCTGATCCTGGAAGCCGACCCTGAGATGACCGAGGAGTGGAAGTGGATGGGCACTCCGGTCTGGTCGCACCACGGGATTGTCTGCACCGGGGAGGTGTACACGAAGGTCGTGAAGCTCACGTTCGCCCGGGGGGCCAGGATCCCAGACCCATCGCGCCTCTTCAATTCCAGCTTGGAAGGCAACACGCGAAGGGCGATCGACATCCACGAAGGGGAGAAGGTCGACGCGGGCGCGTTCAAGGCGCTCGTGAAGGCCGCGGTGGCCCAGAATGGCCCGCCGGCGAAGAAACGGTAGACCCTGAGGTGCAATTCCGAGCTGCGGCGCGCGGCGCATGCACGACACCTCGGCGCGGCTGGTGGAGCGGGTGCTGCCCGCGGCGTCGTACCGGCAGTGGGTGCTCACCGTGCCCTTCCCGCTCCGGCTGCGCATCGCGCGCGACCCCGGCGAGCTCAGCCGCGTGCTGAACCTGTTCCACACCTTCACGCACTACGTCAAGGTGGCCTTCTTCCGCGGCACGTCGCTGCGACCGGTCCCGCCCGGCGCCAGCAAGGGCAAGGACACGCGCTACATCGACATCCACGAAGGCGACGAGCTCGACGAGGTGCAGATGGCGACCTGGGTGAAGCAGGCGGCCGCGTTGCCCGGCTGGGTTCCGTAGCCGACCGTCCTGAGGATTTGTCTTCGCCCCAGCGCCACACGTTTCGCGTGCCGCCGAACCCCAAGGCCGGCTTCGACGGGATCGTGGTGCGCTGCCAGGTGCTGGAATGCGAACCGCCAAGTCGGCTCGCATACCCCTGGTCGGCCGGCCCGATCATCGATACGCAGGTGATCTACCGGCTCGAACCCGACGGTGACGGGACGCGAGTCTTCTTCGAGCACTCCGGCTTCGACATGTCGCAGCCCTGGGGCGAACAGGCTTTCCGAGGAGCCGAGTTTGGTTGGGCGAAAATGCTCGAGCGGCTTCCCGGCGTGGTCGGGAGCCTTGCGCGGCGTAAAGGCGGCTAAGAGTGAAACGTCCGTGCAAAAGTTCAAATCCCGCCAACAGTGGCTCTCGCAACCGTTGGCGGGATTTGCTGTTACGAACCAGTCGGGGCGACTGGATTTGAACCGAGTTGGAGCATGTCCTTTGGCGCTACAGTGCCCGCACCGGTCACTTCGATGCGGGAGTCTGTTTGCGCGCGTCGGTCCGACACACCGACGCGGTTTCGGGCGTAAGCCCCACCAGACCGTAAAATCCTGTTCCATTACTCCCGAAACCTCGGCATTTCCAGTCGCCGGCGATACCCGCGACGTTCAGGTATTCGTCAATATACCCCTGCGGGGTATAGTCGGAGCATCTCGTGCTCCTTTACGTTTTTTCGTGGCGCCGCAGCCAGAACCGCTTCTCCTTGAGCGTAATAGTCCTCGACCGTGA
>DATFYN010000182.1:0-2426 GCA_035315025.1 Myxococcota bacterium
TTGCGGTGGTCGCTCTCGTGACCGTGGGAGCGATGGGCTTTCTGAGCGCAAGCGCCTCGAGCCCAGGGGAGCCGGGTGGGTTCGGTGGCCACCGGCACGGGGGTCGGCTTGGGCTCGAGCTGTTTTTGCGCCAGCTGAGTCTCAGCGACACGCAACGCGGGCAGATCAAGTCGATCATGGCGCAACAGCGCGAGTCCGCGGTGCCCCTCTACAAGCAGCTCAAGAGCGAGAAGGCGACGCTGAGCAGCATGTTTTTCGCCCCCGGCGCGCTCCAGGCTTCGGACCTCGCACCGGAGGTTCAGAAGCTGGCGGCGCTCCAGCAGCAGCTCCTGGAGCAGCGGATTCAGACCGCCGTTGCGGTTCGGAACGTGCTGAACACGGGGCAGCTGGCCCAGGCCGCGCAGCTCAAGGCCCAGATCGAGTCGCTCCACGAGCAGATGCACAACCTGTTCAAGCCTGCCCCTGCGCCCCAGTAGGGCGTACAGGCGCAGCCGCGCAGTCTGCACTTCCCCCACGCGCCGAGGGCTGCCGTGAGAGTCGATCAGGTCATGTGCAAAGACGTCCCTACCCTGCGACCCTCGGATCCTTTGAGCTGTGCCGCAAGGATCCTCAAGGAGACGGGCTGCGGGCTCGTGCCCATCGTGGCCGGGGATGGGTCGAACCGCATGGTGGGTTCCATGAGAAGGCCAGCCGTGTCAACTACAAGTTCATTCCGAATTTCCTCCTGGCCGCCTTGGCGGATTCAGACTTTGCAGCGAGGCTCGGATCACCCACCAGGCTTCCATTCGCACTCGTCGAGGGCCCGCTTCCTGGGGCCGGTGCATGATGAGGTCCGTGGGTGTCGGGTGCTGCCATCTACCTATCGACCTCGAGGGTCCACCGACCATTCGCAGTCACCCGGACACGGTGGTCTGTGATCCACTGCTCGTCCCCGCTCGTCCTCCTCTGCGTTCCGCTTTCGCTCGCTTTCTACCCGATCTCCGATCGACTTCGGGACGCTCCCGCTACGCCGCGTGCCTTCCAGCCGCTCTGTAGCCGAGCCTCTGGTACTCCTCGCCCGTGATCCACAGCCGATGCAACAGCACGGCGAGCTTGCGCGCGACGGCCACGACCGCGCGCTTCTTTGCCGACTTCCCACCGCGTTCCGCCAGACGCAGACCGAAGCGTCTGAGGTCCGTGTCGGGCCCGAATGGGCCGAGGATGTATTGGGCCGACGTCACCAGCAGGCGGCGAAGCAGCGCGTCCCCGGTCTTCGTGATCCGCAGCTGCGGGTGTTGCCCTCCCGAGTCTCGCAGCCGCGGTCGCAGCCCCAGATACGCGCCGACATCCCGACTCTTCCCGAACCGCCGGGGATCCTCCAGCGTCAGCACGAACGCCAGGGCCGTAAGCGGACCGATCCCCGGGATCTGTCGCAGCGCCCCTGTCTCCGCGTAGCCCTCTTGGCACAGCCGCTCGACGGCTCGATCCATCGACCGGATCTCTCCGGTCAGCTGCTCAATCATCGCGAGCATCGTGCCGAGCCCAGGGAATAGATCTTCGCCCACGGCGTCACGCACGCGCTTCGGAAAGGTCTCGCAGGAACTCGATGGAATCCGCCTTCCCAGCGACTTCGCAAAGCCCCGGACCTGGTTGATCAGCAGCGTGCGCGCACGCACCAGCCCGTCTCGGGCGCGGAGCAGCACCCGATCGCGCTGCGCCCGCTCCCCCCGGTGCACGATGGGCGACAGCAGCCCAGGGTCGAGCCGCCCGAGCCGCGCCAGCTGCTCCGCATCGCAGCGATCGCTCTTCTTGTCACTCTCTGCGATGAGGCGCACCCGCCGCGAGTTCGCCACGATCACCTCGAAGCCCTCGGCTTTGAGCTGTCGACTGATCCAAGGCGAATGGCATCCCACCTCGAGCACGACCCGCGCACCCGGGTAGCGCGCCAGGCTGCCGCGGAGCGCCTCTTGCTTCGTCGCCATCCGCCAGCTCTCCACCCATGCGCCGCGATCGTCGATCGCGTAGGCCTCGCTGAAGCGATCGCTGACGTCCAACCCGATCGTGATCCCCGTGTCGCTCGTGATACTCTTCTCCATGCCAGCCTCCTGTTGGGCCTCGAGCCCGTTTTTGGATTGCAGACCTCACGGTACTGCGCTCAGGAGGCTGGCCTTCTCATCCCATCTACCTGGCGCGCGAAGGAGCCCAGCAGGAGGGAAAGCCGGGCCTGGGCTTCGACGCCCACGAGCAAGAGATCCACATCCCCGATCGCCTCGGCGGATGGCAACGGGCCGAAGATCCGCGCTCTGGAAGCTCATCGTCTCGCCCGAATCCGGCGAAAGACTGGACCTCCGGCAGCACGCGCGCGAGCTCGTGGCGGCGATGGAAGGCGACCTGGGCCTGCGCCTTCAGTGGGTGGCCATCGAGCACTTCGATACCGCGCATCCCCA
>DATFYN010000183.1:0-2742 GCA_035315025.1 Myxococcota bacterium
TTCTGGCTTGCTGCGATTTTCACAAGTTTTGGTTTGCTCGCGCCGATCAACACCACGGTGATTACCGCGCTATTCGTGTGCGCGCTATCCGTGTCGGGTGCGATCTTTATGATCGTGGAGATGGATGAACCGTTCACTGGGTTGATTCAGATCTCGAGCGAGCCCATGCGCGACGCACTTGCCCATCTACGCTAGTTGCACTGTCTAAGTCACCCTTCACTGCTCATGCGGCAAAATGACGTACGCAACGAGGATGTGTGCGACACCCTGCCTCAAGAAGTTGGTGACTGAGCGCGAAGACCCGCCCTCGCCCTCTCGAACTCTTCAAGAACAGTTTTCCATCTCCAACCTCACGGCCAATTTACTCCAAACCGCATCAAAAATCGTGCAAGTCGGATAACCTCGCCGCGCGCCGCGCGTAAAAGACCCCACAACCTGCTTTATACGTATAATTGTGTGTAACCCTATAGAGTGTATAATGCGATGAAACCTCGGAGGGGAAACGAGGATGACCATCGATGCCGACCGTATCGAGATCGTGACGGAGCGAATCATCGCGAAACTGGAGCAAGGCATTATCCCCTGGCGGAGGCCGTGGCACGCTGAGTCGGCTCTGCCCCGTAACCTTGTGAGCGGTAGGGAATACAGAGGGATTAACGTTTTCCTCCTAGGCTGCCAGGGCTACGAGTCGCCCTACTGGGTCACATTCAAGCAGGCTAAGGAACTCGGAGGCTCGGTCAGAAAGGGGGAGCGAGCGAGTCCGATTGTGTTCTGGAAGTGGTTGGAGCCCAAGGGAATCAACCCTGAGACAGGTGAGAAGGAAACGCGGCGCGTTCCGCTCCTGCGTTACTTCTCGGCATTCAGTCTGGGCCAGTGTGAGGGCGTGAAGCACCGCCGGCTCGTCGAGGCAGTCGAGGCGCAGCCGAAGGTGTTCTCACCGATCCAACGCGCGGTGGCTCTCACCGCTGGCTACCGATCGGCGCCATCGATCACCCATGGCGGGGCGAAGGCTTTCTACCGCCCGGACAATGACTCGGTGGCTCTGCCGGCTCGGTGACAAGTTCCTCGGTCGAGGAATCGTTGGAAGCGAACCGGATTGGCGCGCTACTCGCCCCTATCGTGATGCCAGTCAAGGCCCGTCGCGACGGACCGCGCCAAGGTGCCATCGGCCGGGGTGCCTTGCTGAAGGGATGCCCGGGCCGGTCCCTTCGGAATACCTCCGTTTCTCGGAGGTCTCTTGCACCCGGAAGAACTCAACAACGACGCGGAGTTCGCGGGCTACGCGCACCAACGTTTCTCGAAGGGAACTCAGGGCGGGGTCGACGCTTGCCGCGGACCTTTTCCGTGTGGTCGCTGCACGCCGTATCTGTGAGCGCACGCGTCGTCGCGCAGCCGCTGAGATCGGCATCGCGAGCTTCCGAAAACGGGGTCCGATGGCGAACACACGCCGGCCCATCTGGCGCCTACCGGCAGGCGTGCGGTCCGAAACGGAAGGGCCACCCACCGTATGATCTAGCCGCGCATCGACAGGCGCCTCGGGCGACGGTATGGCTGGGCTTGGCCTAGAGGAACGCCGCGCCAATCGAGCGCTTGTAGATCCCAGAGGCAGGCCACGGCGCAGTCGAGGGGAGTCGGTAGAGCGCAGGCGTACGCGGCGCGGTGTCTCCACCCGACGTGGAACACCGGTCACCCTGGGGACGCGCAACATTGCGGGTGCGGCTTCGTAGTGAAAGCCCGAGTGGCGTCTTCTTCTCATTCAGTTCGCAGACCGCACCTCAGCGCTCTCGACCGAGGTCGCGCCTGCGCTCTTGCTCGAGGTCGTCCAGCTGCCAGGCGAGAGTCCACCGCCGCTCGCCGGCCACCTCTTGGGTCACCGCGCGGGCGTAGATCTCCTGGCCTACCCGCAGCTTTTGCTCAGCCACAGGCACTGCGGTGAGCGTGGGATCCGTGTTCAGCACGACGTACGGTCTCCCGTCGGCGTCAGACGCCATTGCCACGACCCGGCCCTGGTAGGCACGACCGGGCTCGAGCTTCGCGTGCATCACGGGCTTTCCGTGGGCGCGCTCGACTTCCAGAAGCGGGGTGAGCCCTCGGTCTCGCTCCTTCATCGCGCGCTCGATCCTCTCTTCCGCATCCAAGGCCACCGCCAGGTGACGGACGCGCTCGCTGCCGCGGTTTTCCTCTGCGACCTGCAAAAGCCCACGCTCTTCCAGGAGAGGAAGCCGCTCTGCGATGGCCTCACGCAGCCGCGCACCGAAGCCGTGGACGGGTCCATCCGGCGGGAGAGATCCACCGTTGTCCCGCAAGGTTTGCACGGCGACAAGGTCAAGGACGGTCGACGGCTCTGGGGCCGCCTCGAGCTCGGGCAAACGGCCGTGCTGGGTCACCTCGACAAGAACCGCTCGCTCGCTTCCCGGCGGCGCATGGGTGGCGCGGAGGGTAATGATCTCTCCGCGCAGGAGTTCGTCCCGGTCGCGGTGCTCCTCGATCTCCGGCGTCTGCAGCACGAAGTGGACGATGCCATCCGTGCTCTCGACGATGAGGAAGGCTCTTCCCTCGGCCTCGTCCTCGACTCCGCCGACCACACTCCCACGGACCTCAACGCCCGGGACGAGCTCGGTAAAGAGCTGCGGTGCATCGGGGTCGACGAGGGGTTCGCCGTAGCGCGTGAGGCTCTGCTGGAGGTCGCGGGCGAGCTGCATCTGCTCGAGGGCCGCGCGATGGTGCTCTGAGAGCTCGAAG
>DATFYN010000184.1:0-4746 GCA_035315025.1 Myxococcota bacterium
ATGGGAACCGCCTCGTGGCGGACAAGAAATCCTTCAAGACCATTGAGGTACTCGAGTGGCCGAATATGCGAACCGGCCCGGAAGGCGCAATGTTTGGCGGTGGTGACATTGAGCACAAGTTCGGAGGCGGCGGAGTGAAAGACTCGGGGGTGTTCGTTCCTGGTAAGGGACGGTGGAGCCCATATCAAATTCGTGACACCTGCGTGTGGTTCGAGCTACTCGCAAGAGGCGACGCAGGTGCCTTGGGAATCGTCGGCTTCGCGCCCGCTTCTCAGATGTCGCTCGGTGTCACTCTTTTCAGTCCTGACTGTCGTCTCTAACGGCCGACCTCGGCCCATGCCCTAGCGGAGAGGTACGGTCTCCACGTAGGCGGCTCGGCGGCGACGCCCGCGCCACGTCGCAAGCAGGAGTGGGACACCACCTGCGCGGGGTTGCTCGGGTCGCCCAAGCACGAGACACACGGGGCCGCACTGGGTCAAATGAGGCTACAGTGGGCGCATGCGCACATCCCTGTGCTCCATTCGGCCTCAGTGCGATCGAGCCCACGTGGGCATCACCCTGGAGATCCTGGCACAAAGCTTGCTCCTCACAGTATCCAGGGGAGTGGCTCCGGGTCCGTCATATGGCGGACCTGAGGCTACCGAGTCGCCCTCAGCTCGCACGAGGCGGCTCTTGGACATACAGCGTCGCACCTCTCTGCCGTCTCGATCCAGTGGTCCGCCTCCAGCAGGGCGAGGGCTAGAGGTGAAGCATGAGGGGCAGGCAATGGGCAGCGCTAGGACTCGCGGCGATGGTATCTGCCTGCGCTCACCCCGGGAAGGAAATGGAACCTGAGTCTTTGTGGGTGAGCACCAGCGGCGCCGACGAAGCGCAGTTCTATCGTGATACATCCGACTGTCTATCGAGGAGCCTGACGGCGGCTGGGTTGGACCAGGGCGGGGTGTTCGAGTTCTGCATGAAGGGAAGGGGCTGGGAGCAGCAGCCGTCGGTGGCAGCACAGCCAGCGGTGTTCAAACATCCTGCGCCCAGGTGAGAGCATCCCAGAGCGAAAACGAGCGCCTAAGGTCTCCAAGCGCCGGTCCCCAGGCGGTCCGCGCCCGCTGGTCCACAGCATCGGCGAGCCGCGAGTCGCCTTGAGCCAAGGCGCCACGCGCCCCCGAGCCCCGGCCGCGACGCCCGCCAGCGCAGGTACCGGGCCTCGGGCTACCAGCCGGTCAGGAGCAGCGAGACGGACTGCCTGACACGATCCTCTACCTCGCCGAACTCGTGAACGCGGAGGTCGGAAGGGGTTTCGTGCATGGAACGCTCCGCGACCTCATTGACATTAGCCGGGGCATCGCCAGGTTTCTTGTGAAGCGCGCCATGTGCGAGGCGCTCCGCTACACGTCGCAAGCTGGTGTTATAGGCCCATGAGCGCATAATGGGCCCGCCATGACGTTCATCGGCTATCCGGCCGCGAACCACGAGCAAGCCGAGGGCCTGGCCGCCGCCGATGCCGACAGGCGACACTGGACCGTGGTCACAGCAGACTGGCACCCGAACGGCCGCGGCGATGGCGGCGTCCTCGTCCTTCAGGTCGAGGAGGGCGCGGCATGAGCGTGGTCGCCGCCGAAGCTCTGCGCCTGGCCGACCTCTCGTACGCCACGTCCAAGGCGCGTTGCTCGACGGCCCTGTCGTTGACATTCTCCTCGAGCGCGCCGATCGCATACTGGGGGCGGACGGCGGGCGCGACTGCAAGCGTGTGCTGACCGACGCAGAGATCGACCTGCTGCTTGCGGGCCGCGGCGGAGACCGTGTGATGGCGATACCGAAGGCGAAAACGCGCGAAGCGCTGAACCTTCTCTCGCCCGACATCTTGAGGCTCGGCCCTCATCTCCACGCGCAATTCAAGGCCGAGCTGGCCGAGCTACGCGAGGACGACGTGCTTGGCACGGTGGCACTTTTCGAGAAATGGAACGACATGCTCAGCATGTATTTCCGCGCGAGCGTGAAGAAGGGGCACTCTTGATAGCCAGGCGAGCGAGGACCGAAAGGAGCGGCGTGACGCCGAAAACCACGAGAGCGGTCGGTCGAACGCTCTGCCCAATCGACGACGCACAAACGCTTGACGAGCTCGAGGTGATTCGTCGCGGCCTGGTCGTGCAGATCGTGGACCTCCGAGGCTGAGGGCTGCTGCTATGCCAGGGCACGGGAGCTCGGCGCAGAGGTCAACACCATTGCGTGGATAGTCGGGCAACCCATCGTGGGCGATTCAGCGTGATGGACCGGCGCCGGAGCTTGACCGCGCCAGGTCTCATTCTGGGGGGACTCCGGGGGGAAGCTCACGGCGCCGGTCAATGAAGTTTCTCTCGAGCGATTGGAAATGTCTGTCGCATGAGTGACACCGAGGCCGAGAAGTTACGAGACGAAAAGTCTCGAAATACGCCGGTGGGTGATCGTGCAGGGGGACCGGAGGGGTGGCATGACGTTAACCGGCGCCGGGTCCTGCAGCGAGCGTCTCACACCGATGTGGTAGCGGACGCTCGGCGGACCCTGGCGCCGGGGCTCCGCGGTATGTGGAGAGCGCGGAGCCTCGGAAAGCATACGCCGTTTAGAGGCGGGCGGGGGGGAGAAAAAGGGAAATGGACGCGGGCGATCGCACTATTGAGTACTCGGCGCCGAGGGCTGGAAGGCGTTTATGGCCGAGGTCGCTGCCGCGCGAGGGCGTGGAAGGGACGTGGTTGTGAGGAGGTGGCTCGCCGTGGCCGAGACGATGAGGGCGGAGAAGCTCGCGGAGCAGAGGCGCGCGGAGGCAAAGGCAAAGGCCGACGCCGAGATCGAGACACGACTGCAACAGGAGAGCGGAACATGAGAGACGAGGAGAAACAAGCGCGACGGGAGATCGAGCGGTCGACCATTTTCGGCGAGGTGCTCGAGCAGCTCGGCAGCGACGCGTCGGAGGACGAGCTGTGCGATGCGCTCGTGGAACGCGGCTACTGGAACGAGGAAGAGAGCGAGGCGGTCATCCAGAGGGAGTGCGTGCGGGAAGTGCGGGAGCTTCTAGACGAGATTGCGCGCGAGCGTGAACATGACGGGGGTTGAGATGCGTGTTCAAATCGAGTTTTTGGAGCATGGGACGGCCGTAACCGATCACGAAATCGTGTACGACAGCACCGTCCCTATGCCGCAAGTCGGTGAGGTGGTCGCAGTGCCTGGAGGCAATACGTACAGGGTGACCGAGCGCATATTTCACTACTTGGGCGTGAAGGGGGGTGCCGGATTTCCCCGAGGTGAAGGTGACGCTCATCCTCGACAGTAGGAATCCCCGCTACCGCACAGGAGCGTAGAGTATGAAGTCTAAGCCCAAGGGCGCGCAGTCGTCTGTGACTTCCGAGTGAAGAAACAGCCGTACCGATCGGCCAAGACAGTGGCTCGCGGGACGGACCGGAGGGGGCGGTGTGAGCAAACGCGCGGCCGGCCTTCGCGATGGTCAGCCCGAGGATGCCAAGCGGCTGCAGGAATTCCGTGCTCCGAAGGCGACATCATGAAGCCCAAGCCCCGCTCGTGGCATCGGAGCGTGTTCGCCGGGCGAACGGCCGTCGTCATATCTCTTAGCTGCAGCCGCATGCGGGCGTGAACGCGCAGAAGCTCCCACCTCGGAAATCCAAACCGACGCAGAGATGCAAGCAGCCCAACGGCGCGCGGAGGACGAGCTGGGCTCGTTCGCAAAGGAGTTCGGGGCCCAACCATACTCCTTTCCCGAGTTCGCTCTCGAAACCGTCTACTCCTTAGAATCCGAGAAAGCGATTGAGAATTTGGGTGGCTTGGTCGCCGCTCGATTGTCAGTCCTGGACGTGACACGCAGCGGGGAGACTTACACGGTGATATTGGGGCCTCAGTTTGGGTCTGGCTATCTCGTCTCACTGGCCTGTACCCGCGAACAAGCGGAGCAGCTTGTCGCAGCGCCTAAGGATGTTCGCGCAGGCGGATACTTGGTTGTCGCGAGGATTCAGAGCATTGGTCGCGTGCCACTCATCTTCGAAGCCGAAGAGGGCTCCTTCCACGTATCCGTCAATAAGTCGGATGCACCGATGCTCTATAAGGGGACGCTGAGTGCGGAGGAGTCCGTTGCGTACGGCATAGTGGGCAAGATCATCAGGTCCGCAGCGGAGCTGGGATGATTTCGCGGCGGACGAACTGAGTTCAGGAAGAGGACGGCATGAGAGCCGCGATCTACGCCCGCATGAGCGTTGCATGAAGTCAAAGCCCAATGGACCGACGCGCGCCTCTCGCGTGAAAGCCAAAGCGCGTCGCCAGCTTGGTAAGAACCCGAGCGAACGCGAGGTGAAGGACTTCATCGTGGCGGCGATCGAGACGTCACTCTCGGAGAACCTCGAGGAAATGGGGTTCAGCGAGCGCGAGGTGAAAGACCTTCTTGCGGGCTCGGGGAAGGCGTTGACGGTAGCGGTGAGGGAGAAGCTCAGCGATCGGGACGTGAAGAAGTAAGCCGAAACCAAAGTGCCATCGAACCAAGCTGCGGCGCGGCTCGGCACAAGCAGCGCCGATCACCCACGGCGACGGGCGCCGCCGCGATCCCTCCTAATCGGGCGCCGTCCGGGTTGAATCCCGCAGCGTGACGGCCCATCGGCGCCACTGCTCCGGATGCAGTTATTGACTGTCCTTGATCCCGTACCGCGCTGCAATCTTTTCGCGCTCCCCGCGCAACGTCTCGGGGTCGGTTGCGTCACAAAGCACGTCGAAGCACCG
>DATFYN010000185.1:0-4716 GCA_035315025.1 Myxococcota bacterium
GGAACTCGAACTCGATCCAGTGTCAGCGCACCGAATTTCCGGACAACGTCAAGACTCAGCAAAGGATCGCATATGAGTCCCGGCGCATCGGCAGGCACAATGAGTTGAACTAGACCTCGATCAGTCGCCGCGACCACCAGGTAGTAGTCGACATCGGGCGCGCCGTCTACGGGGGATTTTCTTCCAGTGACAATCCAGTCCCCGCCGGCGCGTTCAGCAGTCGTCGCTACGTGGGCGAATCGTGGCTCTCCCGAAGGCTCGCCAAAACACCATGCCGCTGAGGTCTCGCCACTCACGAGACTCGACAGCAAACTCGCATCATCGTGGTCGGCATCCGCCAGTGCGGCACACACGACATTGCATCCTGTGAGCGGGCCGGGGGCCACATATCGACCAAAGAGGTCTGCAACAATCGTGAGGTCGGCAAGTCCGTCACCGCTGACGCTCCCTCCACCGTGCTCCTCGGAGACGAGCAAGGACATCCATCCGAGCTCTGCTCCCCTGCGCCATAAATCCTTGTCGAATCTGGCTCCGCTTCGAGCAAGCTCCCGCACCGCGGTAAGTGGGAGCTCCGCCTGGAGAAACCGCGCCGTCGCCGCAGCGAACACATCCTGTTCATCGGTGGTTTCGACCAGCATCCGCTCTCCCGAAATAGTTGCTGAAAGAATAGCGACACTCTATGATTTTGCAAGTAGGATCTCTATTTTCCGTGACTCACACATCCAACGAATGCAGCGAGACCTGACACTTCAGCGCGACCTGGCCCTCGATTGTTGCGGGGAGTGCGGCCGTCTTGACACCACATCTGATGGCCACGTGGCCGGCTGCCAGACTCCCCCGTCCTCCGGTACGTCTCCGGTCCGTTCAAGGCGGTCATCGGGGGGCATACGGCACACCGCCGCCGATCTTCCAGATGGCGGCACGTCCTTCGGCTGCACCCAAGGACCCTCGTCGCTGTGACCGACGAGGGTCCACCAGCCCAAATGTCGCCCTCGGAAATCCTGTGGGAGATCGAGGCGATAAGGAGACTGAAGGCGCGATATTTCCGACTCCTGGACACTCGTGACTGGGCCAATTGGACACTCGTGTTCACCCGGGACTGCGAGTTCCGACCGACGCCCGATCCCGAGCAAGTGATCGTGGGACGCGACGAGTTCGTCACCTTCGTCCGAAAGGGCATCACCCCAGGAATCAGCGTGCACCACGGACACATGCCGGAGATCACGTTGCAGACGTCGGATACCGCTACGGGGATCTGGGCGATGTACGACTACGTCGAGGCCCGCCCGTCGGCCTCGGCGCCAATGTGGTTGCAGGGTTTCGGGCACTATCACGAGACCTACCGCAAAGAAGCCGATGGTGAATGGAGGATCAGCTCACTCCGGCTTACTCGGCTCCGCGTCGACACCCGTTCTCATTTGACCTAGGGATTCGACCGCTCGTTTGGATGCGCTTGCGTACAGCGCTACCGGAGCGCCCGCCATTCGCCCTACTTCGATCGTGCACCAGTTCTGACCGCATCCCATGTACTGCTCTGATGGAAGAGGGCATGGTATTCCGCTCCGCCAAGCGCTGCCGCTCGAAGCCCCATTCGTTCATCCCAAGAGTTGACAGCCTGCTTCACGACCGAGAGACGATCTATCGGGACCTCGGCAATGGCCGCCGCGACCTCGTCGACACGGGCCGAAAGATCTTCATCGGGAGTCTGCTCGATTGCCAACCCAAGGGCAACCGCCTCCATCCCATCGATCAAGCGACCGGTAAAGAGCAGCTCCTTTGCACGAGCAGCTCCGATACGAAGAGGCCAAAAGGCCAGGGTCGGAGGCAACGCGAATTCTCGTGCCTCCGGCATTCCTATTCGCGTACTCTCACCGCAGAGAGCGAAATCGCAGCACGCCAGGATCTCGTTTGCCATACCAAGGCAGTAACCGTGGACCTGACCGATCAATGGCTTGGGGCAAGACCAGAGGTCCAACCACCGTCCAACCCGTTGCCTGTTCCCCGTCATGTCCCTCGCCGCGTCGGAAGTGTCGCTCCCACCCGAAGAATCGCTGATATCGAACCCTGACGAGAATGCCCGGCCCGCGCCGGACAGCACGATGACGTGGGTCCCGTCGTCACCCACCGCGTCCTCGATCGCGCTGAAGAAGTCCTCTGTCATTTCCCGGGTGAAGGCATTCAGCTTCTGCGGGCGATTGAAGGTAATCCGTCGAATCCTCCCCATCTGGGAGACCTTGATGACCGACGAATCAGTGTGCTCCTCTTGTGAGGTCACGATCTATACTCCTTTTCTCAAACAGGATGATGGAGCCGTGCCATGCAAAGGCGCGGGTCGCATCCGATCCGATCACGTCGGCAGTCCCGAACGTTCGGGGCGAACGATCGACTCGGGAACGATCGTTCCTCCCATATAGGCGCTCGCCAAGACGTCATCGTTGACATGGTCTTTGTCGGTGAACCACAGCATCCGCCCTCTGTAAAGCGTGCACACCCAGTGAGCGATGCTCATCACACTGCGAGCACGCTCCTCCACCAAGATCACCGTGGTCCCCGACGCGGAGAGTTCGTCGAGGTTCGTCATGATCTCGCTGCTCACCATTTGGGCGATGCCAAGCGTTGGCTCATCGATGACCAGAACGGTTGGCGGTCGCACCAGCATCGGACCGATGCTCAACATCTGCTGCTCGCCACCAGACAGGTTTCCGGCTGGCAGACGTCGGCGGACAGCCAAATTCGGAAAGCGCTGGTAGACCTCGTCCTTGTCGCTCGAACGAGGCAGCCACAACTGCAGATTTTCGTCAACTGACACGCTCGGAAAAATCCCACGGGACTCCGGAACGACAACGAGACCATTACGAGCTCGATCGTGCGGTGACATTGTGGTGACGTCCACACCGTCATACACGATGCGGCCTTGGGATACCTCAAGGAGGCCTCCGATGACGGAGCACAGCGTGGATTTCCCGGATCCATTCGGACCCAGGACGGCTACGATCGAGCCCCGCGGGATGTCGACGTCGATCCCGTGGAGCACTTCGACCTCTCCATAGCCGGCATGGATACCCTCGAGCCTCAGGACCGGGCTCTCGGTCACAGCGACACCCCTTCCGTCTCCGTTACCCACCACGGCAGGCAATCGAGTGACTTGCAGTTCCTCGGATTCAAGCGCGGGGGTGGGCGATGCGGTCGCCGTGCTCGCCTTGGCCCGGCGCCTCCGGTACCGTATGGCGCCCACCTGGGCAAGGATCCCATCGGGATTGTTGGCCAAACCGATTGCGGCCGCGCCAAACAGCAGCTCGGGAATCAGCGTCTGGGTTGTGCCGTTCCATCCAAATGAGCCGATATGGATCCCACTCGTCAAGATGGCCTGGAAGAACACGCTCACGACGGCGGCCAAGAGCGCTCCGGCCGGTCGGCGGACGCCGAATACGACAACCGTGGCCAACCACAGGAAGGCCAGTGGATTCGGGGGGTACTGCTGACCCTGGATATTGCCACTGACCATGGCGAGAAGCATTCCGCCCACACCGGCGAGAAGTGCTGCGACGGCAAAGATTGTGAGCTTCGTCACGACCGGCGACACGGCGCTGGCTGATGCGGCCGGCTCGGAGCTTCGGACTGCGGTCATCGCGCGACCCGAGGCGGAATTCTGGAGATTCGTCACCACCCACAAGCCGAGCAACACAACGAGGAAGAGGACGATGATCGTGACTCGCTCGTTGGTCAAGTCCAAAGGACCGAGCTTTGGCCGATTGATGGTCCAGCCGACGCTTCCGTTCGTCAATGACGGGATCTCGAAGACCACGTTGAAGGTGAGGAGGGCCAGCGCAAGTGTTGCGAGTGCGAGTGGGATGCCGCCTAGGCGCAGCGCCGGCAATGCAATGACGATGCCGAGCAGAACGGCAACCACAGCCCCTACGAGCAGCGCCGGGAGAAACGGCCACCCGTGCATGTTGATCAGGTAGCCCATCACAACCGCCGACGAGGTGACGAAGGCCGTTTGTGCGAGGCTGACCATTCCGCCGAGACCGGTGACCACGGTGTAGGACAAGAATACGACCCCGGTCGCCAAGGCGACCTCGACCGTCTGGCGCCAAATCGGATTGATCGGACCCATGCTGTAGATGAAGAAGGCGAGCCCCGCCACGATCCACGGCAACCGCCGTCGCCACGGGGAGAGCCCGGCAAGGTAGTCGTGGGGCGGAGACGCCTCTGCGGTGACACCCGCCCGTCGGCCCCGTTCGACGGCGAAAATGGCCAGACCGATGAGCAGGATCCAATACGGAAGTGAGGCTTGGAGACCTGAGACGTTCTGGATCCAGCCACCCACCGAGCCGAGATAGCTCGAATTGAGGTATGCGGTCGCGAGATTGGTGGCCGCGCCGATGGCAAGGCCACCGGCGAAGGCGATAGGGATGGAGCGCAGCCGGGCAAAGATTGCCGCCGTGGCGGCCACAAAAAGCGCCACCGTGTACCCATCCGACGTCAGGCCGAATCCTGGAATGGGCCCTGCCAGAACCCCGGCCACCGCGGCCAGGCCAAAGCTCATGATCCAGGCGATGGCGGAGATCCGACCCGTGTTCGTGCCCCGCAACGCCGCGAGGGAAGGTCGGTCAACCGAGGTGCGCATGACCAGCCCGAGCCGCGTAAAGCGCAACAACAGCGTCAGGCCCACGAATAGAAACACAGCCGCGCCGAGAGTGATCGCCTGGTCCG
>DATFYN010000186.1:0-2321 GCA_035315025.1 Myxococcota bacterium
CAGGTACCCACCGGGTGCTGAGCGCCCCAGGCGGCCATTCGGAGATATTGCTCCCAGTCCTGGTCGGTCTGGACCCGCGTGCCCGGCAATGCCTCACCCACGACGAGTTTTGAGAGCGGTGGCGACTCGACGATCTCCCGCATGATCCGGCACGATGCGGTGAGGTCGACGATGTCCTCTTCGTCCATGAGACGGTGACGAATGACTGGCATGTCTCGTGGATTTGGAGAGCGGAGCTCCACTGCTCCCCGTGAGCGCGGATGCAACAACTGAGCGATCACAGTAAAGCTGGGGCGCCCGAGCATCTGCATTTGCGTGACGTCGTGGTCGCCGGGACCCTCGAGCTCATCCTGGGACGTGTCGCCGGCGTTGGCACCCACCATTCCGTAGGGAGCGAAGAGTCCCTCGATCTCCGGCCAAGGGCTGTCTTCGTGAAGTTTCGCGAAGAGCAAGGCATGTCCGGCGGCGGATGCCGCCGCACCTCTGCCATGGAGCGCAAAATTCAAGCCATGCCGTGCCACCCCCTTGGGTGTCATGTCCATGTTCAGCGTGGGTACATTCACGTTCCACAGCATGGTCGCGATAGGGTGCTCTTGCAGGTTCTTACCGACACCCGGCACGTGAGCGATCACAGGTATTCCCTGCTTCCGCAACTCGGTTTCCTCTCCGATGCCAGACACCATCAAGATCTTCGGAGAGGCCAACGCACCGGCGGAGACGATCACCTCCTGGTCTGCGATCACCCGGTCGAGATGGCCATCGCGTTCGAGCTCGACGCCCACGGCTCTCGTTCCTTCGAAAAGAATCCGCGTCACCGTGGCCGAGGTCAACAAGTCGAGATTTCTCCGGCGAGCCGTGCCCCCGAGATAAGCCCGCGCCGCACTGTGCCGGAAACCCCGGCGCTGGTTCGTCTGGCAGACGCCGATGCCCTCCTGAACTCTTCCGTTGTAGTCCGCATTGGCTGGGAAGCCAGCGTCGTTGGCTGACTCAATGAAGGCATCTGTCAGTTCGTGCTGCACGCGGGATCCACCGACGCGCTGGGGGCCGTGGCCACCCCTGAAGGCATCCTCGCCGCATTCATAGGTTTCGCTCTTCTTGAAGTACGAGAGGAGATCGTCGTATCTCCATCCTGAACATCCAAGGTCTGCCCAGTGGTCGTAGTCAGCGGGGTTTCCTCGAACCCACACCATTCCGTTGACAGAGCTGCCTCCGCCCAGAACCTTGCCGGCCATCCACACCATTTGCTGGTCCATCCGAGACGGGTCCGGCTCGTCTTGGTACCCCCAATGGAACCCTTGCAGTTTGACGAGGCCAGCGGGGACGTGGATGTACGGCGACCGGTCCCTGGGGCCGGCCTCGATGAGGAGCACCCTCGACTTCCCATCCTCAGAAAGCCGAGCCGCGAGGACGCAGCCTGCAGAACCCCCTCCGACGATCACATAGTCCCAATTCACCGTGGCCTCCCTGTCATTGTAGAAATCTGCATGCTCGACTTCCCGTCAATGGAAACTGTACTATTCGCAGGGTACAGAGGCGGTGCCCGAAAGCAGCAGACGGAGGCGACTGTCACCTGCCATCCATGCCGGATGAGGACAGGAGAGACTGGGGACGCGATGACGATTTCGGAACACAGGATGCTGATCGACGGCCACCTGGTGGGCGCGAGTACGGGGGCGACTTTCACCAACACCAATCCGGCGACCGAGGAGGTCATCGGCAGCGTCGCCGACGCGGCCGCACACGAGATGGACACGGCTATTGGCGCGGCCCGGCGGGCGTTTGACGACACTCCGTGGGCCACTGACACCAATCTCCGCAAGCGCTGTCTGGAGCAGCTGGTCGAAGGCCTGAAGAAGGAGCGAGAGGAGTTTCGCGCCGAACTCGTTGCGGAAGCCGGAACACCGGTTCTCCTGACCTATGCGGCGCAGCTCGATACGCCGATCGATCACGCGTTCTCCTTCGTGCTCCGCATGCTGGACGAGTACCCATGGGAGGAGCAGAGAGCAAGCGATGATCTCGGGCGGCGGATGGTCATCCGCGAACCCGTTGGAGTCGTTGGCGCCATCGTGCCGTGGAACTTTCCTCTTGAAGTCACGCTCACGAAACTCGCACAGGTCCTCGGAGCTGGCTGCACCGCAGTGCTGAAGCCCGCGCCCGATACGCCATTCAATGCGACCCGGCTTGGACGCATCATTGCCGAACGGACGGATATCCCCGCCGGCGTTGTGAATATCGTCACCAGCTCCGACCACCTCCTCGGTGAGATGTTGGCCACGGACCCAAGGGTCGACGAAATATCATTCACCGGGTCGACGGCAACC
>DATFYN010000187.1:0-5670 GCA_035315025.1 Myxococcota bacterium
CGCGACCAAGAGCCCGGTCTACGACAAGGTGATCTCGAATCTCGAACAGGTGCGTGCGCGCGACGGCATGGTGATCGCGGTCGCGACCGAAGGCGACACGACCATCGCGGCCAAGGCGAACGACGTGGTGTACGTGCCCGATCTTGGGGAGTACCTGACCGCAGTCCTCGCGACCATCCCGCTCCAGCTCCTTGCCTATCACGTGGCGATGCTGAAGGGGACGGATGTGGACCAGCCGCGAAACCTCGCGAAGAGCGTCACCGTCGAGTAGGAAAGCCCCCGCGCGGAGCCTGCGCGAGGTCGTCGCACGGCCGACTCGCGTCCGCTCCTGTCCCTGGTACGGTTTGGTGCACCACCGCAGCCCAGGGAGGGAGGCACGTGACTGGGGCGAAGCCCGCACCCGCACAGTTCCTTGCGCGCGCCGACCTTCAGCATCTGCTGGACGCCCTGCGGGCGCGGGGGTACCGGGTGGTGGGCCCCGTGCCACGGGATGGGGCGGTGGTATTCGATGAGATCCGCGCCGTGGAGGAGCTGCCGCACGGCCTGCGCGAGGCCCAGCAGCCCGGCCAGTACCGAATCGAGGCCAGCGGGCGAGACACGTTTTTCGACGTGGTGAACGGCCCCGGATCGCTCAAGCCCTATGTGTTCGCGCCGCGGGAGGAGCTCCTCCAAGTCGAGCCCGACGGCCGTTCCTTTCGCGCGCACGAGACGCTACCCGACGCCCCGAAGCTCGCCGTGATCGGCGTGCGCGCTTGTGATCTGGCAGGGCTTGCTGTGCAGGACCGAGTCTTTCTCGAGGGTCGTTATCCAGACCCCCACTACGCGGCGCGCCGGCGACGGCTGTTCCTCGTCGCTGTGAACTGCACCCGCTCGGCTTCCACTTGCTTCTGCGTTTCCATGGCGACGGGCCCTGAGGCCACGCAGGGTTTCGACCTCGCCTTGACCGAGCAGGAGCAGGGTTTTCTCGTGCGGGCGGGGAGCGTGGCAGGAGAGGAAGTGCTCAGGGCGCTGCCGCTCGCCCCTGCGCCGGCGGAGGCGCTGACCCGCGAGCGGACGAGCCTTGAGACGTGCGCCGCGACCATGCAACGAAGCCTCGAAACCGCGGACCTGCCCGGGATGCTCTATCGCAATCTCGAGCACCCGCGCTGGATGGACGTGGGCGCTCGCTGCCTGTCCTGCGGCAACTGCACCATGGTATGTCCCACCTGCTTCTGTCACGACGAGCGAGACGAGCCCCTCCTCGGAGAGCCGGACGAAGCCGGTGTGCGCTCCGTGCGCGTCCGCGAATGGGATTCCTGCTTCAACCGAGACCACGCGCAGGTCTATGGCCTCAACTTTCGCCCCAAGATCCAAGACCGCTATCGCCAGTGGCTCGTGCACAAGCTCGGCAGCTGGATCGACCAGTTCGGCACATCGGGTTGCGTGGGATGCGGGCGATGCATCACCTGGTGCCCGGTCGGGATCGATCTCACGGAGGAAGTGCGCGCGCTCCGGGAGCCCGGTGGATGAGCCTTGGAAGCCCGCTCCTGCCCGAGCCGGCGGAGATCGTGGAGAAGCGCTCCTACGGCCCGAGCATTCATGCGTATCGCCTGAGGCTGCTCGCTTCCGACGCACGCCCGCGCTTCGATTTTGTGCCGGGCCAGTTCAACATGGTCTACGTCCCCGGCGTGGGCGAAGTCGCGATCTCCATTTCCTCGGATCCCGATGACGAGACGCTCGAACATACGATCCGCATCGTCGGGCGCACGACGAGAGTGATCGACGGGCTTGGTCCCGGGGACGTGCTCGGGCTGCGCGGGCCCTATGGGACGGGCTGGCCGCTGCAGGAGGCCCGCTGGAAGGACGTGGTGGTGGTGACGGGCGGGGTCGGCTGCGCTCCGGTCACCGGTGCCATCGACTACATGTTTCGGCGTCGCGCAAACTACGGCCGGCTCACGATCGTGCACGGCGTGAAGAAGCCGTCTGACCTGATCCATCGCGAACGCTTCGAGTACTGGCGCAGACAAGGGGATGCGCGCGTGCTGCTGACGACCGATGAGCCGGACCGCGCCTGGCGCGACCGCAGTGGTGTCGTGACCGAGCTCTTCGACGAGATCGAGTTCGATCCGAGCCGGACCGTGCTCCTCATGTGCGGCCCGGAGATCATGATGCACTATGCAATCCAGAACCTGCGCCACCGTGGCCTGGCAAGCGACCGGATCTTTCTCTCGCTCGAGCGAAATATGAAATGCGCCGTCGGGCTGTGCGGACATTGTCAGTTGGGTCCGGAGTTCGTCTGCAAAGACGGACCGATCTTTCGTTTAACCCGCGTCGAGCGGCTGCTCTTCACGAGGGGCCTGTGAGCGGCTCTGCGCTGGGCGAGCCCCGTCGACTCCGGCTTGCCGTTCACAAGTTCGCCTCCTGCGATGGCTGTCAGCTCCAGATCCTGAATCTCGAGGACGACCTCTTATGGCTCTCGCGGCGAATCGAGATCGCGCACTTCCCGGAGGCGTCGAGTCGCTCGCTAGAGGGCCCCTACGATCTCGCCCTGGTGGAGGGGAGCATCACCACGCCGCGCGACGCCGAACGCATCCGCCGCGTGCGCGAGCAAACGCGCACACTCATCACGATCGGCGCGTGTGCCACAGCGGGAGGCATCCAGGCGCTGCGGAACTGGGCCGACGTAGAGGAGTGGAAGCGACAGGTCTATCCCGAGCCGCGCTGGCTCGAGGTGTTGCCCACGTCGACCCCGATTTCCGCGCATGTGCGGGTCGATGACGAGATCCACGGCTGTCCGGTGAGCAAAGAACAGGTGCTCCGGGTGCTTGCCCGGGCGCTCCTCGGCACGACTCCTGACCTTCCCGGCCATAGCGTGTGCCTGGAGTGCAAGCGGCAGGGCAACGTGTGTGTCGTCGTCGCACGGGGCCTGCCCTGCATGGGGCCGGTCACCAAAGCGGGCTGCGGCGCACTGTGCCCGCACTTGGGACGGGACTGCTATGGCTGCTTCGGGCCTTGTGACGACCCCAATCCCGAGGCGCTCGCGGATCACTTCCAGGAGCTGGGCGTCGAACCTGCGGATCTTGTGCACCGCTTTCGCGGCATCACTGGCAATCATCCCGCGTTTCGCCGCGTCGGTGACCGCAAGGGAGAGGGCAGATGAGCGAGCGGCGCACGATCGAGATCGCGACCCTGGCCCGGGTGGAGGGAGAGGGCGCCCTACATCTCACGGTTGAGGGCGATCGGGTGATCGATCTGCGTCTCGAGATCTACGAACCGCCGCGCTTCTTCGAGGCCTTTCTGCGCGGACGCGCGGCGAGTGAGCTCGCTGATCTGGTGGCTCGGATCTGCGGGATCTGCCCTGTCGCCTATCAGATGAGTACGCTCCACGCCGTGGAGTCGATCTTTCAAATCACGCTTCATCCCTCCGTGCGTGCACTGCGCCGTCTCTACTATTGTGGCGAGTGGATCGAAAGCCACCTTCTCCACATGTACTTTCTCGCGGCACCCGACTACCTCGGCCTCGATGACGGGATCGCGGTGGCGCGCTCCCACCCTGGGGAAGTCGAACGAGGCCTGCGCCTGCGCAAGCTCGGCAACCGGATCATCTCTCTGCTCGGCGGTCGACCGGTGAACCCCGTCGGCGCCTGCATCGGCGGATTTTCTCGCACACCCACCCGTGCCGAGCTCGGGGAACTCGCGGAGCAGATCGTTCGCGCCCGCGGTGAGGCGGAAGCTGCGCTGCGCTTTTTCGCGTCGCTGCCGGTGCCAAGCCGTCCCCAGGCCATCGAGCTCGTCTCGCTGCGCCACCCTTCGGAGTACCCGATGAACGAGGGTCGTATCGTCTCGTCGACCGGTCTCGACATCGAAGCCGCGGAGTTCGCGACGGCGTTCAGCGAGCACCAGGTTCCGCATTCGACCGCGCTCCACTGCCGTCGGATGGACGGCGGCCGCTACCTCGTGGGTCCCCTCGCGCGGCTGCTCCAGAACAGCGATCGGCTCTCCCCTGCTGCGCTCGCCGCGCGCGAGAGCGTCGCGGCAAGGCTCTCCTCCCCGGATCCCTATGCCAGCGTCTTTGCTCGCGCTATCGAGGTGATCTACGCCTTCGACGAGGCCCTTCGCGTGATCCGCGCGTTCGAACCCCCGCCAGCGCCGGCGGCGGAGTTCACACCGCGCGCCGGGGTGGGCCATGGTGCGACGGAGGCACCGCGCGGTCTCCTCTACGTGCGGGTCGAGACAGACGACCGGGGCTATGTCTCGGCGATTCGGATTGTGCCGCCCACCGCCCAGAACCAAGACTGCATCGAAGCGGACCTGAGGGAGCTCGCCCCCGGCGTCCTCGCACTTCCGCACGAGGAGGCGCGTCGCGCCTGCGAGATGGCGATTCGCAACTACGACCCTTGTATCTCGTGCTCAACCCACTTTTTGACGCTTGAGATCGAGCGCCGCAGCCCAGCGTGAGGATCAAGGTCATCGGGCTGGGCTCGCCGAATGGCGACGATGCAATCGGACTTGAGGTGGCGCGCGAGCTCAGCCGCGAAACGCTGCCGGGCGGTGCGGCCGCGGTGGTGTGCGATCGCCCTGGGGTGGATCTGCTCGACGAGCTCGAAGGGATCGATGCCGCGGTACTCGTCGACGCGCTGCGCTCAGGCGCGTCACCTGGAAGCGTACGCGTCCTCTCTCCCGCGCAGCTCGCGCGCGGTCCCGCCCTTTCAAGCCACGCGCTCGGGGTCGTAGACGCTCTCGCACTCGCCGCCGCGCTTGGGCGCCGGCGGCCAGCGCTGCGCATCGTGGCGGTCGAGCTCGAGGCCGAACGAGGCGAGGGCCTATCGGTCGCAGGCCTGGCCGCGGTCCCGGAGGCATGTCGGCGCGTGCGCACACTCCTGGCCGAGCTCAGCGGGCAAGCGGACTTCGAAACCGATTGAGCGGAGAGCCCATCTCGATTACTCTGCATCGACCCCCGTCGAAATAACCGATCCTTGAGGAGAGCCAAAGCGGTGCTCGGCGAGTCAATTCTCGAAGGTATGAATCCAGAGCAACGCCGGGCCGTCGAGACGACCGAGGGCCCGCTGCTTGTTCTGGCTGGCGCCGGCAGCGGGAAGACGCGCGTTCTTGTACACCGTATCGCGTATTTGATTGGAGCCTGCGGGATCCCGGCGGATGCGATTCTTGCCGTGACCTTCACGAACAAGGCCGCAGGCGAGATGCGCGAGCGGGTGACAAAGCTCCTTGGTCCTGCTGCCGATGGCGTTTGGGTCACGACCTTCCACGCTGCGTGTGTACGGATATTGCGCAGGGAGATCGGGCACCTCGGCCTCTCGCGCGGCTTTGCGATCTACGACGAAGACGATTCGCTCGGTCAGGTGAAGGAGGCGCTGCGACGCCGCGGTCTCGATCCCAAGCTCAACGAGCCGCGGCGGCTGCGCTGGCGGATCGATCAGTGGAAAAACGCCGGCATCCTTCCGGCCGAAGCCGCGCGTTCGGCACGGGACCTCGACGATGAGCTCGCGAGCGAAGTCTACGCCACCTACCAGCGGCTCTTGGCTGAGGCCAACGCGCTCGACTTCGGAGACCTCATTCTCCAGACCACGCAGCTCTTCGAGCGCTTTCCAGAGGTGACGGCGCACTACCGGCGGCGCTGGCAGTACGTCATGGTCGACGAGTACCAAGACACGAACCGCGTCCAGTACAAGC
>DATFYN010000188.1:0-3181 GCA_035315025.1 Myxococcota bacterium
TGGCCCTCGCCCTCGGCGCAGTGGCAGCTCGGCTTGCCACAGCGCAGGGAGCGCACCACCACGCTGCCGCGCAGGATCTCCTCGAGGGGCGGGAGCCGCGCGAGGATCCGGCGCCGGCGCTCAAGGAGCGAGCGGCTCATATCTTACGTCTTTATAGACGTAAGACATCAGACCCGCAACTCCGCGGGGGGGCATCCCTCCGGACGCACGCCAACCAACCCAGCGATCAGACGAGGGATTCGCGCAAACTACCCGGCATTGGGGTTAGTTCAGCCCTGGGTTAGCCCGTGACAATTCTGGCTGGCAGCCGGCGGGGTGGTCTTGGGGCAGCTGCCTTGGGACGTACGGCGCCTTCGCAGCAGCGCCCGGTGCATTCTCCATGCGTGGAAACCCTCACAACCAAGCCCCTTCTACGAGCAAATATCCAACAACAGTAAGGGTTATCCACAGGAGAAGTCCGGCAATCCCCGAAAGCACGATGCCTCTTGCCGGCCCGAGCGGGTCTGACGGGAACTCCGAGTCCCCCCGTCTCGAGAGTGCTTCCTTGGCCCGTCGAGAAAGCCCTCTCGTGTCGAGCACTCGGGTATCGACTTCGGAGTGGACGCTCGGTGAGGTCAAGCCGCTTATACCTCCCACGCGCTGGCGACCGCAGACTTGTCGTCATTCTCCCTCTAAGGTTCGTCTTGCGTCTGTGACCCCCGTCACAAGACTGAGCGTCGATCGGTGACACCCCTAGCTGTAGACACCGACGGTGGCCGACGGCTCAGGAGGAGCAGGTGTAGGAAATGGCATCCGGAAAGCCTCTTCCTGAAAGAGATTCCGGCAGGGGGAGGCTAGAACGGTCGCTCTCCGCGGGCCGCCTCGTCATCGAGCACGAACGAAGCCAACACCATCGAAGGTCAAACCAATCGAGGAGATGTCGTTCTGAGAAATCGATTCTCTGCTGTTCCCGGCTCTGTGAACGGCCTCGGTAGCTCGGCGCGCAGGTCCTCCCGGCATGCGGAGGGTCCTGCCGGAGCCTTTGAAAAGACGCGGCGCGCTCTCCACCCTCGTGGCGAACGTGCGCCTCGTCACGGGGGATCGTATTCCACACTCCGATAGGCCAGGCAGGCCAGACATCGGGTGATGGGATGGGGTTTTTCGCCAGACGACCGGCTTACGACCGAACTCGCGTCCTCGCGGCGGCCTACCAGGCCGCCGCTCGACGGCGGTATAGCCGCGCAATCTCGCTCTACCGCAGGGTGCTCGCCGTAGAGCCCGACAATGGAGACATCCACGAGAAGGTCGCGCCCCTCCTCGCGCAGACAGGGCTGTGCTTCGACGCCTGGGTGAGCTTCCGAACCGCAGCGCGGGCCCACGCGAGCTCGGGACGCCCAGACCTCGCGCTCGCGGTCTTCCGGGCAGCGGCACGGCACCTGCCGCGCGAGCTGGCAGCGTGGGAGGCGACCGCGGACCTGCAGCGGGAAAAGGGGCGTCGGGGTGAGGCTGCGCAAACCCTGCTCGAGGCCCGCGGGCACTTTCGTCGGCGTGATCTTCAGCCGCAGGCGATCTATCTCCTGCGGCGCGTTCGCCAGATCGAGCCGTGGCACTTCGAGACCGTGCTCGATCTCGTCCGGCTTCTCGCCAGGACGCGCCAACGCGAGGAGGCGTTAAGACTCCTCGAAGGGCTCGGATCGCGCTCTATTGGACCGGAGTTGCGACGCGTGCGTGGCGCGGAGTTTCGGCTCTCCCCAGGATTTCGGCGCGCGTGGCGCTGGCTCCGGGCTGCGCTGCAGCGCGGCGCTGGAACGCTCATCCCCGAACCTCCGCCAGGCCGCAGGCTCCGCGCCTAAGCTAAGGTGACGTGAGAGCCGGCGGAAGCGCCCAGCCAGAGTTCCAGTTCAAGCTGGGTAGAGCTGCGAGCGCGAGCTGACACAACTGGTGCCTCCCTTTTCCTTTTCCTCCTCGCGACGCAACAGGCACCCGTTCTCCTGCGCAGGGTTACCCCTTCGCCCACCAACGTGCGGTCAGTTTGGCCTTGGCCGAGAGCGTCACTTGGTGCGAAAAAGGAAACGCGAGGACGCCTTCACACCGAGTTTCTGTTTCGCACCTGAGGATGGATGCCGTGCCCCGTCGGGTCGGAATCCGTAGCCGAGCTCAGGCGGGAGGCGCGATTCGTGCGGAACGAGGGCACAGCGCCCTCCGGGTCTGTCCCTGTGCGGCAGGCCAAACAACGAGCTGTGCGGTGGCTCTCGCGCGCTGAAAGTGTCAACGTGTACTCACCAGACTCCGAAACGGTCATCCCAGTTCCTGTGCATGCGATTTCCACGCGCGAGGTTTCGCGATGCCGAATGGATCACAGCCGGGTGACGCTATCCAGCACGTCGTGGTGCTGATGTTCGAGAACCGGTCGTTTGACCACATGTTGGGATGTTGCCAGAAGGTCCACCCGAGCTTGGATGGCATCCAGGAAGGGACTCCTCGCACGAACTCCGATGGTGCGATGCCGTATCCTCAGACTTCAGGTGCGGCTCGCACGCTTGTGAACGATCCCAAGCACGAGCTCGAAAACGTGCTGGCCCAGCTTGCCAATCACAACAGCGGCTTCGTCCTTGACTATGCGCATGAGTACCCGAACTCGCCGCCGGCTGAACGCGCTGAGGTCATGAAGTACCACGATCTGGGCACACTAGCCGCGCTCCACAAGTTGGCTCGGTACTTCATGGTATGCGATCGGTGGTTCGCATCTGTTCCAGGACCGACGTGGCCCAACCGATTGTTCGCGATGAGCGGGACGTCGGTGGGGCGGGTCAAGATGCCTTCTGGAATCATGAATCTGGATGTGCACTGGTACGACCAGGCGACCGTCTTCGACCGATTGAATGAGTGCAACCAGTCGTGGAAGGTGTACTTCGGAGACGTCCCCCTCTCTCTGCTTCTGGTGCATCAATGGGAGCCTCAGAATGCCGCTCGACACTGTCCGATGACAACCTTCTTCGCGGACGCTGCAGGCCCGCCGGCCGAGTTTCCAGCATTCGCGTGGATTGAGCCGAGCTACCTGGATCCCCACGCGAGCGACGATCATCCTCCCCACGACGTGTTTGAAGGCGAGGCGCTACTGGCTGCCATCTACAACGCTTTGCGAGCGAACGAAGCGCTTTGGCAGACCACCTTGCTGGTCGTTCTATGCGACGAGCATGGT
>DATFYN010000189.1:0-5537 GCA_035315025.1 Myxococcota bacterium
GGTCGTACGGTGAAGGGGCGAGAGCGACAAGCCGCTCGACCTCATCGGCCGAAAGCGCGGTCGGGAGCCTCTTGGTCTCTCGCAGGAGGCGGATTCGCACCGGGACCCGATCAAGCTGGCCGGACGCCACGCCATTGTTCAGTGCTGATCCTGCAATCACGGAGTCCCATTGCCCGATCTTGAGAGGAGGCGAAAAGTGCTGTTGTGGAAGCAGGTTAGGTTGTGGTGCCCGGGACTGGACTCGAACCAGCACGGCCTTGCGACCGCCAGACCCTGAATCTGGTGCGTCTACCAATTCCGCCACCCGGGCAACATGTTCACTTTGCTAGGCTTTTTCCCTCTAATCTTCCCCCCGACCTGTGACGGTGAAATTGGCACAAGGGGAGGAAGCAAGGTGCCAGTCAAGGGGCAGATTCGCAAGCGCGGGCGGTCCTGGCAGGTGGACGTCTGCGTCAACGGCGACCGGGTGCGGCGGTCCGTCGGGGCCTCAAAGATCGAGGCACGAAGGATCCTGGACGAGCTCCACGAGATGCCCGCGCCGCGGGGGTACGCTGCCCTCGGCGACGTTTTGGGCGGCTACCTCGCGTCGCTCCGCCTGCGCGGCAAGAGCCGGACGATCCATCAGGCGGGGCTCCACGCAGCACGCCTTGAGGTATTCTACGGTGCCACGCGGCGGACTTCGACGCGTTCGTGAAGCAGCGCCACGCCGAGGGCGTCTCGCCCGAGACGATCAACGGAGCGCTCCGCGTGCTGCGTGCCGCACTCCGCCTGGCTACGGAGCCCGGCGCGCCGCTGGAAGGGCGGGTGCCGCCTCGAGTGAAGCTCCTGCGGGTCACACGCCGGATCCCGTCGATTCTAGAAGACCAGCAGCTCGAGGCGCTACTCGAGGGTGCCCCAGCGCCATTCGACCTCATGCTACTCCTCGCGGCTCGCGCGGGGCTGCGCCACCAAGAGATCCTGCACCTCCAAGTCCGCGACATCGATTTCCGAGGGGGACGTGTCCGGGTGGCAGCGAAGCCCGGGTGGACCCCGAAGTCGCACGAGGAGCGCGCCGTACCCATCGGAGCACGGCTCGCAGGGCGCCTCGCTCTCCACGTCGAGAGCCTTGGCGAGCCACGGCCAGATTCGTGGCTTTTCGAGGGGAATGAGGGCGGTCCGCGGGTCAATGCAGCCGAACCCGTCCGGGAGATCTTTCGGCAAGCTGGACTCTATGATGGCGTTGACCGCCCCGGACTTCACATGCTCCGACGCACGTTCGCGTCGGGTCTCCTTGTGAAGGGCGTCGATCTTAATACTGTTCGAGAGCTGGGAGGGTGGAAGGATCTCCAAACGGTGCAGCGGTACCTCGCCAGTACTGACTCGCTCAAGCGCGCGGCGATTCAAGCCCTGGAATAGGGCAGTGTGCCGAAGTTCTCGGGCTGGCCTTACAACGAGATCGACGCGCGCACCTAGACCGCTTGCGCGCACAAACTCCTCGAAGGCGCGTACTTGCGTGAACGCTTGGCGGATAAGCTCCGCGGCGCTGGAAATCTTCGCTTCGGGAGCTATGGCTGAGAAATGTCGAAACAGAAGGTCGCGAAAGAATTCGCTCGACCGATCCGCATCGTTGTCGAAAACCATAAAGTCATCGAGATTGATATCGGCCGATGCATCAGCACCGATCTCGATCCCTACATAGTCACCACCGCTGGGTGGAAGTTGGAAATGTGCACGCTGCTCGATGGCGGCGATTTTGACCGTTGCGCCTGGCGTGGCGAAGAGGGAGCGCCGGAGAAGGTCAGCCAGGTAAGGCTGCAATTCTCCCGGTACGCTGCTCCACTCATCGAGGAGGATCCAGAGTCGCTTGCCGTTCATTGCCGCGGCGAGTCGGCGGAAGGCGGCCCCTGTAGAACCAAAATTGACATGGAGCTGCTCGGTGCCGCTCCGCCGCGTCCTATGACTGAGCGTTCCCTCTGCCGCGTGCGACGCGGTGAGCGTCAACTTGGTGGAGGCGCCAGATGACCCGAGTGACCCCGCCATGTTGGCGCCGGACGCTTCCCTTCTTTGACTGCGGCGGTGTCTTCTTCCTCGATCGAACCAACAACTCGGACAGCAGTGATCGCTTGGGCCAACTCGTCGAGAATCGGCCCAGTTATGGAAAGGTCTGGGACGGGGGAGGAATCGACCAAGAATGACAAGAGCGATTCATGGATCGCCGAAAGTGTGTCTACAAGGAGACAGGTGGCGCGCTCTTGGATGGTACGGTTCGGGTCGGCGTAAATACCGCCACTAGATCCGATGTTGCGCAGATCGACGAATGCAACTGCGTCGCCCATGGACTCGCGACTGTTAGCCAAGTACGTGAGAGCATGGGTTTTCCCAGTGCCGCGTCTCCCGTACAAGATCTGGTGATCATGGCTGGAGAGCAGGGTGAAGAGAGGACCAACGTCCACGAATGTCTGAATCAGCGTCTCCCTGGCACTCGCTTCAGCACGACGGGAGAGCTTCATGAAGGCCGTGTTGATCGGTGAGGTCATCGAACCTTTGCCCTCCGCGCCGCGGGCTACCAGCCCTCATGCCGCCGCTAGAGCGGCAATTGCCTTCACAATATCCCGCTGCACGATGCAACCAGCACCCTAGCTCGGACGTGCCTCTCCGTCGATGAATTCGTTGTGGCCGCGGGTACTTTGGACGTCGCGAAATCTTCTCTCTTTGAGACGCAGTGTGCTTCCCAACTGTATACCGATGGTTCGCCGGGTTGCGGGCCGCTGGATGCTCGCCGGCGAACAGGATTTCGCGACACGGCCCTTAGGCCGCGGCGCGCGCCCGCAACTTCGGGGAGCTCCGCGACCCTCGGGGTAGGACAGCGCCCGAGTTCGCTGCCTTTCGGAAAACCCCCGCGCGAGTGACCTGCAAACCCCACGTCGTCGTTGAGCTCCGCGAAGCGGCTCGAGGCCAGCGAAAACCGGTCGTTTCTCGAAGGGGGCGACGACCGCTCGAACGAGGCGGCGCCGCTGCGTCGGCACGGAAGCGAGGGTTAGCGGGCCCGTTAACGATTCTTGCTACAGAGCGTGGCTTTGCTGCGTCGGGTCCGGGAGCCGGCGATAGTTGTGTGCGCGGTACCAAGCGCTCAGCGCGAAGCGCCTCACTGGCCAGCTCCCGCAGGAGCCAAGCGCTTGGGCTCGGCACGCTCAGGCGCGGGAGGGCGCGCGCGGCGCGGCTAGGAGTCTGACCCAAGACTCGATCTGAGGTTCACGGATGGCCACATTTCCATTCGCGACGTCGGCTTCCCGGAGCGAAACTCGCCACTCCGTGAGGTGCGTTTCGAGTCTTGAGCCACTCTCTAGCCGGTTTTCGGCGGGAACTCCGCGAACTGCGGCAACGAGTCGGTGACCTCGACCACTCGGGCTGTATAGTTCACAGTGCATATCAATTTAGGGAATTCAACTTCCAATCCAGGAGCCGTCATGAAACGGTACGCTGACACATTAGAAGAGACCATCGATTCCCACACCGCCGAGATCGACGGCGTCAAGATTCATTACATGACCGCGGGCCAAGGTACCCCGCTTATTTTGCTGCACGGCTACGCGGAGACCTCGCGGATGTGGAAGCCGATCATTTCAGTGCTGGCCAAGCGATTCACGGTGATCGCACCGGACCTGCCGGGCATTGGAGATTCGGCGATCCCGGAGAACGGTCTAGACATGAAAACGGCCGCGATCCGCATTCATGCGCTTGCCCGTTCGCTGGGCGTCCAGAAAGCGGAAATTGTGGGCCACGACATCGGTCTGATGGTTGCATACGCCTACGCCGCGCAATTCGCTTCGGAAGTGTCGAAGCTGGTTGTGATGGATGCCTTCCTCCCAGGCGTGGGTGAGTGGGAGGCCATCTACAACGATCCGGGTTTCTGGCATTTCCGCTTCAACGGTCCGACCCCCGAAGTTCTGGTTCAAGGTCGCGAGCGCACTTATTTCGAACATTTCTGGAATGACTTCGCAGCAGACAAAACGCATTCGATTCCTGAAGCGGACCGCAAAGCCTACGCAGCTGCTTACGCACGCCCGGGACGCATGCGCGCGGGCTGGGCGTACTTCGCCTCGTTCCAGCAAGCCGCAAAGGATTTCGCTCAACTCTCTCAGACCAAGCTAACAATGCCGGTTCTTGTGATCGGCGGTGAGAAGGCATTGGGAGAAGTGCTGGCCCAACAAATGAAGCTGGTC
Organism: Myxococcota bacterium; assembly: GCA_035315025.1. Lineage (GTDB taxonomy): Bacteria > Myxococcota_A > UBA9160 > UBA9160 > UBA9160 > UBA9160. Next base: position 4,203 of record DATFYN010000189.1, read on the forward strand.
GCTTCGGAGCTAACGGTTGTCGTGCTGAAGGACACTGGACATTGGGTGCTGGAGGAACGGCCCGGGGAGACGACCGACGCTCTGCAAAAATTTCTCTGACATTGACGGCTATGGCACGCTCCGAGCCCGGTGGTGCCCCCAAACTGTGGTCGAGACCGGAAAGTTGCAACGCATCTTCAGTCTCCAGTCGTTCGACCACGACATCCGCTTGGCACTTTCTTCCTGCTCCACATCTTCGACCGGTCGGAGCTTGCGGAAGGTCCCGAGCCGTTCGCTCTGCTCCTCGGCTCCGGGCTCGCTGGCATGGCCGCCTATGCCAGGACGCGCCCTCGCTTCTCTCGGGCGAGGCGCACTTGAGCCGGTTCCGATCCGGTCCCCGCAACTGGTTTGGAGCGCTTGAAGCGACTTTTTCGCCCAGCGCCAAGCGCGAAGTGCATCGCTGTCCAAGCGCTGAGCGCCGCGCGAGCGTGGCCCGCGTGCGACCAAGCGTTAGCGCTTAGATCGGCGCGCCAAGATGATTCAGCGCCGAGCGCTCGGTGAACTGCGCGAGACCGCGTACTGCGCCGGGCGCTAAGCGCATCGCGGGAGACCACCCCTGGGCCGGCGCCGACCCTCACTGATGGGATCTATCCCTTTCCGCCCAGCACGACAGTCAGGATGACCACGACCGTTCCCACGAGGAGCAAGAACTGCGGGGCGCTTGGTTCGTAGGAATTCCACGACGTTACGCCGCGACGCCGACCGTGGCGGTGATCCAGGCCACGCGCGGTTCGTCAGGGTGGGGCGGTGGCCGTGCCGATGACGAGGGGGCGAACGGCCAAATCCCTGATCTCAGTGTCCGATTTACCTGGATCCGAGGACGGTTGGCCCCATGGGTCTCGGAGATCATCCGGCCGCCGATCCTTAATGCGACCGTGTGCTTGGAGTACTCCTATGCACTCGCGCGCCACTCCCGAACACTCCCGAGCAGATCCGGGCCGTCACCGACTGGCTTGTGGGCGGTTTCCCGGGCTGCACCGTGGAGAGCGAGGACAACTTCGTGCGGGGCAGCCGTCTGTTCCGCGTAGATGGCCCCGACGACCGCCCGGTCGCCATGCTGGAGATCGTCATGGAGACGTTCCAGGACGAGACGACGCCTGCAGAGATTGTCGGTCGACCTCGACGATGCGGGCTACTACCGGAAGCTCGTGGAGGCTGGGCGTCGGCCTGTGGTCGTATTTCACCCCAGCTTCGGGTCCTCGTTGGCGTAGGCTCGTGCCCAGCCATGGCGATCGCTAAGCGCGAGGCACCTCTCCACACTCCCATCGAGCGCCATGCGCGACCCTCCGCCACAAC